>NZ_CP026102.1:1605850-1927020 GCF_002902945.1 Paraburkholderia caribensis
TGGCCCGACTGTGCCTCGCAGACCATGCTGTATTGCAAGCGCCTGTCAGACCTGGTCTCGGGTGCGTATCTCGATGCGAACGGCAGCGCAACCATCCCGCAGTCGGCTGCGTCGCCTGCGGCGACACATGCCCAGACAAAGCCGGAATCGACGTCGTGTCCGCCTGCCGACAGCCACGCCGCGAATGCACGACCGTACGCGAGCCGGTCAGTCAAACGTCCGGTTCCCGTTCCGCAGTTTCGCGGCGAGTAAAACGGCTCATCCGGCGCGACGACACGTGAAGCCGTCGCGCCACATCGCTTCATAGTCCGTGTTGGTCTCGCGGCACGGAATGAAGCGCTTCGGCGTCAGTGATCGCATCGCTCGATGGAGTAAGGCTTTCCCGCAATGCCCGCAACTCCGCGCGCAGCTGAACAATTTCGGCGTTCAGGTGTTTGATGTCGCGGTGCATTTCGCGGCGCAGCGCTCGTTCCTCTTTGCCGATGAACGCTGCCGCAATGCTGGCAAAAACCAGCGACAGCATGCCATACCCCAGTAACACGACGAACACGGCAAACACGCGCGATGCAGGTGTGGTGGGTGCGATGTCTCCATAACCGACCGTCGCGCTGCTTTCAAACGCGAGCCAAAGACCGTCGGCATAGTTGTGGACCCTCGGTTCGAGCCATAGGAATCCCGCACCTGCCATTGCCAGCACGCCGGCACCTGCGATCAGCAGGCCAATGAGTCGGTTGGGCGCGAAAAACACCTTCAACGACAGGACGATGCGGATCGCCACGAGGCCCACGAAGAGCAGCCGTAACACCCATTCGACTGTCTGCCACGGCGGCGCGCCCCACCCCGCGCTGAATGCGGCGCCGATCATGATCGTCACGTCGAGGCGATTGTGCGCAAGCCATGCTTTCGGCTTCCTGCTCGTGTGGAGCATCCACAGCAGGCAGAGCGCGAAGCCCGCGAACATGCACAGGTACAGGCTTCGCGCTACCGTCAGCGCTCCCTCTGAAGTCGACGTGAGTTCGCCATAGAACGCGGGGATGACAAGCAGGCTCCATCCGCACAGAAGCCAGCGAACGACGCGCCACGCGTGAACTGCGCGCGCACCGTCATGCGCATCCGCGCCGCCGATCGAAAAGAAGTCGAGCCCGTTAGCCATCGCGCAGGTAGAGTGGGAGAAGACGCTTTATGACATCGGGTGCTGCGAGCAGGCCAATGTGCCAGCAAAACGCCGATGCCGTTGCTTATCAGGCTATTCCATGCCTCGACGCATCGCTTGACTCAGATCAGGGTCTGCCATTGCAGTCAGAATGCGAACAGCCGCGTGCCCATGGCGGGCGACGGCGGCACGGGCGGAAACACATCCCACTCGCCGTTGCCGTGCCGGAAGAACACGATGCTCAACTGCCCCGTGGGCACCCGCCCTTCCAGGCGGACAAAACGCACGCCGGCGATGCCGAAACGTCCTGTTTCCGTCACGCGTGCCGGGACAGACCTCGTCGGCGCGAGCCATTTGTCGACGAGCGCTCTCAGGGAAATGGCGTGGCTGTTCATCTCGCCCTCCTCAATCTGTCCGTGGCCGCCACCGAAACTGATGTACAGGTGGTTAGCTACAGTATCGAGGGTGCCCTCGTCGATTGAAATCAGAGGGACTTTAAACGAACGTAGTAATTGCTTTCGAGCAATAGGAAAATTCCTAATCCAGGCGGCCTGTTTGCTGAGTCTGGGAGTGGCCCGGGCGCCCGGAAGACATTGGCTTCGGCGGAGCCGGGATCAGTCGCTCCGCTTCTCCAGCCACGCCCTGAAACCCGCCTCCACCGAAATGACCGATTTTGCGCACGTCGAATACAGCAGCCCGGCGTTGCCGTCGCTGTCGTACATGCCGCGGCACATCGCCTTCAGCCGGATGGCAGCGCCGCCTTCGCCGTCCGGGTCTTTCGACGCGGCCAGATAGACGAAGCCGAACGCATGGGGAAACGCCGTCTGAATCACGGCATCGTCGGCCTGCACGATGCGCGTCGCGGAGTGCCCTGCAATGTACGTTCTTGTGCGAGTCCATGCGTCATCGCAGGCGGCTGCCGTTGCGCAGACGATGCTCGCTTGCTGGCGAGCCCTGAAGAGCTCGACCTCCTCAGCGCGAAACAGCGTTTCGTGCGACGCCGTTGCACACGCTGCAAGCCATGCCGATCCGACAAGAGCAATGCACAGCCCGATATTCATCCGTGCCATGATGCCCCCTGCGCGCCCGATTGCATTGGCGTCCGCGCCGCTGTCGTCGCGAGTTCGACGATCTCGGAAGTAATCTCGTCCTGACGCACGATGCGCGACTCTCGCACCAGCGTTTCGAGTTTTGCCGCCACGTGATCGCTGGCAGCGAGCATCGCGTTCATGCGCGCCAGGTTTTCGGCGGCAAAGGAGAGCATGAGGCTCTCGCATAGCTGCACATAGACATAGCGTTCTGCGAGTCCCGTCAGCAGCCTGTCGAAAGGCAGCGTCAGCACAGGCGGCGGCCGTGTCGAAGCCAGCTTGAACCGTTCGAAATCGAAGGGTACGAGCCGTCTCGTCACGATGTTGTCGTGGGCCCCCGACACGGGTACGGCATGCATCAACCATACCGCCGAGACGGCATGGTCGCCGAAACGTGCGAACACGGCGTCGCTGATCGCGCCGGCGGTTCTTGCCACGTCGTTCGCGTGGCTCGCCATCGGCGCGGACCACACGCAGGACATCCCGCGTTCGTCGGCGAGCAACATGCCTCGCGTGCCGACGACAAAAAGCTCGGCTTGCGTATGCGACAGGAAATCCTCCACCCGTTCCCAAAGCCGCTCGTTGAATCCGCCCACGAACCCTTGCTCGGTGCACAGCACGATCAGGATCTGTGCGCGCTCTGGTCGCGGTCCAGGCTCGCGCGCCGACTGCGCCGGCGCGGCCGCCAGCACCATGGCGATCGCTTCGCCCACCGTCACGGCGACGGAGCGGATGCCTGCCAGCCGTTCCTGCGCTTCGCGCTCCCGCGCCGCTGCCATACCGCGCATCGCGCCGATGACGGCATCCAGCTGATGTGCCGCAGCGATCCGGCTGTCGATTTCGCTCAGTTTGCTGGTCATCGCGGCGCTCCCTTCGGTGTCGCATCGGCGACAAGTTCGTCGCGGGCGCGGCCGATAATGTCGCGCAACACGTCCGACAGGCGCTGACGCTGCGCAGCATCGAGCGAACCACGCAACCCGCCAGCATCGCCCGCAAGTGCCTGCGCGATATCCAGCGCCTTGAGCTTTTGCCTTGTTCGCGCAAGTGCATCGAGCGGCGCGCCGTCGAACAGGCCATCAGCGAGCGCTACCAGCAAGGCAATCTGATCGACCGTGCGCAACGCGGCGAAGCGCGGTTGCGCAAAAAGCGCACGTATCCGTCTGCCACGCTCGATCTGTGCCGTCACCCGGGCGTCCGCCAGTCCGCCAAAGCGGCTGAACACTTCCAGCTCGAGGAACTGCGCATACTCCAGCCGCAAGCGGCCCGCCACGTCGCGAAGCGCGGGATGCTGCGCCTTCCCGCCGACACGGCTGACGCTGAGGCCCACATCGACAGCCGGCCGCTGGTTCGCGGCGAACAGACCGGCGTCGAGCACGACCTGGCCATCGGTAATCGAAATCAGGTTAGTGGGAATATAGGCCGACAGATTGCCCGCCTCGGTCTCGGCAATCGGCAGCGCAGTCAGCGAGCCGCCGCCCAACTCCGCCGACAGTTTCGCCGCACGTTCGAGCAGACGCGCATGCAGGTAGAAGATATCGCCCGGATATGCCTCACGGCCGGGTGGCTCGCGCGTCAGCAACGCGAGTTCGCGATGCGTTGCCGCATGTTTGGTCAGGTCGTCGATGACAATCAGCGCATGCTGCCCGCGGTCGCGAAAATACTCGGCGATCGAGAAACCCGCGAACGGCGCGATCCACTGCAAGCCTGGCGGCGACGCCGCCGACGCAACCACGACGATGCAGCGTTCCGGCGCACCGTACTGCCGGATTGCATCGACGACACGCTGCACGGCCGTCGAGCGTTGACCGACTGCGACATACACGCAGATCACGTCGCCATGCTTCTGGTTCACGATGGCATCGACTGCGAGCGACGTCTTGCCCGTCGCACGGTCCCCGATGATCAGTTCCCGTTGACCGCGCCCGACGGCGAACAATGCGTCGACGATGAGCACGCCGGTTTCCAGCGGCTCGCTGACGAAATCGCGGGCGACAATCGCGGGCGCCGGGCGTTCGATGGGCAAGCGCCCCTCTGCCTGGATCAGGCCGCCGCCGTCCAGCGGTCTGCCAAGCGGATCCACCACTCGGCCGAGCAGCGATTCGCCAACAGGCACATCGAGCACGGTGCCTCTGCGGGTCACACGCATACCGGCTTTCACGCCGCCGCTGCTGTCGAGCAAGACCACGCTCGGCACGCCGACGTCGAGGGCATGCACATATCCGGCGACGCCGCATTCGATATCGACGAGTTCGTCGAGCGCGACATCGGGCAAACCCGACACGAAGGCGATGCCGTCGGCAATCTGCTCCACGCGGCCAATGCCCGTCGCGCGCGCTTCGAGTTCGATGGCTGCGAGTGTGTGACGTTTCGATGTCAGCCAGGTGTCGTCCGTGTCGTTACGTGCGTCCATCGTCGCCCTGTAGTCCCGATCGAATCTGTTCGAGCTGGTCTCGCCAGCTATTGCGCACGACGGCATGCGTGCCGGCCAGTTCGAGGCCCGCGATCAGCGCTGGCTCGATCTGCGTGCGCAGCGCAATTGGCCGCCCAAGCACGGCGGCGAGCGCAGCTTCGCAGGCGGCTTGCTCGTCGCCCGTCAACGCGCGCGGCACGATCAACTGCAACGCGCCGCCCGCCGACATGTCGTCCCGCGCAGCGGGCGACAGCCTGAGTACACCGTCTGCGAGGCCGTCGACGAACGGCATCACGCGCAGCGCATCCGGCACGCGCTCGAGAAGCTTGCCCGCGATATCGACCGCCAGGTGCACCGCACGCACCGACGCCGCCTCGTCATGGGCCTGCCGCTCCTGCCCGATCTCCGCAGCGGCCTGCTCGCGCAGCCGGGCAGCGTCTTCCTGTGCCGCTGCGACCAGCACGGCGCGCTGCTTCGACGCGTCGTCGCTAGCCTGCGCCATGGCGTCGGCCCGGTGTGCGGCAAGCCCGGCATGCTCGGCCGTCATCGCGGCTTGCTCTTGCTGAGCTGCGAGCCGCGCGGCCTCCGCGTCGCGCAGCATCGACACAGCTTGCGCCTGGCGCTCGGCGATGATCCGCGCGATGGGCCGAAACAGAAAGCGCCCGAGCAGCCAGACCAGCACCAGCACATTGACGGTCTGCAAGAGGAGCGTCGACCAGTCGATCTTCATCTTCGCGCTACTTCACAAAGGGATTGGCGAACAGCAGCAGCAACGCGATCACAAGGCAGTAAATCGCCATCGTTTCGATCATCGCGAGTCCGACGAACAGCGTGCGCGACACCGTGCCCGCTGCATCCGGCTGCCGCGCGATGGCATCCATCGCGGCCGCCACTGCGCGGCCCTCCGCGAGTGCCGGGCCGATTGCGCCGAACGACACAGCCAGCGCGGCAGCGGCGATGCTGACGATTTCAATCAGGTTCATGTCTGTCCCTTTTGCTTGTTGTGAACGGGAAGATGCGCTTCGCCAACCGCGGCGCCGATAAAGACCATCGCAAGCACGGCGAAGATGTAGGCCTGCACGGCGCCCGTCAGCAGGTCCAGCGCCATCAGGGGAATCGGAACGAGCATCCCGGCAAGCGACAGCACGATGCCCACGACGAACACGCCGCTCATCACATTGCCGAACAGACGCACCACGAGCGAGAAAGTCCGCGTGATCTGCTCGACTACATTGAGGGGAATCATCACCCACGTGGGCTCGGCGAACGTTGCCAGGTAGCCGCGCATGCCGCGCGTGCGCACGCCATGCACGATGGTGGCGAAGAACACGACCAGCGCGAGCGCAGCATCGGTTTCCAGATGGGCAGTCGGCGGCTCGATACCAGGTACGAGCGATGACCAGTTCGCCACCAGCACGAACACGAACAGCGTGCCGACCAGCGAGCGATAAGGCGCGGGTCCCGTTTGCATCGTGTCGCGAATCTGCGCATCGATCGTCTCGACCAGCAGTTCGAGCGCCGTCTGCGTGCGGGAAGGTTCGAGCGATAGCCTGCGTGTAAGCAGCGCCGACACGACGGCCAGGCTCGCGATGATCGCCCACGTCACGATCACGGGCGCCGTGATCGCGATGGGGCCGGCGTGTATCAGCGGCTCGGTTGTCAATGGCGAGTGCATCATGCTTCGACCCGGTGAAGCGCAAGCGCAACGCTGCGGGTCCAGATGAAACCCGCTGCTCCGCCCAACAGCGCGAACGCGCCCGCTTTCGCCAACGCGAAAAAAAGAGCCGCCGATACGGCGAGACGCGCGACCTGGATCGCCAGTGCGAAGCGGGTGCGCCCCGTTGCAAAACATGCTGCGTTCCAGCGCAACGAAGCGAAGTGGACACCTCCCGCCAGCAACCCGACCGCCAGTCCGATTGCGGCAAGCGCCAGCGCGCCATGCAGACCGCCAAAAACAGTATCAGTCACGCTTCCTCCCTTGCTGTCGGTGCATCCACTTCCATGCGGACCACAGTCCGAGCGCGGCGCCGATCATCAGCAACGGCGCCGAAAAAAACACCTTCGTTCCTGCCATTCGGTCGAGCCAGCGGCCCAATGCGAGACAGGCGAGTGTCGGCAAGACAATCGTCCAGCCAAGAATCCCGATCTGTCCAAGCCGTGCGGCAAGCGAGGGTTCCGGTTCATCCCGCGCGAGCACATCGCGCTGCGCGGCGCGGCGCGCAGCATTTGCCATGCCGTCCTTTTGACCGGCATCGTCCGGAGGTTGCCCGGTCATTCGAACTCTCCCCGTGTTTTCTGCGGACTCAGGTAGCGCAACATCTGCCGCACGGCCTGTGCATGAATGCGTGTCTGCTCGACCCGGGCGCGGCGGATCGCATCGAGACGGTTCGCGCGCGCCCGATGCACTTGCGCTTCGAGCCCCGCCAGCGAGTCTCCCGGTTCCGCTTCACGGCAAGCCAGAGAAACCGTCGTTCCATTCGATACGATCAGAACGCCGCCATCCACCGCGCAAAACTGTTCATTGCCGTCGGGTGTCGTCCAGCGCACCACTGACGCGCTCAACAATGTCACCATGTCCGCGTGCCCCACCCGGATGCCGAAAGCGCCGCTCTCGTCTTCCGCACGCAACGAACGGATAGCGAGCGTGTCGACCACCACTTCGCTGGGCGTCGCGATGGTCAGTGTCAGCGTGGTGAGCGGCACGTTCACTTTCTCCCGTCAGGCCGCGGCGCGCACGTCCGCGTCTTGCCGGCTGCGCATCTCTCGCTCGCGCGCCTCGTCGAGCGTACCGACCATGTACAACGAACGCTCTTGCCAGTCGTCGCATTCGCCGTCGAGAATCGCCTTGCATCCGGCGAGCGTGTCGGCCAGTGCGACGGACCGGCCGGGCTGCCCCGAGAACGCCTCCGTGACCGCGAAGGGCTGCGTCAGAAAGCGTTGCAGGCGGCGCGCGCGTTGTACGAGCTGACGGTCCTCGGCGCCGAGTTCCTCGATGCCGAGGAGCGCGATCACATCCTGCAATTCGCGCTGACGTTCGATGACGCGCCGCACGGCATTGGCAATAGCGGCATGGTCATCGCCCACGACGAGCGCATCGAGCAGGATCGACGTCGAGGCGACGGGATCGACCGCAGGGTACATGCCTTCCGCCGCAAGCGAGCGCGACAGAACCACCATGCTGTCGACGTGCGACGAAATCGTCGTCACGGCCGGGTCGGTGAAATCGTCGGCGGGAACGTAGACGGCTTCGATGGCCGTCACGGCCGCTTCGCCCACCGACGCGATGCGCTCCTGAAGCGCCGCGACCTCGCTCGCGAGCGTGGGCTGATAACCCACCCGCGACGGCATGCGCCCGAGCAGCCCCGATACTTCGGCACCCGCCTGCACGAAGCGGAATACGTTGTCCATCAGCAGCAAGACGTTCTGTTTGCGCTCGTCGCGGAAGTACTCCGCGACGGTCAATGCGGTGAGCGGCACCCGCCAGCGGGCGCCCGGCGGCTCATTCATTTGCCCATAGACGAGCACCGCGCGCGGCAACACGCCCGAGCTGCGCATGTCCGAGAGCATCTCGTGGCCTTCCCGCGAACGCTCGCCTACGCCCGCGAAAACCGAGATGCCGCCGTGCTGCTCGGCCATCGCGTGAATCAGTTCCATCACGAGCACGGTCTTTCCCACGCCCGCGCCGCCGAACATGGCTGCCTTGCCGCCGTGCGCGAGCGGCGTCAGCAGATCGATGATCTTGATGCCCGTCGAAAAAAGCCGGGTGGCGCCCCGCTGGACGGACAACGCGGGCGGCGGCCGGTGGATGGCGCGGCGCTCGACACCGTCCGGCAGCGGACCTTGCGAATCGCACAGTGAGCCAGCCACATCCAGAAGCCGGCCAAGCACGCACGTGCCGACGGGAACCTCGATCGCGCGGCCCGTCGCATGCGCCGGCATGCCACGCGCAATGCCCGCCGTCGCCTGCAAGGCAAGTGCCCGCACGACGGTATCGCTGACGTGCGCCTGTACTTCGACGAGCACCTGCCGGCCGGCTGCCACCGATACGAACATGGCCGTATCGACGGCGGGTAGCGTTTGCCCGGTGAAATCGACATCGATGACGGCGCCGCGCACCGCGATCACCCGCCCGGCCGCCGGGGCTGTGCCGGCCTGCCCGTCGTTTTCACCATGCTGGATCGACACGTTTTCCGCTCCATAGCGAATTCATGAACCCCTTCAAGATAACGGCCCGCTGCGTGTCAAAACTGATCCTGATCAACGACAGCCCGATTCTCTCGAATGCCGCCGGAAAAGCTTTCTAATCGTGAACCGGTTGACAGGGATCAATGGCCGGGGCGTGAACCGTTCTACGCTCGACAGGACTGATCTCCAATGAGCGATGCGCGATGACGAAGTCCCTTCTGTTCATTCCTCTCCTGTTCGCTTTCTGTGTGCTTGCGGGCTGCGGCACAGATCGCCCGCATGTACGCAATGACGAAGCGCAGGCGGCATTCTCCGAGGTTCTCGATCTGTATAACGACCGTCTTTCACTGGCCGACGAAGCGACAGCGCTGGCACGCCCCTACCTGCCAACGGGTTCGTCCGTACTCGCGGATATCGCCAGTGCCCGCTCGAGTGTCGCCGCGCTGCATGCGACGCCGGAATTCGTCGAGGCGCCAGCGTTATTCGCGCGCTTCGATGTTGCACAACGTCAGTTGACGGACGCGATGTCGCAATTGATGGTCGCGTGCGAATCCGTGCACAGGCTGAGCGTGACGCCGCGCTTTCGTCAGCTTCAGGCACGCCTCGCGACGTCGGCGGGACGCATCGCGGCTGCGCGCGATGGCTACGACAGTGCTGCGCGGCGCTACAACGCTTCGCTGCATGACTTTCCATTTAGCCTCGCGCAAGCCATTCATGCCGATGCCGGGAAGCCAACCTTCTCGGTGCGCGACGGTTCGCCCGTGCACCGCCGGCCCCGCACGGACTTCGGCGCACTACGCGGTTCGCTGCGTGTCTAGCGCGGTCGCGCGCACGACGCCTCTCTGTGCGGCGTGCCATCTGCTGTCACTGCTGTGGATCCCTGCCGCAGCGGTATTCTTTTGAAGGAGCAAAACATGACGCGTCACATGAAGGCCGCCGTCGTTCATCAGTTCGGTGCGCCGCTGAGTATCGAGGAAGTCCCTGTTCCCGAGGTCGGGCCGGGCCAGATTCTGGTCAATATCAAGGCGTCGGGCGTCTGTCATACCGATCTGCATGCAGCCGACGGAGACTGGCCCGTCAAGCCGTCCTTGCCCTTCATTCCGGGCCATGAAGGCGTGGGCTATGTCGCGGCCGTCGGCAGCGGCGTGAGGAACGTGAAGGAAGGCGACCGGGTGGGCGTGCCGTGGCTCTATACGGCCTGCGGCTACTGCGAGCATTGCCTGAGCGGCTGGGAAACGCTTTGTCACGACCAGCAAAACACCGGCTACTCGGTCAACGGCGGATATGCGGAATATGTGCTCGCCGATCCGAACTACGTCGGACACCTGCCCGACAACGTCGCATTCGACGAAATCGCTCCCATTCTCTGCGCCGGTGTCACCGTCTATAAAGGCATTCGCGTGACAGACACGCGTCCTGGCCAGTGGCTGGCCATTTCAGGCATTGGCGGCCTGGGTCACGTCGCCGTGCAGTATGCGATCGCGATGGGCCTGCACGTCGTCGCCGTCGACATCTCGGAAGAAAAGCTGGCGCTCGCACGCAAACTGGGCGCGAAGCTCACGATCAATGCGAACACGACGGACCCCGCGGCCACGATCCAGAAGGAAATCGGCGGAGCCCATGGCGTGCTGGTAACAGCCGTATCGCGCAGCGCATTTGCACAGGCACTCGGCATGGTACGGCGTGGCGGAACGGTTGCGTTGAACGGCCTGCCGCCCGGCGACTTTCCGTTGCCGATCTTCTCAACCGTGCTCAATGGCATCACGGTGCGTGGTTCGATCGTCGGCACGCGTCGCGATTTGCAGGAGTCGCTGGATTTTGCTGCACAGGGCAGTGTCCGTGCGCATATCCATCGCGACCGCCTTGAAAACATCAACAAGGTGTTCGGGCAATTGCGTGAGGGAACTGTCGATGGGCGCGTCGTGATGGCGCTCGACTAGCTTGCGAGGACAGGCGTCGTGAACGATTCAGCGACGCCTGTCCCTGTCCGATACGGATGGACGCGCCGTGCTCACTCTTCACACGCCCCATTCTGCTTCCAGCCGGGTGGCCAGCTTGTGCCTGATTTTCCGCGCGAAGCTCTGACGCAGCTCGCCATCGATCCGCTGATGCACGTCGTGCGTGGTAATTGCACATGTTGCGACAGGCGTCTGATGCGCCGTACCCGCGAGTTGCTCCAGCGCAGGCTTTGCCCCGCTGCCGCCGAGACAGCAGAACAGCGCGAGGCTCCGGATCTGTGCGCCATGCTCGGCGAGCCATGCCAACGCAGGTGCCGAAGCATGGCTGGCCCATACGGGAGAACCCATCACGACCAGTTCGTAGCCCGATGGATCGTGCAACGCGGGCATGATCCTGACCCGACGCCGGCACAGCGCGTCGATCAGTGAACGCAGATAGCCGCGCGCGCCCGCGCGCGACGCGTTCCCGCCCTGCTCACAGATGGGTTCGATATCGGCGCCAAGTTCCGCCGCCAGCATCTCCGCGATTCGACGCGTCGTGCCGGTGCGTGAGAAATACACCACAAGTATCGTGCTGCGAGGTTCGGACACGTCGGTCTCCATGGGTCGTGGCGGCGATCTGGCGATAACGGCGACGCCGGATTCATTCCATGTGCATCCCGCCGTTGATGGCGAGATTGGCGCCCGTCATGAACGCCGCTTCATCGGAGCAGAGAAACGCCACGAGTGCTGCGACCTCTTCTGGACGTCCGAGCCGCCCAACAGGTATCTGCGGCAGAATCTTCGTTTCCATGACGTCGTGGGGGACGGCCTGAACCATCGCTGTTGCCAGATACCCCGGCGACACCGTATTCACCGTGATACCGCGCTTCGCGACTTCCAGCGCCAACGACTTCGTGAAACCATGCACCCCCGACTTCGCAGCCGAATAATTGGCTTGTCCGAAGGCACCACGTGAACCGTTCACCGAACCGACATTGACAATACGTCCATAGCCACGCTCGACCATGCCTGGCAGAAACTGCTTGGACATGTTGAACAGTCCATCGAGATCGGTGCGCAGCACTACATCCCAATCAGCCTTGCTCATACGGGCAAACGTCGCGTCGCGTGTGATGCCGGCATTGTTGATGAGGATATCGACCTTCTTCAACTCATCGAGTACGCGTTTTGCGCAACGCTCGCACGAATCGTAATCGGTGACATCGGCTTCATACGCGTGAAAGTTACGGCCCAGATCACGCTCTTTCATCAACCACGTCGCAACGTGGTCATTTCGCATCGAGTAAGACATGGCCACTGTGATGCCGGCATCGTACAGCGCCCTGCTGATCGCTGTCCCAAGCCCGCCCATGCCGCCCGTGATGAACGCCACACGTGCTGTTTCCATGTCAGACTCCCGTGCCCGTTGCCTGATGGACAGGCGATTGAGTTGCATGCTCCTCGGGCGACGGTGCAGCGCCATGAACGATCGCGTCCTGACATGCCCGCAACCACGCACTAAAGCTGCCGATGGGCGCCTCGATGCCGGGCAGTTTCTGCAGCGGGGAAAAGCAGAACGCACGCCATGCGCCGGACCCAGAGGTAAGCGCCTCAACGAATTCCGCCTGACGCCTCGCCATCTGCATGCATGCATCGCCCCATATCGAGAAACTTTCGTTCGTGTATTGCCGTGTCGCTGACTGGATCGCACTGATCAGACCGTACCCGTCGCCCGAACGTGACAGCGCCGTTTCGACACGGCGCAGGGCATCGCGATCGCGCGCAAATATCCGGCCGGCCAACGTGTTGAGATCGCGACACCAGTCTTCGGCAACCTCGGTCACGTGTAAGGGCGCTGCCAGTTCCGCGCGGCACAATTCGAGCGGCGCAACAGCATCGGATTCTCGCTTCATGATCAATGCTCCACAGTCGGTGAATGGCAAAAGCTCCTCTCCCTAATCTAGCTGCGCATCACCGGAATAGATTGACCTGCATCAAGCCG
Organism: Paraburkholderia caribensis; assembly: GCF_002902945.1. NCBI lineage: Bacteria > Pseudomonadati > Pseudomonadota > Betaproteobacteria > Burkholderiales > Burkholderiaceae > Paraburkholderia > Paraburkholderia caribensis. The sequence continues at coordinate 1,618,629 of NZ_CP026102.1, forward strand.
ACTTCCCGGATCCCGAGCCTTGATCTGCATCAACCGCCGCGGCGGATCGCCTCATAGACTCAATTGCACCGCGGGTGTGCGCCCGCTTCTCCGTATCGACACCTGGAGCCTTGGCGATGAGCTACCCAAGCATTCTCGTTCACCTGGACACGGGCACGCATGCGCAGTCCCGTCTCGAACTGGCGTTGCAGTTCGCGCATCGCTTCCACGCAAAACTCACGGGCGTCCTGTGCACCTTTACACCAGATCCGCATGCGCTCTTCGTCATGGCTGGCACCGTCGGTTACTACGTCGAGCACGAGCGGCAACGGGAAGACCGCTGCGCGACGCTCCAGCATCACTTTCACGCAGCGCTCACGCGTAACCAGATTGAGGGACGGTGGATCGCGACAACCGGCTATGCGAACGATGTCATGCCGCCATACGCGCGCCTTGCCGACCTGGTCGTCGCAGGCCAGACCGATCTGGACGATCCCGAGTCGTTCGTCGCCGAGCAGTTCATCGAGAATCTGGTGATGGCAGCGGGGCGTCCCGTGCTGGTGGTGCCGTCGAGCGGCTCTTTCACGGAATGCGGCAAGCACATTCTCATCGCATGGGACGGAAGCCGCGAAGCGACACGTGCGGTTCACGATGCGCTGCCTTTTCTGTCGCACGCCAGGAAAGTGACGCTGATTACCGTCAACGCGGAACGGGACGCGCCGGATTGCCCGCGCATTCCCGGGGCCGATATCGCGGTGACGCTGGCACGTCATGGCGTGAAAGTCGAGGTCCGCGAAGTCGCCGCCGAACGTGACACGCCAGTCGGAGACGTCCTGCTCTCTCAGGCCTCCGACCTTGACTGCGACATGATCGTAATGGGCGCGTACGCGCACACGCGTTTGCGGGAACTGGTGATGGGCGGCGCGACGCGCACGCTCCTCCGGTCGATGACAGTCCCCGTTCTGTTCTCGCACTAACCTTGGGAGAGGTGCCATGTATAGCCGCATACTCGTTGCACTCGACGGTAGCGACACGGCGTCGCGCGCGCTCGATACAGCATTGAAGCTCGCTGTGGAACATGGGGCGCAGTTGTTGCCGCTGTACGTGATCGACGTGCCCGTGATCGCCTACGACGCACCCGGCTTCGATCCATCCATCATCCGGGACGCCTTCGAAGAAGAAGGCAAGCGCATCTCATCGGATGCCAGGGCTCGCCTTGAAAAGCGCGGCGTGACGGGCACGCCGCAAGTCGTCGAGGTCACGCCGCCCGGCGAGGACGTCGCGCATCGCATCAACGCGATGGCCGCGCAATGGCATGCCGATCTGATCGTCATGGGCACGCATGGCCGGCGTGGCTTCCGGCGTCTCGTGCTGGGAAGCGTCGCGGAACGCGTGCTACGAAGCGCAGCCTGCCCCGTGCTGATGATTCCGGCACGTGCCGCCGATCTTCCCGCCGGTTCCGCTGCTGCAACGTCCAATGAAAAGGCATTGACATGAGCTACAAAACGCTGCTCGTCCATATCGACGATAGTCGCCACACCCCGATCCGGATGGCGCTGGCGCTCGATCTTGGGCGGCGCTGGGATGCTCACCTGATCGGGCTGTACGCCGTGTCCACCGACACATTCAGGCGATCGTTCCCGCAGGACGATCGTGCGTCGTTCGCCGCGTTCGAAGCACAGCTGGCCGAGCGCCAGCAGAGCGCGCACGACGCCTTCCTCGCCGCTGCGGAGCGTTCCGGCCACCGCAGCATCGAATGGCGAGCGCCACGTGGCCCTGCCCTGGAGGTGGCCACCCTGCATGCTCGCCATGCAGATCTGCTGATACTCGGTCAGGACGATCCACGGGATGCAGCGTCGTACGTTGCCCCAAAGTTCGTCGGCAGTCTGGTCCTCGACGCGGGCCGTCCGGCGCTCGTGATTCCTCATGCCGGCACCGTGAACTCGCCGGGAGAAAATATCCTGGTCGCCTGGGACGGCAGCCGCGAAGCGGCGCGCGCCGTAGCGGACGCGCTTCCGTTACTCAAGGCGGCGCGTTACGTGTCGGTCGACATCGTACAACGAGCCGAAGCGCATTCGGAGGCACCCGTCGGAATCGATGTCGCAGCGTGGCTGGACAGCCACGGCGTCAACGCGTCGTTTTCGCTGACTCCGCCCCGTCCCGCCACAAGAACGGGCGCATCGCTGCTCGCTCGCGCGTCGGATCTACACTTCGATCTGATCGTGATGGGCGCTTACGGGCATTCCCGTGCGCGTGAGCGGGTATTCGGCGGCGTCACGCAGACAATGCTCGGATCGATGACCATACCGGTGCTGATGTCCCATTGAAAGGGCGCCCGGCGTGGCGGTGACAACAACGTGCTCCGAAGGTCATCCGCCTCGCCGGCAAGTAGGCGTCCACGACAACACGCATTCAGACGGGCTACGCACCGCTCCCTCCGAAAGCGCAGGCCGCCCGAATTTACGGGAGATGGGTTGAATCGTGCCGCACGACGAGCACCGGCTTTTGCGTAGCACGCAAAACCGACTCGGCGACACTGCCGAGCAAAAGCCGCCGCGTGCCACGCCTTCCGTGCGTGCCAATCACGATGACGTCGGCGTCGCATTCATCAGCGGCCCGCGCCAAAACCGTGGAAACGTTTTCACCGTATGCGTCGATGGCCCGCACGGTTCCGCGCACGCCGGCTTCGCGCAACACCTGCTCTGCCCCTTCGAAGACCCTGCTGGCAATGCTCGCGGCGATACGCGTCTCAGGCTCGAGGCCATATGCGTTGTCGCCTTCCGCCGGCCACTTGCCTCTATCCACGACGGACAGCACCTCCACGACCCCATGCGACAGTTTGGCCAGCCGCACGGCTTCTCCTAGCGCGCGCTGCGCGCAAGCGCTGTCGTCGAGCGCGACGACGATTCGTTCATACATGGTCCACCTCCGTCCAATATGCCGCTGCCCGGAAAGGCGCGGATTGAAGGTAATTGACAGTGTGGTCCTGCTCGCTCCGTTGAACTTGACTCACGTCAACGGCTGCCCAAACCTCAAGTGCGCATGCCGAACATTCTGCGAACTCCCGACTGCGGCGGCTGACGCTGCGCGACGCCGCCGAACGCGTAAAATTGAATATGAGCCTGAGCGGTCTCGGGCTGAATGGCGGGTGTTTCAGGCTAATCGTCAGAACATATGTAAAACAGCACAGATACCCGCCACGCGGGGACCTGCATGAACGTCCGGGTTAGCAACTGTTCGCGATCGAGCAGTCCGTGCTAGCGGATGTCGTGCGAACTCGCGTTGCCAACGTGGCGTCATGAGGCATTTGCGCCGTATGCGAGGAACCGTCGATTCGACTGTTGCACTTACCAGCGTGTACGAACGGCACATGCCTCGCGGTGTCGCGCAGATCGAGACCGCGCAGAACACAGATTTTTCGATATTCGTGACGTTCCTACTGCTGTCCGTTCAACACGGAGAGATTCCGTCATGATCAAGGTTCTGCTTGCAGACGATCACACGCTCGTGCGTGATGGATTGCGCCATATTCTCCGGAGTGCAAGCGGGTTCGACATCGCTGGCGAGGCTTGGGACGCCGTGACGACCATTGCGTTAGTCCGGAACAATGATGCGAATGTGCTGGTTCTCGACCTGTCGATGCCTGGGCGCAACGGCATTGAACTCATCAAGCAGATCAAGGACGAGAAACCGTCGTTGCGCATCCTCGTGCTAACCATGCACGCGGAGCAGCAGTACGCCGTGCGAGCCTTTAAGGCCGGCGCGTCAGGCTACCTGACGAAGGAAAGCGCGAGCACCGAGCTCGTCGGCGCCGTCACAAAAGTCGCTTCGGGCGGCGTTTATATCAGTCTTTCGATGGCCGAACGCTTCGCCCAGAATCTGAACGAACCCGTGGACGCGTTGCCGCACCACAAGCTTTCCGACCGCGAGTTCGACATCTTCCGGCGCATCGTCGCCGGCCAGAGCATCACCGAGATTGCAAATGAGCTCTGCCTGAGCGTCAAGACCGTCAGCACCCACAAGACCCGCATCCTCGAGAAGATGGAGATGCCCAACGAAAACGCCCTCGTACGCTATGCAATACGCAACAAGCTCATCGACGACGAGGACGACCTCTGAAGATCGCACGCCCGTGCCAATCTGACTAGGATTTTTCCTACAGCACTGCCGGCATTCCTATCTCGTCTTAAAGCAACACCGATGTATTTTTGAGATACGTCCGCCGATACTGGTTCACATGGAGAAGGTCATGTCGGTACCACGACTGACATGCCAAGTGCGATTGCGTTACCTTTGCGCCGCGCTCGTCCTGAACACAACACCCAACTAACAACGATTGCTCGCAACAGCAGGGACACCTCTCCTGTGCGAGGTATCCGCGCACACCAAGGCGCTCCGTACAACTGCCTCGATCATTAACGCGTCACGCGCGCACAACTGAGCAAAGAGGAGACGATGATGCTTTCGCCGACTGCCCACATGCCCGATCGGTTTCCCGCGCGGCACACTAACGTCATTCCCATTCAACCGGCCACCAATGACACGGAGTCAAGGCAAGGCACAGTCCGCTGCTCCACGTGCTCGATGCGTTCAATCTGCATGCCGCCCGAATTGAGCGCTGAGGATCTGGCGAAACTGGATACCGTCATCTATTCGAGCCGCTCCGTCAAGCGTGGCGACACGCTGTATCGCGCCGGTGACGGATTTCAAAGCATCTACGCGATCCGGGTTGGATCCTTCAAAACCGTCGTGATGCATCGTGATGGTCGCGAGCACGTGACAGGCTTCCAGATCGCTGGCGAAGCGCTGGGTCTCGATGGCGTATGTGCAGGTCAGCACAACTGCGATGCAATCGCGCTCGAAGACAGCGTCGTCTGCATCATCCCGTTTGCCAAACTCGAAGTACTGTGCCGCGAGTTGCGGCCGATGCAGCATCATATCTATCAGATGATGAGCAGCGAAATCGTCCGCGAGTCTGGGCAAATGATGTTGCTTGGCACCATGTCCGCCGAACAGCGTTTAGCGGCGTTTCTCCTCAATCTCTCGAAGCGGTTCAAGAGGCGCGGTTTTTCAGCCGCTGAGTTCAATCTGCGCATGACGCGTGAAGAGATCGGCTGTTACCTTGGGATGAAGCTGGAAACCGTCAGCCGGATGTTCTCCAGGTTTCAGCGCGACCGTCTCGTCTGCGCGAACGGCAAGACGGTGAAGATCACGGACCCGGACGGGCTCGCAAGAGTTTGATTCGCCGATGCCCCAGATGCGCCTGACTTCTGCCAGGCGCCTTGTTGCCACGGCCCTGTCCTCGAATACCATTGCGGGGGAGTCCCTCACTCGGCACCCGTCTGCACACGCGTGCCGCCGCACCTGCGGGTTGACGCTTTTACGCTGCTCCCGCCTCGCCTCAATGCATCGCCAGAAGATTGACCTGCCTCAAATGTTCCCCAACGTTGCGTGCCACGATGAAGAGAAGTCCATCAAGGATCGAAAGGAAGAGTCCCATGAGCGCGCCCGTGTCCACCTCTGCCTGGCAGATCGACGAGCACCTGTTCGACGCCCTCGCGCCGATGAAGGAACAGATCCGCTTCGCACTGCAATATGCCGTGCTTGCACCCTCGAATCACAACGCGCAACCCTGGCGGTTCATCGTGGACGGGGACACCGTCCACCTCTGCGCCGACCGCACACGCGCGTTACCCGTCGTCGATCCTTTCGATCGCGAGATGCTGATCAGTTGTGGTGCGGCCTTATTCAATTTGCGCGTCGCGCTGAGCCATTTCGGACTCGCCTGGTCGATCAGGGTTTTCCCGTCCGACTTTGATCCCGATGTCGTCGCGCGTATCAAGGTCACCACTACAGGTCCCCACGACCCGTCCCTGGCGAATCTGTTCTGTGCCATAACGAAACGCGTGACAACCCGCTCGCCGTTTGCTAATGAACCCATCGCCGAATCCTTCAAAAACGGGATGATCGATGCCTGCGAGGCGGAAGGTGCCATTGCAATCTGCGTAGATGAAGAATCTTCCCGCCAGTCCATCGCGCAGTTGATCGCGGAAGCCGACCGCATGCAGTTTGCCGATCCACGCTTTCGCCGTGAACTCGCAAGCTGGATTCACCCGCGCCGGCACTCCGACGGCATGCCGGCGTATGGCGTGGCCGTGGGTAGCCTGCTCGATTTCGCACTACCGCTTCTGGCGTCAGTCGTTCGTGTATTCGACGTCGGTGCCGGGACGCCCGCCACCCATCAGCGGCTCGTCGAGGGCTCCCCGCTGCTCGTAGGCATTGCGACCATGCGAGACGACCGGGAGGCCTGGCTGGCTGCGGGGCAGGCGCTCCAACGTATGTTGCTGGTCGCCACGGCCAACGGGTTGACAGCGTCGTATCTGAATCAGCCCATTGAAGTCGCTACGCTGCGCGATCAACTCAGATCCCTGCTGAACGTCGACGCCGTGCCTCAGTTGTTGCTGCGCATCGGCCGTGGCCCAGATGCGGACCATTCGCCGCGGCGAGCTTTATCTGAAGTCGTAGATTGATGCGGGGAAATTTGCCTTCGGTAATGAAAAGAGAACAAATCCTGAACAGACAAAAGGAGTCGTTGTCGTGATTCATGCACGCCCCATCATTTTCCTTGCCTGCGCGTCGAGCCTATTCCTCGCCAGTGCGAGTCAAGTCCGCGCTCAATCAAATGAACCGGGTGGGTTGGTCGATCAGCATCACTGCATGTTCTGCCACACATCCGATGCACCCTTTCTTGCGCCTTCGTTCCATCAGATCGCAGATCGTTACCGCAACGTACCGAACGCAACACAGATGCTCGAAATCAAGCTTAGAAAAGGTGGGCGTGCACATTGGGGCGACACGGCCATGCCGCTGCCCCCGGAACGCGGCGGGCCCATCTCAGCAGAGGACGCTCACCAGTTGATCCAATGGGTGATGACGCAATAGCAGCCGACCGACTAACACTCGATAGATGCGGTCTCGTTCCTCGGCTAGCCTTGAGAGATCGCAATGTCACGATGCAAGCGCTCTGGAATGAAATAAAGGCTCCCGAGCGCGTGGAATGGCGGCGCAGCCGCCCCGTTAATGCTGCCGTCTGTCGATATCGGTTGCGGCCTGCAGCCATTGTTCTGCCGCATCGAATGCGCAGCGAACCGCCTCTTCTGGATTTACTTTCGCGCAGTGGCCGATGGGCCAGAGGTCGTGCGCAGGCGTGATGAGGTCGAGGCGAACATCGTACGTAACGCTTCCCGCCTGGGATCGAACCGCTTCTATCGCCAGATGACAGTTCGGGACAAGTGCGCAAAAGCGATTGAGCCGCACGAGTTGAGACGCCGCCTCGGCCTCGAGTTGTGACGTTCCGCAGAAGCCAAGATAGACAATTTGCATACCGATGCCCATTCTTTGCCTCCTACTCTTGCGAGCGTTTCCCGCCACTCGTTCAACCACATGGGGGCTCCCGCACATCATGACTCGCGCCCGGATAGGCTCGTTGACCCACATCAATCTTCAAACGACGCTTCAAAGCGTACAGGAGAGATCGTTCGAACCAACACTGCGACGCGTCTTATCGAATAACCATAACACCATGATCCGTTGATCCGTAAAGCAGGCACCGGGGGTGATCCTGCACGATGCGCTCCACCAGTTCAAGGTGCTTATCACGAGTCTCAACGATCAGGAGAACACACCCGCGCCGTATCGCATCAATGAAATGCCTGTACCGCTCACCCGCCTCCTCGATACCAAGCGTTGTCGACAGCCACTCTCCGAACCCGACGCCAGCGAGCGTAAGTGCCAACACGGCACCTCCCGCGACCGTCACACCAATAGGCAAAAGCATCATCGCAGCAAGCCCTGCGATCGTTCCGACCACCGCGCCTGCTGCTATCCCGCGCGCCACAATCTCCTTGATTTCAGAGTTTTCGACCAGCGGTGCTTCCGGTAATTCGTCAAGCGCGATATCCTGGTTTGCAACAAGGTGAATATGACGACGCTCGATCCCGCCACGCACCATTTCGCCCACTACAGTTCGCGCGACGTCGGGATCGGGGAGGAGAAAATACACTCGGCGCATGCCAAACGCTCCATTCCGGTTTGCGTACTAATCAGGATACGAAGGCATAACCTTGGCGCGTTGATCTGTCTCAATCCCCATGGAAACAGCAATTGGCTGCACATCCGGATCGGGGCTCCGAAGCACATCGCTCCTGCCAGGCACCGACGCCACTCGTTAGTCTTTCGTGCAGTCATCCATTAAAAGCGATGACGCAGCCCGATCGCCGCCACCAGTTGATTGCTGCCTGACGCGCGCGGGAAGTTCGATATCTGGGCGCCATGAATTCCTGTACCCTCAAGCTCGTTGGCTCGCTGATAGATCACTTCGCCGTACACGTCGCTTCGCTGGGAGAGGAAGTACGTGTTTAACAACCCGACCTGATGCCATTTCGGATATCGCGTCCCCGCCGGCGTGTCGAATCGTCCGTAAGTAAAGACGTAGGCAGCGGATATATGCCATTTTGGCGTGACGAAATAGCGCACGTTCACCTCGATGTTATCGAAGCGGACGGCGTCGTGCGGAAGTTTTATCGCGGTGTCCGCCACGTTATTGATCGACGTGGCGTTGTCGAGTCGTGTCTCGCTGAGTACGAGACCGAGCGTCGCTCTGGTAAGCCTATAGTTCCCACCCGCGGCGTAGGTTCGCTGACGGTCCGCGTTAAACGGCGCGCCAGCCGGCTCCGCGCCATCCGTATTGGCAGTAGCCAGATTGGACGCGTGATTGAACTGAAAATAGCCAGCACCAACGCGCATCTCGCCGAGGTGATAGCTGGCGCCAACGCTGTATTCCCGGCTATCGCTAAAGGCACCTGGCTTGTTTGAAAAACCGTAGGTGCCGCCGAACGCGAGTCCATGTATATCCGGACTCGAGTACTTTACTGCGTTGTTCGTGCGAGTGTAATTGTCGAGGTTGTCGTTATCGAAAGGGTGCGCGAACGCCGTCCCGCCGTATGTGGTCCCACCCAGCGCGAACGGTTCGACGTATTGCACGACTGCATCGAATTGCCTGCCCAACGTCAGCGTTCCTTTGCTGCGGGAACTCAACCCTACGAATGACTGGAAGCCAAACAAGCGTCCTTGTTGTGCCGCCGCGCCCGTCATTACCGAGAAGCCGTTTGTCAGCGTCATGATTGCGTTCAGGTCGTTGGTTATCGGATCTTCTCCCGTGAGTATCCAGCGGCTTATGTTGACGTCGCCATTCTTAATCTGCCATGCGGAATGAGCATCTGCTGTGCCTCCTGCATCGCTGACGTAAGCGATCCCTGCATCCATCGAACCCGTGAGCCGCAACGAACCCTGTGCATGCACGGCTGGAGCGGCCATAACGAGAAACACCCCTGACTTCCACCATGCATGAGGGCGAGTCAATCTGATGAACTTGTAAATACTCGTGACGTGCGCGAAACGCGCAGCGGCGTGGCGCTGAGCCGTAGCCTCGAATCTTTTCATTGAACGTTGGACGTTGTGATATTGACGCCGGCCAGTAGTCTCCCTGACTAAACACCGTGGCGCTCGATCTGATTGGCAAGCAAAATCGATCGCCTTTTTACCATCACGTCGCCCGTGCATTGAGACGCCAACCTGTAACAGTCCCTTCTCACACCGAAAGCGAATCGCGCAGATGCACATCCGCTTCCGTCAGATCGACAACCCATTCCTGAGCACACGTCAAAGCGGCATTCATGCAACTTCCTGCAAGGGACCTTTGCTCGACAGCCTCTGATTCGGTTTGTCGCGCTGCCGATAAAGCGTGTGCAGCAAAGAAAAGCCATCACTTGCCGCACCACACGGCACCGTCGACGACACCACATCAAGGTTGGAAAAAATGAAGCTGTCCTTCTCCCAGAAGCTTTGGCTATCACTCGTACTGAGTCTTTCGTGTCTCACGGGAATATATATCCGTGACGCTTTCCAGACGCGACGCATTCAAATGGAAGAGCGAAAAGACGATCTGATGCATGCGACCGAGATCGCACTCGGGGTGGTTAAAGCGCTCGCGGCCGAGAGCGCGTCAGCGACGATGCCGGAGGCCCAGGCCAAAGCGAAAGCCTTGGAAATTCTTCGCAACTCGCGTTATGGAGAGGATGGGTACTTCACCATTCTCGACTCACGACCGGTCATCCTTATGCACCCGATTCATCCGGAAATGAACGGGAAAGACGCGAGCGGTTATCGCGATCCGGACGGCGCTTACGTATTTCGTGACTTTGTCCACGCAGTGGGCCCGCGCGGCAATGGCTTTACCGAATTTTCGTTTCCGCGCCCCGGCGCGCGCGAGGCGTCCCGGAAGATTTCGTATCAGTTGCGCTACGCGCCCTGGGACTGGATCATTTCCACAGGGCTATATGTCGACGACATCGATACGGAGTTCCGCGCTGCGCTGTACCGCAGTCTCGGGTGGCTGGTCGTCGCCGCCGCGTTGCTGTCCGCAGCCGTCGTCGTGCTGAATCGCAATCTGATGCGTTCGCTTGGCGGCGAACCTTCCTATGCCGCTGAAATTGCTGACAGAATCGCTAGCAACGACCTGACGGCTGTCGTCAACGTCGCGCGCGGCGACAGTTCGAGCCTGCTGTTTTCCATGCGACGGATGCAGGCGGAACTCACGGGTACGATCCGCACTATCAGCCGGTCCTCCGACGCAATCGCGTCGAGTGCGCATCAACTCGCAGCCGGGAATCGGGACCTTTCGCAACGAACCGAAGAACAGGCGGCGTCGCTCGAAGAGACGGCCGCGAGCATGGAACAGCTCACTGCAACGGTTACCCAAAACGCGGAGAACTCCAATCAGGCGAGCAGGCTGGCCGAGGAGGCAATGCGAGCAGCCGAGCACGCCGGTAGCATCGTAGACCAGGTCGTCGGTACGATGAACGAGATCAATGCCGACTCCGGAAAAATGGCGACGATCGTGGACATCATCGAGGACATCGCCTTCCAGACCAATATCCTGGCCCTCAATGCCGCCGTTGAAGCAGCACGTGCGGGTGCACTGGGCCGGGGATTTGCCGTGGTAGCGTCGGAAGTCCGTTCCCTTGCACAGCGTTCATCCGGAGCATCGAAGGAGATCCGTGAACTGATTTCCGATTCCGTGCACCGGGTTCAGACTGGAACCCGTTACGTTCAGCAGGCTGGTTCCGCGATGAGTGGCATTACCACTGAAGTCAAACGCGTGACGGGCATCATGACCGAGATAGCATCGGCCTCTCAGGAACAGAGCAAAGGCATCGGCCAGGTCAGTGAGGCGGTGACGCAAATGGATAAAGTGACCCAACAGAATGCCGCCATGGTCGAGGAGGCGGCCGCCGCGTCACGCTCTCTTGAATCTCTCGCCCACGACCTGAACGCCGCGATATCGATGTTCAAGCTGTAACGCCACTGCCGTTAATGCGCTAGACGTGAGTGATTGCAGCAAACGCAATCCGTGCGGTAATCGGTAACGAACTGTTCCACGATTCGCCCGGAATTCAAGGCGTTCGACTATATACAATCCGGTTCATCGTTCAAATGCCATCGAGGTCAATCATGTTGAGCGACGAGGCACATGGGCATCGGGATCGGTCCGTCCGGTCTTTCCTTCGGTGGGCCAGGACAAGCGATCGTTTTACAGCAAGCACCAGGCACTTGTTTGCCGACCTACCCGCTCATCCGTGAAGCGGTATGCACCGCGCCGGCATGCAACGCCGGCGCGAAGATATTGCACCGTTGCCGTTTGTTAGAACACGTGCAGCAGTGCAACGCGGTAGACCATCTGGTTGCGACCCGAAGACACGTCTGCCGAGCCTGGAATGTTCGCAAAGTCGAAATCGGTGCCCGTATTTGCACTGACCGCATGCTGATAGGCACCTTCAGCGAACACCGACGTTCGTGCTGACAGATCATAATTCAGCTTCATGCTGAGTTGATGCCACTTCGGATCGAACTTCCCAACGGTTGAGGAAAGCTGAGCCTGGGTGTACGTGTAGCATGCGCCGAGATAGAGAGCGGGTGTGAAATGATAGAGTCCGCTCACTTCGAAGTTATCGAACTTCCATGCGTTCCATGTGCCGCCAGTTGGTTGGGTGGTGCCGGTGAAGTACGCATTCGATGTTGGCGCATAGACGTCGACATGCGAATAGGCAAATCCAACCAGCGTCTTGCCAAACGTGTAGTTGACGCCAACCCCGATGTTCTGCTGTGAACGTGCATTGAACGTATTGTCGCTTGTCACCGCTCCTGACGAATTGGCGGACGACGAGGTCGAAGAGCTCGCGTTATTCAGCTTGAGATACGAGCCACCCACCTGTAGCCCTCCGTTCTGATACTGCGCACCGAAACCGTACAACCGGTTGTTTGAGAATCCCCCCGCCTGGTTGCTGAATGCGTACATGGCCTCTGCGCTGAAGCCATGAATGTTCGGCGTAACGTACTTGACCGAGTTGTTGACCCGAAACGAGTAATCGGTATTGTCGTTATCGTAAGGGTGTGAAAACAGATAACCCGTCCAATTGCCATTCGCCGTCATGGGAGAAAACATATCGACGCTGGGGTCGTACTGTCTGCCGACTGTCACTGTGCCATACCGATCGGACGCGATGCCGACAAAGGCTTGCCTGCCAAACTCTCTTCCACCCTGCCCCATCTTTCCCGTATTGACGTCGAAACCGCTTTCAAGCTGGAAGATAGCCTGGTAACCGTCTCCCAACGTCTCATTGCCCTTTAGACCCCAGCGGCTTCCGTAGTCGTAACCACTTTGCATCTGGTATGCGTCGTGGCCGCGCGCATTGGTCGTGTAATTAAAGCCATCTTCTATTTTCCCGTAAAGCGTGACGCTGCTTTGTGCGTTTGCCGATGTCGCGATCACAAGTGCTGGCAACACCAGACATATTTCTTTTCTCACCACCGCTAGCCCCCTTCCGTTGAATGTACTGACGTATCGTCGAACAGCCGATCAATGATCGCGCCACAGGACATCCGCGAACACGAATCAATCGATCGACGCCGAACGTTAAGTCATTCAAATTTCCTCGCGTATCCGCGAAGCTGGAAAGGTCCTTTACGCCTCACACAACACTTCATTCGTGGCTTGATGTTCATCGCACAGAATCCTCATCTACGTGGCCCTCCTGACTCCGATGAACCCTGATCCCCCTCGTCATAACTCCCATGTTCCTGTGGCGCAGTGCTATTGCGATGCACTGCAGCAGCACCTTCGGCGGCGAGGTTTTTGTCCCGGCAATGCGGATCTCTGCCTGCGCCGAAACGCGATCCCGCGAGTCGGAGCTCGATGATTTCCGCTTTGAGCTGATCTCTCGTGAGATCGGGAGATGACTGTGCAAGCACCCAAACAGGAACAGCAAGGACAAGCGCGACGGGCGCCACCTGAATGAAACGAAGCAGATTCGATTTCAAACTGAGACCTTACGGTAACGATGACTCTCGACACGACACCTGGTTTGAGGTTTCGCGCAGTCTACTTGTGTGACAGTTGCTCGTGAACCGTGGCAACTGGAAGGGATTGTTCCGGAAAGCGCTCTTGTTCCGGCCTGGCCGCTCGGGTGAGCGTCCTGAACTTCGTTATAGAAGTGAGTCCGTGTACAAACGCGGTCGTTTAACCTTTGCGCGATCTAAGTCACGGAGGTTTGCGTACGGTCGCATTGACCGATTCATTGCGAGGCTGATCCAGATCAATCGCGCAGAGGCACGCCAGTGACTTAATTGTCTTATCTCGAAACCCGCGAGGTCGCGACATGAAGAACCTGGCCGACTTATTGCCGCATGCATCCGTGCCTGCGCCGCAGGCAAAACCCGCCGTATCACCGACGAAACCTCTGCGCCTTGGTTTGCTCACGGCGCTGGTCATTGGCTCGATGATAGGTAGCGGAGTCTTTTCGCTTCCGCAGAACATGGCATCGGGAGCGGGCGCGGGCGCGATCCTGCTCGGCTGGCTGATCACAGGCATCGGCATGCTGATGCTCGCCTTCGTCTATCAAACACTTGCCAGCCGCCAACCGGATCTCAACAACGGCATCTACGCGTACGCGCGCGCCAGCGCCGGCGAATTTGTCGGCTTTAACTCGGCGTGGGGTTACTGGGTCAGCGCGTGGATCGGAAACGTCGGTTACCTTGTCATTGTGTTCGGCACGCTCGGCTATTTCTTTCCTGTGTTCGGCGACGGAAACACGCGCGCGGCCGTGCTTGGCGCGTCGATCGTCCTATGGATCATGCACGCGGTGATACTGCGTGGTGTACGCGGTGCGGCGGTGCTCAACGCAGTTTCGACGATCGCGAAGATCATCCCCCTTCTCCTGTTCATCGTGCTTGCGATGGCTGCATTCAGGAGCCACATTTTCACGCAGGACTTCTGGGGCGCGGCAAAGCTGGGCAGCGCGTTCGCGCAGGTAAAAAGCACGATGCTAATCACTGTGTGGGTGTTCATCGGTATCGAGGGGGCCAGTGTATTTTCAGCGCGTGCGCAACATCGCGAGGACGTTGGGCGCGCGACGCTGATCGGCTTCTTCGTCGTGCTGCTGTTGCTGATGGCGGTGTCGCTCCTGTCGCTTGGGATTGTCTCTCAGGGCGAACTGGCGGCGATGAAAAACCCGTCAATGGCGGGTGTACTCGATAAGGCAGTCGGCAGATGGGGCGCCGTGCTGATCAGCATCGGCCTGCTTGTCTCAGTTGGCGGTGCCTTGCTGGCCTGGACGCTGCTCGCTGCTGAAACGCTGTTCACTCCGGCGAGCGACGGCGTGATGCCAGCATTCCTGTCGCGCGAGAACATCCACGGCGTGCCTGCCAATGCACTCTGGGTGACCAACGGCCTGGTACAGCTTTTTCTCATCATCACGCTGGTTTCGAACGCGACCTATCAGGCGCTCATCTCGCTCGCGACCTCGATGATCCTCGTGCCGTATCTGTTCTCGGCGATATACGCCACACGCATTGCGGTGCGCGGCGAAGGCTATGCACAGCCGGATCGCGCGAGGTCTCGCGACATTGCAATCGGCGCAATGGCAACCGCGTACTGCTGCTGGCTGCTGTACGCGGCCGGGCCGAAATATCTGTTGCTCTCCGCTCTGCTCTACGCGCCCGGCGCAATCCTCTATTGCTGGGCGAAACGCGAACGCGGAACCCGCCTGTTCAAGCCTTTCGAGCTTCTGCTCCTTGCAGCGCTCGGTACCCTTGCCGTCATTGCCGGCTGGCTGCTGTGGAACGGCGGACTTAGCCTGTAGACCACGAAGGATAAAAAGGAGAATAACCATGACGCATGGCGTGTATTCCGAAGTGGGCACCTTGCGCGAAGTGATCGTCTGTCGCCCGGGACTCGCTCAGGCGCGCCTGACGCCCGCCAACTGCCATGACCTTCTGTTCGACGACGTGCTTTGGGTATCGCGGGCAAAGACCGATCACTATGCATCCGTCAGCACGATGGAAGAGCATGGCGTCGAGGTGCTGGAAATGCATGATCTTCTTGCAGACATCCTGCAAGGGCGGGAAGCCCGCGAGTGGATTCTCGAACGCAAGCTAACGCCAGGCGTCGTCGATGCAGAACTGGGCGCACAGCTCGTGCCCTGGTTTGACGAAATGAAGCCGGAAGAACTCGCTGCAGAGGTTTTCTCGAAGATCAGCGCGATGTTCTTGCCTGTGAGCCTGCGAACCGATTCCGCCAGTTCGCAACTCGGCCGCAAGGAATCGCTGAAAGACACCGCGCGTGTGTTGGGGCGCCTCTACGACGGAATTGAGTATCGTGGCTTTCATCAGACGACCGTCGAAGAACTGGCCGCGTACTCACATGTTCCCGTCTGGAACGGCTTGACCGACGAGTTCCATCCGACTCAGGTGTTGGCCGACCTCCTGTCCATGCAGGAGTTCGGTGATAAACCATTGCATGAACTGTCGTTCTGTTATCTGGGTGACGCTCGCTTCGACATGGGTAATTCGCTAGATTGCAGCACGAACGCAACACTACTGCCCAGCCCCGTCATCAATGCTCGTGCGGCGACATGGGCTGGAGCCTTGAGTCCGTGATAACGCGGTAGTTATCGCGGCACGAAGCACTTCCAGCGTATCCGGAATCGCGCGAAGAGTGATGAGCTTCGATCGAGCGGCACCGAACCAACGATGACGAGCGCGCACTCGCAGAACGGCGGCCGCGCGGGCGTTTTTAAAAGACGCATCGTACCGGCTATTGCGCGTATAGTGATTTCACATGCCACTCCCGGCGTGAAAAGGGAGCGATCATGGAAACGCAGGTCTCTACGTCATATCGTGGGTACACAATCGACGTCTCAATCCGACCCAGCGAATCAGATTGGATGAAGGGTCGTCTCCGGTATGCAGCTTCGTGGGTGATCATTCCACCGGATGTATCGGCGAGACAGGTCGAGAACCTGACGGAGCCATCCAGATTCCTGACGCGCGATGCCGCATTGACGTATGCCGAGCACACGGCAAGGAAATTCATCGACGACTGCTTCGCGCCTGCCCCGGCGAACAGGCCGCAATGTTGAACCCCATTCTCTTCCCCGGCGCATTACGCGCGAGGCGCTCATGTTTCGAGTGATCCCATATCGCGGCTTCGAGATCCGCGTAACGTTGACGCCAGTTGAGCGCGACCTTTACAGCGTCACGTTCCAGATAACGGGGCACAACATCAGTGCTGACAATCTGGATGGTGCGCTCATCAAAGTTCGCCATGGTCCTTTCACGGAACGTTGGGCGTATCTGGTCGCGGAAATTGCTGGGCAAGCGGCGATCGACGTCCTGGCAGGGCCGCAAGGTGACTGACCAGTAACGCCTGAGTTTTGCCACCCTCGGACTTCCGGCAGCTCTTTTTGCGCGTCTGAGAACCGGATACCTTCCAGCCGCCTACTGCTAAGGCCGGACAGTATCGATGCAAGTGACTCACCGCAGATGGCAATGGGCTATGTGACGCATCTGGCCTTCGACCTGGCGAGAGTCAGTCTCGAACAGTTCCGCGACGGAACACACAATAATCAACGAGAAGCACCCGCCGGGACGCAGTACGACGCCCGCAGTGGCGGCAAGCGAGATGCCCCAGGAGAGGAAAGTCGGATTCATGTAGTAAGCGAGTTGGGACTGGCCCGATCGCGGCGAATGCCGCAGGCCATCTTCAGGGAGGTGCCGAACCGCAACCACAGCGCGAGCGAACCCGTCGACACAGCGCCCAGCACGAGAAATGCCGTCGCGTAGCCGAAGTGCTGCGCAAGCATGCCGCCCAACGCAGGGCTCAGCGCGGCACCGGCGCCCTGCACCGTCATCACCACGCCCTGACCCACATTCACGCGCCCGGTGCCCTGCAGCAGCCGCACGACGAGCGCCGGAACAGCGACGCTTTGCAGCCCCGCTCCAACGCCATCGAGCGCCTGCACGGGCCACACGCCCCAGGCCGTGATGAACATTGCTGCGACGAGGCCACGCAGCGGCAACGCGAGAAAGGTGATCAGGATGACCCGCCAGTACCCGAGTCGCTCGATCAGCCGGTTCGCGACGCACGCCGCGGCCACCATCACCAGTTGCGCGACCACGATTGTTTGCGCGGTGAACGCGCTCGGATCGCCCTTGTGCGCGGCGACGACGGCAAGGCCGTAGAGCGGCAGCATCGCGGCATTGCCGAGATGAAACATCGCGAGCGCGGCGGACAGCAGCAGCAATGGCCGGCAGGTCAGTAACACGCGAAAACCGCTCGCGTGCTCGTGCTCCTGTGCGGACGACGTCGCGGCTAGCCCCCGTGCGCTGTCGTGATCGATCGAATCGCGACGGATCAGCAGCGTCGAGATGACGGACAATGCACCGAAGCCGCCCGCAAGCGCGAAGATCGCGCCGAACCCATAGCGCCAGCCCAGCCAGCCCGACAACGCCGCACCGACGACATTGCCCGCGTGATTGGCCACCTGGTTGCGGCCGAACTGCCGGTCGAAGCCGCGTTCATGGAAGATTCCAAGCGTCACGCCTGCCACCGCAGGCCCAAGCGCGGCGCCCGTGACCGCCGTGAGAATCTGCGATGCCGCAACCATCCAGTACGAATGCGCCACCCACAGCACGAGCGAAGCGAGCGTTGTCATCACGCCAGCCGTGACGATGATGCCGCGCTTGTACCGGCTTGCGTCGACGAGTGCGCCGGCTGGCGACGTAGCGAGCATGCCCGCGATGCCGCCAAGCGTCATCACCGTACCGATCGCATCGGTATGCCAGCCCTGCGCCTGCAGAAAGACGCCGAGAAACGGCCCGATGCCCGCCTGCACATCGGCCATGAAGAAGTTCAGTGCTTCGAGCGCGTACTGGGGGGGCATCGGTCGCTCACCGTTGTTCTCTACTGATTCGCCGTCGCAACGCTTTACGCGTCAACTGCTGCGTCGACCAGTTCGGCGATCTCGTCCACTTCGATGGTTCGCCCGTGCCTGGTCCCGATGCCGTGCCCCCACGCCTGAACGTGCACCTTCGGCATGAGGTATGACGCCAGTTCGGCGGCCGCATGCGGCGGCATGCGCAACGACGTGCCATCGTCCAGCAGCGCGCCGCGCAGCTCGCCCTTCGGACCGAATAGCGGCAGCACCACTTCGCCGCTCGCCTGCATCGGTCTGCGCTCCACTTCCGGCCGCTGATGTTTCTCGCCGTCGTGATGCGGACCTTCGTCGAGAATGACCCTGCCCGTCTTCGTCGTGACTGACACGGCCGCGATCATGTCTGCGCTGCGCGGCTTTACGCCTCGCACGCGGATCTCGTCGCCCACCGCCACATGCCGCGCGATCTGTCGCGACAGGTGGGGCGGAAAGTGAACCTGCCGCGGTTGACGCGAACCGAGCACCAGGCCGTCGAGTTCGCCGTGCGGGTTCAAGAGAAAACGCGTCACCGTGCCGCGTGTTTCGGGGAGGCTGTCGGGATCGATCCAATGCATGTCGCTAGTCCTTTTTTTCGCTGATGGTTTATCTGGCTGAAGTCATACGCAGCACGAGGCCAGGAATCATAGGTGTGACCTCATAGGTGTGGCTCAAGGCGCCGGTAGCGCGCGGTCGTAGAGCCGGGTCAGGTTGCCGGGCGATCCGAATGCCGTCGCCTGCAATGCCGTGCCGTACTGGTTTCGGGTGCCATAGCCCTGCGCAGAAACCTTCACGCCCGTTTGCACGAGCGTTGGAAACTGCTGGGCGACCGGCGGTGTGAGCTTGATCACGGTGCCGTCGGCGAGAATCACGCCATCGGGTTCGCCGCGCGGTGCAGTCGTGACGTGCGCCACCTGGCCCTGCGCGCTCAGGCGCGACAGCCCCGCGCCGCGCAGTTCACGCGGCAGCGGCAGCGCCCCCGGCTGCGGCGGCTGATCCACCAGTTGCTGGCCGCTGCGGGTGTCGATGATGCGCTGCGCCGTCAGATTGCCGGCCGCATTCCGCCACCCGCTAACCTGCACCTCGTCGCCCAGGCGAACCGTCGCGGTGAGCTGTGCGCCCATGTGCGGCGGGAAATGCACGAGCACGCCGTCGCTCGTCAGAAAGCCATCGACATCGCCATCCGGATTGATGAGAAAGCGCGAGACGGTGCCCTGCGCGGTAACAGCAGGCCCGACGTCGGCAAGCGGCCCGCCGCCGCGCGGCGGCGGGAACGGCACCATAGGAGCCATGTCTCGCGGCGGTACGGGTGGCATCGCGCCTGTCGCGACGGGAGGCGGAGGCGCAGCGGGCGGCTCGGGTTGCGTCTGGGCCGCGCATCCCGCGCTCGCCACGACGAGCGCCGTAACATGGATTGCATTCAGGACGCGCGCCGTCGCATGGCGGCGCGGGTACTTCGGTATCGCTTGCATGGTCCACTCCTTCAATTGGCGTGGAGTGTTTTGCAAGGCCTATGCCATTGACCGAAAGCCCGTGGCGCCGGGCAGCGATGCGATTGAGCCGGAACGCAGTGTCAAGCAACCGGACAGTTGCCGTCCGTTTTTCCGACACCTGGGCACGTCAGGCATCAGAGTCGGACAGGCCCAGACTCGCCAGACGCGTGTAGAGCGACTGCCGGCTGATGCCGAGCCGGCGCGCCGCTTCGGCGCGATTGCCATCGGCGAGCGCGAGCGCTCGCGTAATCAACGCACGTTCAAGTTGTGCGAGCGCTTCGTTCAGTGGAAGTTCGATGAGGCTCGCGGGAATCGCGTCGGCCGGGTGCGTGCCTGAGTCGAACAGGAAGGCGAAGTCTTCACGCGTGAGCAGCGAAGAGGACGCGAGCGCATGCGCGCGCTCGATCGCGTTCGCCAGTTCGCGCACGTTGCCAGGCCAGGTGAAGCTGACGAGCAGGCGCTGGGCGTCGGCGGAGAGATGCTTGCGCGCCTCGTCGGACGGTCCTGCCAGCGCCACGAGAAAGTGTTCAGCCAGCGGCAGGATGTCCGCTATCCGCTCTCGCAAGGGCGGCATGTACAGCGGAATCACATTGAGCCGGTACAACAGATCCTGGCGAAACGTGCCCGCTGCGACCATGCCCGGCAGGTCGCGATGGGTCGCGGCTACGAGGCGTACGTCGACTGCAATCGTGCGGCTGGTACCGAGCGGCGTAATCGCCCGCTCCTGCAGCACGCGAAGCAGCTTAGCCTGCATCGCCAGCGGCATGTCGCCCACCTCGTCGAGAAAGAGCGTGCCGCCGTGCGCCTCTTCGAAACGGCCGCGCCGCTCCGCATGGGCCCCCGTGAACGCACCCTTGCCATGGCCGAACAGCTCGCTCTCGAGCAGATCCTGCGGAATCGCCGCGCAATTCACCGCAACGAACGGACCGTCGGCGCGCGCTGACGCACGATGCAGCACGCGCGCGGCCACTTCCTTGCCGGTGCCCGTTTCGCCTGTGATCAACACGGTCGAGTTCGTGCCCGCCGCACGGCCGAGGCGCTTCTGTACGTCGCGCATGGCTTCGCTGACCCCAAGCAACTGCGGTTCACGTGAAGACGGCTCCTCCGCAAACGCCTGCGCCGCTTCAGGCGCCGGCGCATCGACACGGGCCGCAAGGATGCGCTCAAGGAGTCTCGCGATCTCGTCGCGGCCGACCGGCTTCGTCAAGTGCTCCCAGGCTCCGAGCCGCATCGCGCGGATCGTGTTGTCGCTGGTCGCATACGCGGTCAGCATCACAACGGGAACCTGCTGCGGACCTGTCAGTCCGCGCAGCGACTCGAGCACCGAGAGACCATCCGCGTCCGGCAACCGGAAGTCGAGAAAGATACAGTCGGGCATCGGATGCTCACGCAACGATTCAAGCGCTGCTTCACCCGAGCGCGCCTCGAGCGGCGTGTGGCCAAGGTCGCGGACAGTTTCTGCGAGGCCGTCGCGAAAGGCGTCGTCGTCGTCGATGATCAGGATGGTCGCCATGGTATGTCGATCACAAAGCAGGTCTGATTGGACTCCTGGGCGAGCCACGCGCGGCCGCCATGGGCCGACGCGATCTCGCGAACCACAGCAAGGCCGAGACCCGATCCGTCGGGCCGGCCCGTCACGAATGGCTCGAAGATGCGCTCGCGTTCGTCTGCCTTCACGCCGGGACCATCGTCGAGCACCTCGAGCCTGAGCCGCTTGCCGCCGTCCTGGGTCGTGGCACGTGCCCGGACCGTGACCTGTCCGCCGGACGGCGCATGCCGCAGTGCGTTGACGATCAGGTTATCGAGCGCGCGTGCCAGTTGCGCGGCATCGAAAGCGGGACGCGTGGCACAGGAATCGGCTTGCGACGTCAACGATAGGTGCCGGTTCTCTGCGCCCGCTTCATGCGGACGAACGACATCGGAGAGCCACGCGGGCAGATCGACTTCCTGGGCGCGAATGATGACCGGCTGGGTTAGCGCAAGCAGGCTCGCGAGCTGCGACTCGACACGCCCGACCTGCTCGATGACGGTTCTCAAGGCAGCCTCCCGGCGTGCCTCGTCACCCGCGAGCGCGTTTTCCGCCTTGAGCCGCATCGCCCCTACGGGATTGCGGATTTCATGCGCGATCTGCGCGGCCATCTTGCCCAGCGCGCCGAAGCGCTCCGCCTGCCCGAGCTTTGCGCGCAGTTCGCCCGCTTCACGCTGAAGACGGTCGGCGCGCTCGACGTATCGATTGAGCGCGTCGACGATGTTGTCCAGATCCCGTTCGCCGAGCCGCTCGATGTGCCTGCCCTGTTCAAGCCTGCCGTTCGGCGCAAGTGCCAGTTCGAGTTGCGTGAGATTACGCTTCCAGCGCCTGAAGGCCATGGCGAGCAAGAGCGCCAGCACCACGATGATCGCGAGTACGCCTGCCAGCAAGGTCGCCGCGCGCTGACCATACGGCCCGAACGGCGGGCGCGCGCGCGTGAGCACCCATGCGAAGAGCCCGGCATGATGCGGGACGGGGCAGGCGACGGCGATCACTGCATCAGCACTCGCGGGTACGACGTCCGCCCGCATCTGGCCGGTGCTGGCTACATTGTGCAGCGTGCGGAGAATGAGCGGCGTTTCCGCCTCGGGGATGTCGCGCTTCACGCCGCTGCCTTCATAGGTCGGAAACGCATACGCGAGAAAGCCATTCGGTGCGCCGGCCGTGGGTGCGACACTCCAGAAGCCGCCTTCGATACCCTCCGTGCGGATCAGCACGAGATCGAGCACGGCATGCATGAGATCGACGTCAGCTTCATCCGGCCGCCGTATCGACAGATCGTAGCGCGATGCAACCGCCGTGCACGTCGCTGTCGCCTGTTGTTTCGCGGCATCGACACGCTCTCCGAGTGCCGACGACAGCATCAGCCACACGGCTACGATCAACATGCCACACAGGATGGCGACAAGTATCCACAGTACGTAAAGCTGGGTGGAGAACGACGGTCTCGGCATAAGGAGCCTGCACGGGAACTGAACGAGGATGATCATTAGCAAATTCTCTGCCGCCATCCGTGGATGACAGCGCGTTCGTTCAATTGTGCCTCAGCGCGATAATGCGGCGGACCGGGATTGCGAAAACCGATGCGTTCGCTTTGTTTCGGCATCAGCGTTCTATGCGGAAACACAGGCCGACTATGGATCGACGAATAAGAGTGCGTATCGCTTTCAATTGTTACAAAAAACTCGCGCAACGTCTTTCGTCACGACCTAGAGTCCATTCCACGCATCTGACAAATGACCGTCGTGGCAAAGAGGCCAGTCATCATGAACCGAGGTTTCTGATGCGTGAGAAAACCGTTTGCTATGCGTAGTTCAGTCTTGACCGATGCGCTGGCGGTGACCAGCGTTCGCGTTCTGTGGCGATCGAAGCGGTAGCACCTAAGGCGAGCGAACAATGGCGGAAACAAAACGCGCCGACGAAGCCGTCGTTGAAAACATCGGCGAAGAAGCAAGCCACTCCACTGATTTCGCAACCGCTAGCAGGCTACAGCACGTTGCTACAGGCCGCAATGGAAAGGAGCCTTCCATGCGTTGCTACAAGCCCCGTGTAGTGTTGAGTAGCATCCCGCTCGTTATTGTCCTCGCCACAATCATGCCGACCAGTCGTGCTGCGCCCGTTCTGGTCTCCGGTCCTAGTCCCTTTGCGAGTTGCACCACAGGCGGCCCCGGCACGAACTATCTGAACGCCGAAGTCGAGCCCTGGATCGCCAGCAGCCCGGCCAACCCCACGAAACTGATCGGCGTATGGCAGCAGGACCGATGGGACAACGGCGGCGCGCACGGCCTGGTTGCCAGTTCATCGAGCGATGGCGGTTTTACATGGAGTAAGCCAGCGCCATTGCCATTCAGCGCATGCGCGGGCGGGACAGCTTACGAGCGCGCGTCCGATCCGTGGGTGTCGATTGGGCCCGATGGCAAGGCGTACGCTGTTTCGATCTCATTCAATCAATCCGACAACAGCAATGCGGTACTCGCTTCGGTTTCGAACGACGGCGGCCTGACGTGGGCGCTACCGAGCACCATCATCGCCAACAACGAACCGACATTGCAGTTCTTCAACGACAAGGAGTCGGTGACGGCGAATCCCGTCAAGGCAGGCGTCGCCTATGCCGTGTGGGACCGGCTGGAATTGCCGAACGGGAACCCATACGCCAACCGGCATACGGCAGCGTTCCGGGGGCCGACGCTGTTCTCGAAGACGACCAATGGCGGTAAATCATGGAGCACACCAACCGAGATCGTGAAAGTACCTTCCCGCCAGCAGACCATCGGCAACCAGATCGTGGTCAATTCGCAGAAGGGAACGCTCTATGACTTCTTCAACCTGATCTCTCCGCCGTTTTCCAAAGCGGCCGGCAAAGTGGCGTTCATCAAATCGACCGATGACGGCGCAACGTGGACGAAGCCGAAAGTCATCTCGGGGCTGCAGACCGTATCGGTCTTCAATCCGAATACCGGCGATGCGGTCCGTTCAGGGGACATCATTCCCGAGCCCGCAATCGACCCGACTACCGGGCGGCTCTACGTCGTGTGGCAGGATTCCCGCTTCAATGGCGGGCAGTACGATGAGATCGTGCTTTCCACGTCAGGTGACGACGGCGCGACCTGGAGCACGCCGATACGGGTCAACACGCCCACAGGACGCCCCGCATTCAATCCGGGCATCGTTGTCAACTCGTCGGAAAGCGTTGCCGTGACGTACTACGATTTCCGCAATCTGGCGGCTGGCAACATCACTTCGCTACCGACGGATATCTGGCAAACGACATCGGCCAACAAAGGCGTCACGTTCGGCAACGAAATCCACCTGGCGGGCTCGTTCGACCTCACGACTGCACCGAATGCCGAAGGATTCTTCGTCGGGGACTATCAAGGGTTGATCGCGATCGGCTCGACATTCGTGCCGTTCTTCGTACAAACGAACACGGGAAATCTCACAAATCGCACCGACGTGTTTGCACAGCCGTAGATGCCAGGGAGCGATTCGATCCGTGAAGCGGACCTGGCGGCGGGTCACTGCACCAGGCGCGGCGGCGTGATGGCACCATAATTCGGTCCCACGCCGCCAGAGTTCGCCGCCTGGCACTTATCCGGCTGATTGCTCATCTGCACGAGTATGTACGGCTTCGATCCGTTGTCCGCCTTGAGAATGCGCACACAGGCAAACGCCACCACGGGCTGATAGCCCGTCCCGACACTGTTGACGACGGGCACCGTTTCGTACTCGCACGAATGGTCTCCGTTAGCGCTGCAGTTGTCGACCGCCGTGAAGAGCGTGTTCTTTTCGCCAGGCTGGATGTACGTGCCGGGTTGCGAGCCAATGCCGAGCGAATCGGCATTCTGGCCTGCGATCAGTCCTCTCACGAACGGCACATCGTTTTGCTGACTGGTCAGTGTCGTCCACTGCCCCGCTTCGCAACCATTTGCCTGATACGCCGACGAAATCTGGAAGACGTAGGGCGTATTGGGCGTCTGATTCACCGTCTGTCCGCTGAGGGGTGCCGTGCTCGTTGCCTGCTTCGGTGAGTTGGTCGAGGTGTTCCAGTAGTTGTCGTAGAGGCATTTCGAAATCGCGACGGGAAAGAGACCGCGGGGACCAACGTACCCTGGTCTCGACACCACCGCTGTCGCAATGGCAGCGGCCGACAGCGACGACACGCCCAGAATGCCCGCCAGATAGACGGGGATGCCACCGTTCGCATTGGCCGTACTCTTTGTCATCGTCACCTGGATAGCCGGCAGATCGTTCGCCCCAGGCGTAAATGGCACTGCCTGCAACTTGCCGGGCGCACCCGTCACGTTCCAGTAACCCGAGGCAATCTGCGTGAACTTGATCGCGGCGCCCTGGACCTTGTTCGAACTCGATGCCGTCGCAAAGCCCGATGCCTTTTGTGTCGCCGAACTCCAGTCAGGTGCCGTCGCCGTGGCATTACCGCACTGCGTACGCTGAAACAGACACGGCGCGCCCGCAAGTGCCGCAGCGTCGGCGGCATTCTGCAATTCGTTTCGCGCGACCAGCAAGTTGCCGATATCGATTGCCAGCGCCGCGAACCCTAGCAGCATGACCAGACTTATCGCAGTGACCACGGCAACGGCGCCTCGCTGCCTTGCTTTACTTTTACCGTGCATGATGGCCGTCTCACTCGTTGTTCATGATCGTGGTGGCCGTCATGACGATCGGCCCCGTGAATGCGGACAACATGGCACCCAGCCCTAACCCTGCGTACTGGTACGAAACGGTGACCGTGAGCGGCGTGCCGAACGTGCCGCCTATTCCGGATGGCACACTGACCGTCGGCGTGTTGCTTGAGCCAAACGTAATCAGATAGTTCTGGCAATAGGCCAGGACCACATTCGTGACGTCCTGTTTGCTCGGCTTCGGATTGCGTAACACGACACCAGCGCGTGCACCTTCGCGACTCGCATTCGTGATCATCGCCTTATCGTAAAGCGCCACCCCAAACTCGGCGGTGCTGAAGATGATCAGAAGCAGAAGCGGCAACACGATGGCGAATTCCACGGCCGCCACACCGCGTTGCGCCCCGAGATTCCTTCGGCGACGATTGTTCGCAACAGGTACATCGCCACTCACGCCATCGTGTGGAAGCGCACTGTCATTTACCCGTCGACTTAAATGCCGGGTGACGGTCGATGACCGGCTCTCACGTGCAGATTTGCGCTTCATGAACTCCCCCGTATTCGCTTGATGTATTGCCGGATGAATCCGGCTTTCGTCTTGCGCGTCGTATCCGTCAGAGCGAATCGACGCGAAGCGCCTGCAACTTCGCAAATGACATGCCAATGCCGGATACACCTTGCACACATGGGTCATCGCGACCGTTGCTTCGGGTTCTGCAGCGCAGGCCCGCCATGGACGTTTCAGCCTGGACACGCATGATCGATACGTCCGACGCGAGATGTCACGTCTTTCTATAATTAATGGCGTTCGGCTGAATTAACGGTAGCCGTCCGACCTGTCTCACGCTTGAGACAAGGCGGAGAAGCGTGCGAATAACGGAGGCGTATTCGCTTAAGCATCCCTTAAGCAATCGCGGCTATAACCGCTCTTAGATCAGCTTCGCCGCGCAGAAACATTCTTCATAAAAGAGACTCCGCGCGATGACTCGTTCTGCGCTTCGACAGATGTCCAGCCGACGCAACTGTCGCTAGAGGTAACAGACGCGAAACATGGTCACGAACCATTCGTGGCGAAAGGAGCCGGGAATGCAAGTCATTCGCTACGGTTTCAGTCATCAACGATCGGTCAGCGTGCTGTGCGCTTTGATATTGTCGTCGGTCGACGCACGCGCCGAATCGGTATGTCCCGCCTATGTAGAACTGCCGACAGGCAGCGCTTTCAATCTGGCGCGCCTGATTGCGGACACAGGCTCACCCGAGCTTGCACTCAGGAAGATTCGGGCTGCACTCGCGCAAGTCTCCGCTGCGGGCGGATGCCCCAAAGCCGAAGAGCCGAGTGCGTGTCAGGAAACATTGGCCGTGGCGAGAAAGGCGATGGCCGCGCTTCAGGCCTGTACGGCGAAGCCATCGCCCGAAGAAACGGCCGAACAGAACCGACCGGCGCCATCGAAATAGCGCAATGCGTTTTTTAGTGGAAATGCATGTTGTTTCGCAGCCGCTTATTAGCAGTTTCCTTTCTTGGCCTGACCCGGCGGGCAGTAGCCATTGCCCGGCCCTCCCTGCGGCTTGCCTTGCGGTACGACCACTGCATGAGGTTCATCGGGCAAATACACCGCGCAGCCTGACAATCCAGCCATTGCTGTCGTCAACAGGATCATGATTATTTTCATGGCGTGAATGGGGAAAGACCTCGTGGCCTCTCCCGCGCTCCCGGTCTAAAAGTTGAAATTGATACCCGCCTGGCTGCCCGACGACACGTTGACGCCCGTCGATTGAGTGGCGCCGCTCGCGCTATCGGCTTCGACGATATAGCCCCCAGTCGCAGCGGCCGACTGCGACAGCGCGACTGGCAAAGACCCGTTGTAGGTGCCCGTCAACGTCGCCACTGCCGGCGCAGCGAGCGTGTATGCGCCTGTATCGAGATTGGCGTTCGTCGATGTCACCTCGTACGATCCCACGCCGTCATTTTGCAGCCCGCGCATTGTGGCCTGTGCAGATGCCGTTACCGTGCCTGAAATCGTATTGACGGCGGACGACGGCAACGTAATCGGTGCCGCCGATGTTGCGATCGTCGTTTTGGCGCCCGCCGTGACGGGCACAGCGTGAATGACGCCGTTCGCGTGCCCATTAGGTTGCCTGTTATCCACAATCACAACATCGTAATTGCCGTTCGACGAACTCTGCACAAGCGGGCTCAGAATGAACTGGCCGCTGCTGTCCGCGACCGTGCCACGAATGACGTGGCCGTTCTGTTCCGCGTAGACGGTCGCCCCGGCCTCCGCCGTCGAGACATATCCCGCGATACTGCCGCTTACCACCATTGGAGTGGCCGTGACAACCGGTTTCAGGCTGTAGGTGCCATTGCCGCGCGCAACAATCGACTTGCATGCATTGAAGTCGAGTACGAGGTCCACAAGCGTATTGGCCTGGACCGTGAAGGGCTGAATGATCTTGTATCCGCTCTGTGTCGCACTCGGTGTTGCAAGTGACTGCTCGGCCGTCGTGCCACTTACGACAACAGAATTGGCGACCGTGTTGCCCTGATTCTGCGCGAGTACGAGTCTGATCTGCTGGTATTGGCCCGCAGCAAGCGGCGCTCGACCGAGATCAGTCAGGACGCCATTGGTCAGCGAAAGAAGATCGATCTTCTGCGGCGACGGCAGCGTGATATCGGTCCACCCGCCGTCGGTATCACCGGCAGAAGAACTTGCGTTGACGCGTACCTTGGTGACAGTCACATACACATGATCGAAACCGCAAGACGGTGCATCTGTCATTGCCACGTGCAGTGTGCCAGTGTTACTGCTGCTGTTGTCGCCGCCACCCCCTCCGCATGCAGCCAGCGCAAATGGAATCGCCAGTATGCAAAGCCGCATTTTTGTCGTTCTCATGATTCGTCCCTGATGATCTTTTTGTGTGGACAGAAGTGTACGGAAACAGGCGGTAACTTTGCTCAGAGAATTGCAATCGTCTGTAACGGATTGCGCCCAAGCGTCGACGACCCAGCATGCGTTGTGTGGATGAAAATCACTATCGACTCTATGGCCGGTATTCGCTTATACGGGCGCGGTGAAAGTCATGGTTCATGCCCGCACGGCGCCTTCTATCATCGCTTGAAGTCAAAAGAGCATTTAATCGCGAAGAGTGCTTCGGTTTCCCCACGGGCATCACAGGTCACGCTCTCGCGGACCGCGCTTTCGTTCAGGCACAGAAGTTCGGCGCACATACCGGCATCCCGTGCGAAGACACATGCGGCATCTCGCTCGACAACAACGGGTTCCTACGGACGGGCAACGATCTTCACGACGCGAATATGCTGTAGATATCGTTGCAGACCAGCGTCGAAGGTATTTCGCCAATGGCGATATTCGCTTGGGGTCGACGAGGCGTGTCGCGTCGGCAGTGGGTGAAGGCGCAGAGTGGTAGCGCAGATACAGGGGTTTCTGTCTCGCGTTTATTGAACAAACTGGCAGGGTGCAGCGAGACAGCGGAAGAAAGAAAGCAAAGACGCGCAGGCAGCCTGCGCGTCTCTTAGCGAATACATCGACAGTTACCCTGCGATCAATCCGCGATTTACGAACCGAAGTACACAGGCTTCATCCCATCGTTTGCATCCGGGCGGATCGAGCCTTCGATCTTGTGGCCCACACGGGAAACAGCGCTGCGGAACGCACGCAGTTCGTGATGGCTACCCGACGCTGACGTGCCATCGGCGACGCCGCCGGAATCTGCAGCAGCCGCGACTTGCGTGTTGATCGGTGCGGCCGTCTCGGTGGATTGAGCGAACGACGAGACAGCGGGAATGGCGAGGGCAGCAGCAACAACGAGCGATTGAACGAGTTTCATGGTACTTACCTCCAGGCTTGATTTCTCCGCAAACACCCGTTTGCGTTTCAGTGATGCCAGTCTAGGCCGGAGGCGGCTCGTAATTAAGTCCTCGCAGAACAATTGAATGTTGCCGATATAGGTACAAACCCCAGGCGGCTCGACGCGGTGGCAGACAACGGGTGCCACCCGCCTGGGCCCGTCAGATACCCAATGCGCAGCCGTCTTTGCGATGGTCCGACGCACCGGCCAGCGTGCCGTTTTCCCAGTCGATCCAGATTGCCCGCTCGCCGCCGATAGCCCAGTTCGGCGGCGCCAGCCTGACTCCGCGCCGGGTCAGTTTGTCGCGCGTTGCCGCCGGCAAGTGGCTTGAGCTTCGACGACCCCCGTGCCCGGTTGCGGAAACCTGATTCGCGCCGAGCGTTCAGCAAACCACCCTCACCGACAAACCGGCTTCGGCGCGGGCAACGCCGCACACGTCTTGCGATAAGGCATACCCGACATAAACTGCCGCCACTCCGCACAGTCAAGATTGCGATTTGCAATCGCGCAAGCATCCGTCAGCATCGACTCGCTGTCCCAGTTGCGCAACGACACCGTCCGATCCTCATGCAGCACGGCCACGCGACGTCCACCCGGACTGATGTCCACGCTCGACACCGTGCCGCCAGCGGCGCGCAGCCGGGCCAGTTGGCTCCCCTTGCGCAGATCCCACACCTGGCGTTCCCCCTTCGCTTCGCCGCTGACGAGCGCCTCGCCGTTGCCCACGAATACCAGCCGGTCAACCGGGCCGTCATGAGGGCCGAATCTGGCCACCGTTTGTCCGCTTTCGACGTCGTGCAGAATCGCCATCTCATCGTCGCCCCCCGATGCGAGCCGCTTGCCGTCAGGGCTGAACACCAGCTGCCGCACCCGATCCTTGTGCGGATCGGCCAGTTCCGTCATGGCCGCTCGCGAGCCGAAGCGGTACAGGCGCACCACGCCATCGTCGCCCCCCACCGCCAGCACCCGGCCGTCAGGGCCAAACGCGACGACTTCCGACCCGCGCTTCCCCGACAGCACGGTGTCGCGTCCGGTGTCGATCTCGTACACATGAATCGAGCCGTCCGACAGCGTGATCGCAAGGCGCCGATTGTCCCAACTGATCGCAAAGCGCTCGACGTCGGCATCCGCACGTTTCTGAAGCTGCCGAAGGACGCGACCCGTCATATCCACGACATCGACGGTGCCGTTGGCCCGCTGAATAGCGAGCAGCGAACCGTCAGGACTGAATTCGGCGCGGCGCATGCCGGGCTCGCTGCGCAATTGCGTGACATCATCAGGATTCCAGAAGTCCGCGATATCGGTGCCTTCGGGAACCGTCGCCAGCACCTTGCCGCTGCGGTTGAACTCCACTTCCTCAGCGTGATACAGGCCTTTGCCGGACCGCAACACCGACCCCGGCGCAAGCGACCATATGGTGTAAAGCGTCTCCTGTTGATCGATCTGGTACGCGACGGTGTTCCCATTCGGCGCAAACTGAAAGGCGGCCAGGCGCTGTCCTTGCCGGGTCTTGACGCGCGCGCGCCCGCCGTTGACGGGCTGAACCATCTCCTGCCCGCTGGCGAGGGCCGTGGCCAGCCAGCGGCCGTCCGGGCTCAATGCCATGCGAACGGCCCTGCCGTCTTCAGCCGCAACCGTGCCGATCTTTTGCAGTGGCTGCAGCTTCCACACGCTGGTCGTATGAGCGCTTCGAAGCGCAAAAAAACCGCCTCCGGACTCGAACACTGCCTGCAATTCGCCTTCGGCTGCGTCCAATGTTCCGATGACCGTATCCGTCGATTCATCGCGAAGCTCGACGACGCGCTTGCCGTCGGGGTTGGTGTGGAGCAGCGCATCGAAGCGGCAGTCGGGTGTGCGCGTGAGCGAAGGGCGTGTGGTCCTGAGCGAAGCTTCAGCAGCCGTCCCAGGACCGGTGGCGGCTACGCCGGGCAGCGGCGCAACGACGATGCTGTCCCCGGAACCGTAAAGCAGCGTCGCGTCTTCGCGGCCGAATCCAAGGCATCGACCGTCGCCGGTGCCGACGCGCTTCAGCACAGGGACACCCGGCTCGCCGGGCATCGTCAACACATGGACGGACGAATGCCCGGCAACCGCGACGAACTGACCGTGGTGACTGACGGCTATCCTGCTGATGTCGGGGGCATTGCTGACGGAGACACGCCCGATTTCCTTCCCATCCCGCACTTGCCAGGCAATGACGGTATGCTTCGCATCGGCCGATACGAGCCGTGACGTGTCCTGATCGTACGCCAGCGCCTGCACGGCAGCTTCGTGGCCTCGCCAACGCCGCAGCACGGTCCAATTCACCAGATCCAGGTCGATGACGTCGCCGCCGTCGGTGCCCATGGCCATCCGCTTGCCGTCAGGGCTGGTTGCGGACGCGGTCACCTTGTCGCCGATCGGCAGCATTTTGTGCACGCCGTCGTCGGCAATCAGCCGCGCCAGTTGCGTAAGCTGCGCATCCAGCCGAACCGGGGCGGCGCGGCTGGCTTCGGCGCCCAGCAGCAGCGCGCGATCGGGATGCTCCGCGTCCTCGGCGCTGGCGTTGGCAATCACGCCGGAGATGATCGCCTCGCGAGTCAGTTGCCCGGCATGAGCGGTGGCTTCGTCCGCCCGCTTCTGCTGGATAGCCGCCAACTCGGCATCCTTCACCGCGACCGCCTGTGCTTCTTTGGCCCGACGATCAGCCTCGGCGGCGGCGTCGCCCATCTTTTGCAGCTCCACTGCCGCCCGCTGCATCTGTTGCTGGGCTTCCTCGATGGCGAGCTTCGCCCGGATCGATTTCTCGGTCTCCTTGACCAACTGCTGCTTCGCGGCCACGGCATCGTTCTGCGCCATGCGGGCACGGTTTCGTTGCACCGTCGCTTCGTACGCGGCGTATCCGGCACTGGCCAGCAAAGCCATTGCAAACACGAGCGCGAAGCCAACCCACATCGCGTTGCGACGGTTACGCCGTTGTATCTCCAACGCCTCACGCACGCGCGCGGCCGCGGCCGCCGCCGCGTCACGGGCCTGCCGCGCATCGCGACTGTCCTTGACAACGCGTGTCAGCACGTCGTGGGTCAGTTCGAGCCGGCGCACGCCGAAGCGCTCATCGACGCGCAGCAGCCGCCCGGCCACGAGCCGCTCGATATCGCCGCGCGAGATACCGGGCAGCACGAGTGCATCCTCGAGCGCATAGCTGTCCCGATGGCCGGCGTCCGTGATCAGCTCATCCTCGATGAACACGCGCACGCGCGCGTCGACATCTTGCAGTGAACGCTCATAGAAATCGACCAGTATCTCGCGCTCGGCGCTCGCCACCAGCTCGGCACCGATGTGATCGCTACCCTGTGCGATACGGCGCAAGTTCAGTTCGCTACAGATCACGCTCAGCAGTGCGGGATCGACCTCCATCCGGCCATAGTCGTCCGCCGAAGGCGCTTCGGCGCGATTGCGCCACGCGAGACCGATGATGCGTTCAGCCACCGCCGGCACCACGAGCGCGCTGCCGCTGTCGACCACCGCACGGGCCTGGTAGCCGTCCATCGGCAACAGACGGTAGCGGTTGCGCATCAGCGACGGAATGTTCGCGCGCAAGCCTTCGACGTCCGCGAGGAAGTCTTCGCGAAAGCTCAGGACGACCTTGCAGTCCCGGCGGCTGAAATCGATGCTCTGCGCGGGTACCGCACCGGCATCGAGCGCCTGGCGCAACGCTTCGGGCGGGCGGTTCTCGATCAGGTCCGACAGCTCGTTGACGAACGCAGCAGCGCGACGGCGCGTCTCCTCGTCGACCTGGCCGAGGGTGAACAGCTCTTCGAACTGGTCGAAAACCAGCACGGGAATCACGGCCCGGTTGCGGGTGTTCCAGAAGCCGGCGCCCGCGCGATGAAAGTGTTCCCACAGCGACGCCTGCGGCAGCGGCGCGGTTGCATCGACGCCGGCGGCGCTGCAAGCGGCGGCGAGCGCCTGCCAGACCTGGTCGCGCAGCGGCAAGGCGGCACCGTGCGCGAGACGTATCATCACGGGCAGATGCAGATTCTCGCGCAAACGCGGAAAAAGTCCCGCATTGAGCAACGAGGTCTTGCCCAGCCCCGAGCGGCCGAACAGGACGGTCAGCACTTCACGGCGCACCAGCCGCGCCAGTTCTTCCGCCTCGCTCTCGCGGCCGCGGAAGAAGTACTGGTCCGCCTCCGTGAAAGACGCGAGGCCTGGCCAGGGGCGCGACGGCGTCAGCGCGTCTGCCGACAGCGCTTCGTGACGGGAGTCCAAGGCATCATCGGCCATATCAGCTCCGCCGGCCGCGGCTGGAGATTCGCCGGTAGAGATCGCGCACATGCGTGACGAACGTCTCGTCCGTGCGTGCACCCGGCAGCGTCATCCATTGGGCGGCGCGAAAGCGGTCGGGAAGCCAGTCGCCGTACTTGGGCGTGTCATCGATCACCACCGGGACGAGGAAGGGCTCGTCGGGCGCCATGCCGCGAGCGCGCTCGTCGGCGGCCATCCACTCGCGCCAGAAGTAATCCCGCCGCCGGCTCGGGTCCTCCGTGGCGCGCGAAATCACGGGCATGAACAGGCTGCTGGTGTCCACGCCGCGCCGGATGTTGCGCTGCCAGTCATCGCCGCCGCGGAGCTCGCTTTTATCGAACCATACGTCGATGCCCGCAGCATCGAGTTGTTGCGCCAATCCTTCTACGGCGTCGAGGTCCTGACTCGAGTAGCTGATGAACACCGCCCCCTCGATGGCGCGCGGCGCGACGGGTGTCGACGGTGCCGTCGCAACGCCCGTGGGGTGACGCTGGCTCCAGCGGGTGCGCAACTCGGCGCAGAAGACGGTCGGCTCCAGCGACACGACGCGGGTCGCCGGACTGAAGTCCGCAAGAAAAGCCTTCAGCGCCGGGTCGCGCGCGGCCATTGGATCGACCAGGTACTCGACCGTCTGGCGAGGTGACGAGAGCCGCTCGTTCTTGGCCGCGCGCAGGAAGAAGCGCGCGAGCCAGTCGGGGAGCCGGCAGCCGAGCAGCAACAGGTGATCGTCGCGCAACGCATCGAATAGCAGCTTCGGCCGGCGCGCGTCGTCCTGCAACGCGTGCAGGAACTCCAGACGATCCTCGTCGCAGATCACCCAATCGGGCGCTGACGACTGGCGGCCGAGCAGATGGAACACGGTCGGCGCGGCGAGGCGCCCGCGAGGCAGCGGCAGATCGGCAGGTCGATTCGGGGAGAAGCTCACAACGCAAGTGCGCGATTCCCCGCCGTGACGGACAAGGTCGATCGCGCGAGTCAGCAAGCCGTCGAACGAAAGCGTCACGAACAGATCGAACGGAGCCACGGCAGCGAGGTCCAGCAACGCTTGAGGAGGATCGACCGCCAGATCTCTCACAACCTGAGAGGTGCGAACGTACAGATCTTCCTTACGCGCGCGCGGCAGCAGCAGGTAACGGCTGACGACGTCGTCCAGCCGCGGAGGGTTGTCGAACTCAGTCAGGCCGATGCGGAGCTTTTCGGCCAAGCGGGTGGCTACGAGCGCATCGAATCCCAACGATTGACCGTCTTGACTGACGGGCAACAGCCCGTCATCCACCACTGCAACGACCCGCCCTTCGTCGATGTAATCGAGAAGGTCGCTCCAGAAGAATTCGTCGAGTTCTTCCACGAAATTCACTCCTGGAAATGTAAACTCCCCTGCTCATTTGACGGGTGCGGGTAGCCGGCTCCGCCGCGAAGCACTGGCGTCTGCCATGACGCACTCGTCATCCGTAGCTCTTTCGACTGATAAAAAACGATTGGATCATGCCTTTTGTCAAAAGACGCCGGTTATGGGAGCAATGAGGTCGGGCCGGTCACCATTTTGTCTGAACACACTGACTCAGATCGACGATAGAACATCGGGTGGCGCAGCGACAGGGCGCTAGGTGGGACAGCGCACATTCGGCGCTGCAAATTCCTTGCAGGAAAAGCGGCAGGCGGTGAGAAATCGCCTCGTCTGTCGGCATTCACCGTCGTTCCAGCGCACCCTGCGCCAACGATGCGCCTCCCGTCACGAAGGGATTCTTCGCCCCAATAAACCCGAACGCTGATTTCAATCGCGGATAAATTTTATATTTACTTCGACATACTTAATAGTTATCAGAAACCACCCAATGTCCTGCTCAACGGTGAATTCAGAGCGCGCATGCGCCGCCCAGCGAGGATACGCGCGCAGTACGCTTCAGTTAAGGCCGACGATGAAATTGCGCGGTAAAACTTGTCAGGAAAAGTAAGCGCCATAAATGCGGCGCACCGGGTGGGCTATGCTAATCCCGATGTTACCGGCTCCTTTCTTACTAACTAATGAATAGCTTCGATTCGTCTATTGAAACATATCTGTCCAACATACACCTCGGTCAATTCGCGACTCGCAGCATAGAAGCCATTGCTGACCTTTACACCTTCAAAGGCCTCGTACTCCTACCCCTGCTGTGGTGGATGTGGTTTCAGCAGGGCGAGCGCCGCGAATGGCGGCGACAGATGGTTCTCGCGACGCTACTCAGCGGTGTCGTGGCGCTGTTCGTCGGAAGGCTGCTGACTCACTGGCTGCCGTTCAGAGTGCGTCCCATCTATAGCACCGAACTGCATATGAACTTCGCCGGCAGCAATATCAAGGACGCACTGCTGACGAACTGGAGTTCCTTCCCAAGCGATCACGCGATGCTATGGATGGCGATCGCCACCGGCATCTTCCTCGTGTGGCGCGGCATCGGTGTGCTGGCGATTCTCTATGCCATTCTGTTCATTTGCGTACCACGCGCCTATCTCGGCTATCACTACCCAACCGACTTGCTGGTGGGCGCCGCTGTGGGAATCGGGATTACTTATGTCATGACGCGAGAGGCGATCCGCGTGCGCTATGCAGCTCCGGCGCTGCGATGGATCGAACTACGCCCAGGTCCGTCAGCGATGCTGGCCTTCATTCTGTGCCTCGAACTCGTGACACAGTTCGACGAACTGCGCAAGCTGGCGAGCGGTGTGATCAAAAATCTATGAACCACTCGTTGCGGTGCGGCTGGAAGCGCGTCGGCGCTCGTGTAGCGACCTGGGCCGTCAGCGCATCCCCGGCGCGTCCGCGCTGCTGACGTCCCGTCGTCTGCTGCAAAAGCACAAAGCCGGGCAGCGCCCTGCTCGCCAACATGGTCGACATGCTTGCTGCAAAGCAATGCGCTCAACGTCGATACGGCCGATCCGCTCCACCCCGCCCGATGCGATGAACTCAGCAACCAGAAGGGTGCGCTAGCGCACCGAACCGCGTTTGATCGGTTTTGCCTCAGGTGTACGATTTCCGCAAATCCCACGCATTGCGCGGTATTTGGCTTTGACGACAATATATTTCGTTTTCCTTACGGAAATCACATTGCAAGGAGTGATTGCATGGACATCTCCGCGGGTTTTCCGGTCCCTGAAACGACATTGCCAGACAAGTGGATCGACGTAGATTCCTCAGTGTTTCGAGAGCGTTTCGAGCGGAAGAGCTTCGAGGTCGCCCATCACCTGGCATCTCATCCGCAGTTCCAACTCTCTCAATTGATGGAGTTGACGGAGCGAACCCTGAGAACGCGCCCATCTGATCTCTACTACGACATGGGTGACGTCGCGCCGGGTCAAAAATGGAAAGATACGAATCATGCGTTCTCACCGCTGGATGCGTTGGACCAACTGGAAGATTCAAACGCATGGTTCATCCTGAGAGATGCGCAAAGAGATCCGGCCTACACCGAGCTATACCGGCATGCGATTGCAGAGGTCAAGGATATGATTGGCGGCGGCATCGAATCCAAGATCAGAAATGAGGAGATCATCATTTTCATAACGTCGCCGAAGCGGGTGACGGCATATCACATCGATCGTGAATGCAATTTCATTCTTCAAATCCACGGAGAAAAGGATTTGTACGTGTTTGATCGGGAAGATCGGCAGATTCTTCCGGAGGAGGAAATCGAGCAGTTCTGGACGATCGACAACAACGCGCCAAACTATAGACCCGAACTGCAGGACCGATCGCGCTTGTACAGATTGGCCCCGGGAAATGGCGTTCACGTTCCGGTCAACTGCCCGCACTGGTTGAAGAACGACGACAATATCTCGGTGACTTTAAGCGTAAATTTCCAGTTTATTGACTCTATTCGAGCGGATATCTATCGGGCCAACTATTACCTCAGGCGGCTTGGATTCAATCCCAATCCGCCTGGACAGAGCGCGGTGCGTGATCGGGCCAAGGCAATGGCGTATTCGACGGCGAGTGCCGTCCGCAGAGCGGCCCGGTCCGCTTTGAAAAAAGGCGGCTAGTCCCGAGCCGGCCCGTATGATTCCCAAGGCCCTCGTGGAAACGAGGGCCTTTTGCCTTATGGGCTTTCATCGCGTGCAACCGGCGCCTTATATATGCACCGGCCCTGCCACCCCTTTCGTCCACCTCACCGCGAAAACGACATCACAAATCGACTACGATGTCTCCCGCAGGTCGCGCGCAGCAGATGAGCACATTGCCGTCGGCAGGCTTGTCGAGCGGTTCCGGCTCATAGGCAACCGTCCCCGAAACAAGCCCGCTCTCGCAGTTGTGACATACACCCGACCGGCATGACCATCGGACGGGCACGTCGCAGGCTTCGGCCAGTTCAAGAATACTTGGGTAGGCAAGCGCATTCCAATGTGCGGCGATGCCGCTGCGCGCGAACGACACCAGTGGCCCCTCGGCGACCTCCGACGGCGGCAGATGCGGAGCGCGCACCGACGTCCCCGTCACGCCAGGATTGAACGACTCGACACCGCCGAAGCGCTCAAGGTGGAGTCGTGAACCCGGAACGCCCATGCGCTCCAGCGTTCCCTTCATGTCGTGCATGAACGACGCCGGCCCGCAAAGATAGACATCGGCATCGACGGGAAGGCCGATCTTTTCCAACGCCGTTTGCGACACACGCCCCGTGTCGTCGAAGTCGTCACCCATCCGATCGCTCGCGGCCGGCGCGCTGTAGCACACGTGGCCGCGCGCGTGCTCGAGCATGTTGAGCAAGCGCCTGGATTCGGCGCCGAACGGATGATGCTCGCCATCGCGGGCAGCATGTATCCAGAGAACCTGTCGCCTGGACCCCGCCACCGACAGCGCATGCAGCATCGAGAGGACAGGCGTCACGCCGATTCCGGCACTCAGCAATACAACGGGCCCGATGCCTTCTTTGAGAACGAAGTCCCCGCGCGGAGCGCTGACGTCGAGCGTATCGCCCACGCGAACACGATTGCCCAGATAGGTGCCGGCCGCACCGTTCGGCTCCAGCTTCACGCTGATGCGATAGTGGCCAGTCGACGGCGCACCTGAAAGCGAATAACTCCGAAAGAACGCCGGATCTTTAGCGCCCTGTCTCAAACGCAATACCACATATTGCCCCGGACGAGCCTGCTGAAGTGGCAGCCCATCCGTTGCCTCGAACACGAATGAAAGAACGTCGGCGGACTCTCGCTGGATTGCCGCGACTCCGAGCTGTCGAAAGCCTGGGGTGACCGCATTCGACGTCGCAGCGGGGGCAAGCCCCGCGTTGCCGCTAGTCGCGCCTGAGTCGATGGCGCCGAGTAGCGTGTTGAACGACGCTCGCCATCCGGGAGACAGCGCATCGATACACACTGCACGCTCCAACCGGTCACGTGGATGGACAGGCGAATACAGCAGCGCATTGATCTCTTCGACGGTCATCTGCTCCTTCGCCCCTCGCAGCTTGACGATCTCGTCGCCCGCACCGACGTCGCCTTCCTGCAGGACGCGCAGATAGAACCCCGGGCGTCCGCTGGAGGTCAACAAGGCCGCCATGCGCGGCTCGTCCATGCGGATGCCGAGGCGATAGCAGGTCACGCGCGGTTGCGTGACTTCGAAAATTGCATGACCGATCTTGTAGACGTCGCCGATACAGACTTCACGGTCCGGCAACCCATCGATGGTGAAGTTCTCGCTGAACTGTCCAAAGCCGAATTCCTTCCTGTGCAGAAACGCCTGCCAATGTCGATACGAGTCGATCTGATAGGCGAGCACCGCGCGTTGTTCCCCGCCATGTCCGCCAAGGTCCCCTTGACCGTCGCCGTCAAGGCCCAGACGCCTCGCGACGCACCGCCCTTGCACGGGCAGCTTCCAGCTTCCCGTATGCACGGTCCGCCCGTTCCATTCGATGTCGCGCGGAAGGCCAACATTCACCGATAGCAATCGTGCCATGTCACTCACACCTCGATACGGTTTCCGGCAGAGCGCGTCATTCCCGCAGCGCTCCGATGCGTCAAGCGATTCGTTAACAAGGGCCGTAAGCCGCTCTCATTGACGTGACGGAATGAATCCCGGCGTGCCCGTCTTCACGACTTCGTTGTATCGTCGTCTGGTCTGAATCTGATTGATCTCTTCGAATGCGTCTGCGGGGAGCGCGGAGATATTGAAGTTTTCTCGCGCGCGAGCTGCCGTCTTTGGCGTGGTCAGCATAGCCGTGCCGCGTTGCACGGCCCAGGCGAGTAGAACCTGCGCCGGTGTTTTCTCCACACGCGCGGCGATCGTTGCGACGGCGGGATCGTCGAGCGGGCCAGGCCTTATCCCATGTCCCAGCGGAGCAAAGGCCAGAAATATGATCCCGTTCGCGTTGCAGAACTCGAGAAGCTCCGTCTCCGGCAGATACGGATGGGCTTCGACCTGCACCGCCGCCGGTTTGATTCTTGCCGCTTCGTATAGGGGTTGCAGTTCATTCAACGTAATGTCGGACAGCCCGATCGCCCGGCATCGTCCACCGTCGACGAGCGCTTCCATCGCGCGCCATGTGTCGAGCAATGTGACACCGGCGTCATAGATGACGTCGCCATTCCTGTCGCGCGGGTCCTGGTCGTCTCCCGGCTGGAACGCAAATGGCGTATGGATCAGGTATAGATCCAGATAGTCGGTTCCGAGCTTCTTGCAGCTTGCCTCGAAAGCCAGTGGAACGCGCTCGGGCCGATGATTCGAGTTCCAGAGCTTGGTCGTCACAAAGACCTCTTCACGAGCCATCCCCCTGGCCGCGAGCCCTTTGTGCAGGGCCTCTCCCACTTCGCCCTCGTTTCTATATCGCTCGGCACAGTCGAGGTGTCGATACCCCTGCATTACGGCATCGTAGACAGCCGTCCTGGTCGTGGCTGCATCGGGAATCAGCGTGCCGAACCCAATGGCAGGCATGGCGCCAGGCCCGTGTTTGAGCGGAATTTCTCGCAACTGGAAATCTGTCGGCAGATCCATGGCGCTACCTCCGTAGCCTCGCATCCGGGAACCGATGCATGCCGGCTACGATATCCGCTATCACCCATGGGTGCAGCGGACGTGCCCTGCCGCTGTCTACACAAGCCGGCGTCTATGCCGGCATCTGCGCGCCGCGCCAGACCTGACATTGCTGGCGCGCGACCTCATGCAACGAATTGTGCACGCCGTAGATTCGGCGCAGCCACATTGCGTCGCTGACACCTTCAGTCACGGTACGCCTGACGATATCGATACCTTCCTCCGCGCCGAGTATGCGCGCATGCTCAGCGACGGCGTCCAGCGTGACGAGAATGTCGTCTCGAATCGGACCGCGATGCCCAGTCTCCGGATTCACGCATAGACCGTCCAGACCATAGCGGCAGGCCATGAACCGGTTCGTCCGATACACTTCGTAATCGCGCTCGCTGAGGTGCACAGGCTTATCGACCAGCAGATAGCGCGCAACCGCCTGGATATAAGCAGCGATCGCGGCGGCCCATTCGATGCGTAGCGGCGTATCCATGACGCGTATCTCGATCGTGCCGTATCCCGGGCTTGGACGTATATCCCAGTAGAAATCCTTCAGGCTATTGACGAGGCCCGTCTTCGCCATGCGCTCGAAATAGGCTTCGAACTCGGACCACGTCGTCACGAAGGGCGCGCGTCCCGACAAAGGAAAAGGCGCAACCGAATTGAGCCGGGCGCACTGAAACTTCGTGTCACTGCCCTGCACATACGGCGAGGAAGCAGCCAGCGCAATGAAGTGCGGAACGTAACGCGACAGCGAATGCAACAGAACGAGCGCCGAATCGGGATCCGGGCAGCCTACATGCACGTGCTGGCCAAAGATCGTGAACTGCTGGTATAGCGCGCCATATAGCCCCATCAGATATTCGGAGCGCTCGCGCCCGTCGGAACGCTGGTCGTACCAGTTCTGGAAAAAATTCGTGCCGCCGCCGCAGACCCCGACATTCAGAAAGTCGGCGGCCCGGACCAGGGTATCGCGAAGCCCCTGCAATTCGCGCCTCGCCTGGTCGAAGTTCTGGCATATGCCTGTCGACAACTCGATCATCCCCTCGGTTGTCTCCGGCTTGATCGCGCCTGCGAAGCTCTGTTCGCTCACCCGGTTCAGTAACTCCGTCGCCGCCTTCGTCAAGTTGTAGTCATGGGTATTGACGACCTGAACTTCGAGTTCGACGCCCATGGTGAATGGATCGGATGATGCAAATGGCTGCAGCATGAGATGCCCTCTCGCACATCGATGCTCGCGCCCGGCCGTGACTTACGCGCCGGCGCTGCCGCATCGGGTCGGATAAGCGTTGAGCATGAGCGCTGCCGAATGCAGTACCCGACTCAACCGCACTGTCGCATGTCGATCGGAGACGAGCCCGAACGGGGTATTTCATCATACGCGCCCCTGGCTGTCCGCATTGCGCCGCCTCTCGAAGTCCACCACCGGAATGCGTGCACGCATTTCGTGCAGGACGTCGCGCCAGCCCGTCAACGCCCGGCAGCCGCTCCTTGCATCGCGCGATTCAGGGTTTATACCGACTCCCGGTGCGGTCAACGACTCCTTCGCTGACGAGATGAGCGTTGCGCCGATACCTTAGAAACTCACGGCGAACCCGAACGACACGCCGTGCACGTTGTGTCCAAAGACGTATCTCACGAGAGCACGCGTGCGGGTGATGACGATCGGATACTTGCTGCTGTCGAGTTCGAGTCCAACGCCCAATGACGTGAGATCGTTGAAACCGAGCACCCCGGCGCTGTCGCCGAAGTAATGCGAGTAGGCGAATTCCAGTACATAGCGGACCGGCCGGTCGAGTGCATGCCAGCCTGTCGGCGCGCGCCAGCGCGTCCACAGGCTCACCTGTTGCGCCGTGGCCGAACCCTGAACAGCCTCCGACGAGCCGCCGAAGCTGCGCAGATAGATATCGGTCGCGCGCAATTCAGCGTCGATCTCATAGGTTGCGCGGTAGTGTTCGAAGTCGAGCACGAGCGAGCCGCCATAGCCATATGCATCCAGCGATCCATTGTTCAGGAACTGAAGGTTGCTGTCGGTCACACGGTTGACGACAGACTGCCCGATCTTCAGATCGCTCGATACGCGCCCGATCGTGCCGTTGAGAATCGGACGGAATACGAGTTCATCGGTGATCCGGAAGTCCCATCCGATCCCGACCGTGCTGCTGAACGTGTTCCACCGGGTTGGCAATGTGCGCTGATCGGCTCCGTCCGTGGCGACGAACATCGGGTCGTAGCGGCTGTACGCGAGCGTGCCCTCGACGTACAACGGAAAGGACCTGCTGATCGTAAACCCGCCCCCCAGTTGCGACTGACCGAAGCCAGGATTTCCGGAAGTAGCATTGTTGATCGAAAGCGAACTGGTGGTGACATCCGGGACCGTCGTATAGCTCATCACGGCGAGCACCGCATCGGCGTGCCGCTTCACGTTGCCGCCGATGACGGTGCGGTTCGACAGTTGTTGATCCGGTACTGCCTGGGCGTGAGCCGGAAGCGGCAGCAAGGCGATGATCAGGCCCGTGCCCATCGCCAGGCATAACGTGTAACGCGGCCGTGGCCGCCGGAAGATGGCCGTCGCCAGTCTGGCCTGGCGACCGTCCTCGAGACTGCAAGCTGACTCAATGGTGCGAAACCGCATCAAGCCCTCCCGTCAATTGACGCGTGCAGTTGCTTTACTTTGGTGGCGGCCAGTCTCCAACGGGAGCCGCGCCACGGCCACACTACCGCCCGGCGGCCGCTCGCGGCTTTCGATTCATGCCGGGCTGCCGAAGCGCGGCTCATCCTTTATCGTGGTGGTTCACATCCGCTTCGTCAATCTGTCGACACGCGATGCCCCCAACCGACGCAGCCAACCCATGCGGGCGACACATCAGCGCCACTACCCGAAACAGGCATCGCGAACAATGCGAAAAGCGAATCCATTGGCCGGATTGTTTCAGTAAAGATGGTGCGTGAAGGCATATGAGATCGAACGCAGCGCGCGATAT
This sequence comes from Paraburkholderia caribensis, assembly GCF_002902945.1. Taxonomy (NCBI): domain Bacteria; kingdom Pseudomonadati; phylum Pseudomonadota; class Betaproteobacteria; order Burkholderiales; family Burkholderiaceae; genus Paraburkholderia; species Paraburkholderia caribensis. The sequence continues at coordinate 1,662,757 of NZ_CP026102.1, forward strand.
GCGCTTCTTGTCTCGATGACTCTAGTTGAATGCCGCGATCCCGCCAACCTGTCGATGGAGTACTTCGTGCGCGCCTGTCATCTTCCGGAATTGCAGTATTGGACCCGACTGGATCTAACTGTACCGATCGTGCATCGAGTACTAATCTAATGAGTAAATCATCATCGGCTCGTCGTGCAGCGTCGCATCAATCTCTACTGGTCAGCGGACTCATCTGCTTCTCATGCGGCCTTGTGCGGTAGACGCCGCCTGACGGATAAACAGGGGTGGCCATGTCGATAAGGATTACACGACTGTTGAGCAGCAGCCTCGTCGTCCTGTTGGCGGGCTGTCCATCGAAACAGCAGGAGCAGCAGACCCAGACGCAAGCCGCTTCGGCGCCTGCTTCCGCGCCAGCCTCCGCACCAGCTTCTGCTCCCGCCACGGCCTCGATCGCGGCCGTGGCGTCGGCGCCGCTCGCGGCCTCCGTGCCGCAGCCTCAGGCCCAGCCATTCCCGCCGGAAGAAATCGAGGCGTTGGTCGCACCGATCGCGCTCTATCCCGACTCGCTGCTATCGCAAGTCCTGATGGCGTCGACATATCCGCTCGAGATCGTGCACGCTGCCCGCTGGGTGAAGACGCACAAGGACCTGAAGGGCGACGCTGCCGTGCAAGCAGTGCAAGACCAGCCATGGGACGTCAGCGTCAAGTCGCTGGTGGCTTTTCCGCAGGTTCTTGTACCGATGAATGACAAGCTCGACTGGACGCAGAGGCTTGGCGATGCATTCCTCGCAAATGAAAAGGACGTGCTCGACGCTGTGCAGCGCTTGAGGATACGTGCGCAAAAAGCCGGACATCTGGCGTCTAACGAACAACAGAAGGTCATTGTCGAAGCACCCGCCCCGAGTGCGAACGGCCAGCCCGTGCCGGCGCAACAAACCATCGTGCGCATCGAGCCATCCAATCCCCAGGTCGTCTACGTGCCCTCCTACAACCCGACCGTCGTCTACGGCGGCTGGAGCGCTCCCGCCTATCCGCCCACCTACTGGCCGCCGTATCCCGCCTATTATCCCGGCGCCGCGCTCGCGAGCGGATTCGCGTGGGGGCTCGGTATCGCTGCGGCAGGCGCGATCTTCAGCAACTGCAACTGGGGCGGCGGCGACGTCAACATCAACGTGAACAAGGCCGCCAACATCGACCGCAACTTCGACCGCACCAAGGTGGAGGGCGGCAAATGGAAACACGATGCGGGGCATCGTCAGGGTGTCGCCTATCGTGACAATGCGACTCGCAACCGGTACGCGAACGGTGTGCAGGGCGCCGACGCGCGACGCGACTATCGCGGCCGCACCGGCGGCGCTACGGAGCGTGCGGGGGTCGCCAATCGGGCCGAAGCCGCAAATCGCGCGGATCGTCAGAACAATGTGACGACGGCCAACCGTGCGGGCCGCAACGCGGGCGCCGGCAACCGGGCCGACAAGGCGGCTCGAAGCACCACAGCCGGCAACCGGGCCCAGACGTCCAACAGGACCGCTGGCGTCAACAATCGCGCACAGACGGCCAACCGCGGCGCTGCAACCGGCGACCGCGCACAACTGTCCAATCGCACGCCGACGGCGAGCCATGGAGCGCAAACGCCCACTCGCGCGCGCTCGTCGAGCGCGCAAACCGGTTACGGCGGCGCAGGCGGGTACGCGGGCGGCGGCCGCGACTCGGCATTCCAGGGTGTCGGCGGGGGCGCGGCGGCGACGCAGCGGGACTTCAATCGCGGGCACGCGAGCGCGCAGTCTTCGAACTTCAACCGCGGGAGCGGCGCAGCCCGAGGCGGCGGAGGCGGAGGCGCACGCGGCGGCCGGCGCTAGTTCGTCGCGTGACAGCCCCTTACCGAAAACATATCGCTACCCCGGTTCACGAGCGGTGAGCCGTTACGCTTCGTCTACTGATCGGATGCGATGAAGCATGAACCCGTCGCGAAGCAGAGATGTCAGGCACGCCAGCGCCGTCGTCAATCGCCGCCCAGTTTGCCCTGCGCCCGGAAGCACTGACTATTTGCATCGCAAGCGCCGATAGATGTTCTAACATCATATTGAGAAGACGCCGCAATATCCGCAAGCCATTGTGCAATCTGCCATCAGTCGCAACAGGACCGTTCGTCGAAGTTCCTGTCATCCAGTCTGAAGGAGCGGCCATGTCCTCGTGGAATCTACGACGGGCCAAAGCCACGTGTCTTTGGCTGCTTGTCGTGCTGGCGCTCGGAGCGGGCTCCGCACGTGCCCAAAACGAGCAGCCTGCGCCTGCCGAAGCATTCAAGCCGGAGGAAATCGAGGCGCTGGTCGCGCCGATCGCGCTGTATCCCGATTCCGTGCTGTCGCAGGTATTGATGGCATCGACCTATCCGCTGGAGATCGTGCACGCGGCACGCTGGGTCAAGGCCAATCCCAACGTCAAGGGCGACGCTGCCGTGAAGGCCGTCGAAAACCAGCCGTGGGATGTCAGCGTGAAATCGCTCGTCGCGTTCCCACAGATTCTCGAACCGATGAATGACAAGCTCGACTGGACCCAGAAACTCGGCGACGCATTTCTCGCGCAACAAAAGGAAGTGTTCGCCGCCGTGCAGCGACTGCGCGCCCGCGCGAAAGACTCGGGCAACCTCAAGTCGAACGAACAGCAGAACGTGGTCGTCGAACCGGCACCTGCGGGTGGCCAGACCATCGTGAAGATCGAGCCCGCGAATCCGCAGGTAATCTACGTGCCCGCCTACAACCCGACCGTCGTCTACGGTGCCTGGAGTTATCCCGCCTATCCACCGACCTACTGGCCGCCCTACCCGGCCTACTATCCGGGCGCGGCGCTGATGACGGGGTTCGCATGGGGCATCGGGCTCGCCGCGGCAGGTGCGATCTTCAGCAACTGCAACTGGGGCGGCGGCGACGTCAACATCAACGTCAACAAGGCCGCGAACATCGATCGTAACTTCGACCGCACCAAGGTGGAAGGTGGACGCTGGCAACACGACGGCAGTCATCGCCAGGGCGTGGCGTATCGCGACAATGCGACCCGTGAGAAGTATTCGCGCAATGTCGGGGGCGCCGAGGGACGCAATGATTTCCGCGGGCGTGACGCGGGCGCAGGTGGACGCGCCAATACAGCCGACCGGGGGAACGCAGGCAATCGCGCATCGGTCGCGGACCGCTCGAATCTGGGAGATCGGACGGGCGATCGGGCGGGCGATCGGACAGGGGACCGGGGTGGCGTGGGGGGCGTTGACAGATCCGCTGGCGGCAATTTCGGCGGCGGCGCGAACCGCGCGGGCACCAGCGACTTTTCGCGCGCCAGCGATCGCGTGGGTGGCGGTGGCGGCGTCAGCGGCGGCCGCGACAACGCATTTCAGGGCGTAGGCGCAGGCGGCGCCACGCAACGCAGCTATGACCGGGGACGCTCCAGCATGCAGGGCTCGGGCTTCAGCCGCCCGGCCGGCGGCGGCATGCGAGCGGGTGGCGGGCGCGGCGGAAGACGCTAGGGAGACACGAGCATGAAATCCACCTCAAGATTTCGTCCGGCATGGCTTGCGGGCATCGTGCGCACCTTTGCCGTTGGCTGTGCACTGTGTTTCGCCACATTGACGGCGGCGCACGCCGAGAAGGACTTCAACACGCCCGATGCCGCGATGAACGCATTCGGCGAAGCCGTCACGAACAACGACGAGGCGACACTGCAATCCATTTTCGGGCGCGACTTTCGCGATCTGATTCCGCCCGTCGGCGCCGACATCCGCAGCCGCTTCCTCGACGAATGGGGCAAGGCGCACCAGGTCGAGCAGACCGGCGACAATCACGCCCGTATTACCGTCGGCAACGACGGGTGGACGTTTCCTGTTCCACTCGTGAAGGGTGCGAAAGGATGGCACTTCGACATGCAGGCGGGCGCGGAGGAAATGCGCTTGCGGCGCATCGGCCGAAACGAACTCGCCGTCATTCAGACGATGCTCGCGATCTACGACGCGCAGCGCGAATATGCCCTCACCGATCACGATGGAGTCGGCCTGCTCAGGTATGCGTCGAAACTGTCGAGTTCGCCGGGAAAGCACGACGGCCTCTACTGGCCGACCGAGCCCGACGCGCCTCCTAGTCCGCTCGGCCCGGCTTTCGTGCAGGCGGCCACTCGCCACGCCGCGGATGCCGGATACCACGGCTACCACTACAAGCTGCTGACGTCGCAAGGTCCGCATGCGCCGGGCGGTGCCTACGACTATGTCGCGCATGGCAAGCTGTTCGGTGGCTTCGCCGTTCTCGCATGGCCCGTGCGCTACGGCGACACGGGCATCAAGAGCTTCATGGTCAGCCATGCAGGCCAGGTCTACGAACGCGATCTCGGTCCCGATAGCGCGGCGAAGGCGAAGGCGATTTCCTCGTTCGATCCCGGACCCGGCTGGGCGAAGGTGCAGCCTTGAAAAGACGCAGGCCAGCCGATTGGTGTGCCGCGTGACCCCGTGGCGGCAGCCGGCGTCTTTCTACGCTCATTGCCGCCAACGTCGCGGTCGCCAGTGCGACGACCAGTAAGGCGATACGAGAGCGATACGAGAGCGATACGAGAGGCCGTCATGCCGAGGCGCAAGACCCTCAGCGCCCCATGCGCCGATCGTAGCTGCGCGAAATGCGGTCGAGCAGCGTGGGGTCACGCGCGTCGCGTGAGTTGAACTGCACGACCACGCTGCCGTCGGCTTGCTGGCGTACGCTCGCCGTCACGGTGCTGCCATCGAGCGTGCCGACGACGTTGCCGCTGCCCGGGTCCTGGACGGTGACCGTCACGCCCTCGTCATGCATGGCGCCCGACGCAGCGGCAAACGACCGATCGTAGCTGGCTGGCGTCATCACGACGGTTCCTGGCGGCGCCGCGTAGTAGGGACATCCCGCCAGCGGCAGCAGGAACGCCCAAAGGCCGATGCGCAGGATGCGCGCGACGTCGAAACGTTCGCGAGCCGCGGGCCCGGGCCCGACGGCGTTTCCCGAGTCTGCGTGAAAGTACCGTTTGCTCCATGGCGTCATCGCGATTCCCCTCGACCGGATACGGCGATCAGCAATGCACATACGCACGCGAATGCCGTCGCCGCTTGAACCTGACATCGACATTCAGATAGCTACGACTGAAAGTAAAGCATAGCTCCCCTTCCGCAGGTTGCCGATGCATTCAAGAAACAGCGTCAGATACTACGGTTGACGCTGACATCATGATGCCGCGCGTGTTCGACCGCGATCCGACGGCAGCGCGTAATGCTCGCTCTTCGGCGCAGCCGTTCACGACAGAACTTGCCCGCCTGATGTCGTGATGCGAGGCCACGGCGACGAAGAGCAACCCGCACGCCGCCGCCAGCGTTTGCCTACATCCCGCCGAAAGGCTTCTTCACGACCAGTTTGTTGGTCACCGACGTCACGCCCGGAACGCCTTTGGCGATCTCCACGACCTTGTCGATCTGCGACGCATCGGCCACCGAGCCGTTCAACGTTATCGCGCCGTCTTTCGCCGTGACGCTGATATCCCCGGCGCTGATCTCCTTCTGCTTCCCGATGGCGGCATACACCTTCCGGCGCAGCGCCCGATCCGCTTTCCTGCCTGTTGCGGGTGCAGCCGCACCGGACGCCGTCGTCGCGGATGTGCCCGGTACGCTGGCGGGCGCCTTCGCCGGCTGCCCCGACTGGCACCAGGCACTCATGGATGCTGCGACGAGCGATGCCACGACGGCCAGTTGAACTACGTAATTGCTTTTCATCGAATACTCCCGTTGATCTCCGTGGCGGACTCAGAACGTATGGCGAATGCCGATCATCGCCGCAGTGGTCGACTCTCCCGGCGCAACCGGCGCGCCGTAGATAATCGTCTGGTTCATGGTCCCCTTGTTGTCGACATAGCCGACCTGCGCGTAAGCCCTGGTCCTCTGCGACAGGCTGTATTCGGCGCCCACTGCAAATTCGCTCGAGTGGTTCGCTGAATGGTTCCGGTCTTTCAGGTAGTAGTAGCCGGACGTGACCTTGAAGCGAGGATTGAACTGGTAGCCAAGACCGCCCGATATCATTTCGAAGTCGGCGGTGTTGCTCTTCGCTGGATTCTTGCCGACGCCGTAAGACGCGGATAGCGAAAACCCGCTGATCGTGTACATCGCGCCGAAGTAGTAGAAACGGTTATTGGCAAGACCTGTCGCGGGCACGGCGGGCGCGGCCGGATAGGTCAGCGGGAACGGGTTCGTGTCGTGTCCGTTGTAGTACACGGCAGACAGGTTCAGACCGTAGTTCGAATACTTGAGCACGGCGGATTCACGCGTGCCGCCCTGGAACTGACCGCCGACGCCGCCCGGCGCATACTCCAGCGCAACCGAGGCCCCATAGAATTTCGGCGAATTGTAGACGAGCGCGTTGCTGTCATACAGGGCGCCGATCGGCGCGTTGGTACTCGTGCCGGGCCAGCCGGCCGCCTGATTCATGCCCAGCCACGCAGTCAGGATACTGCCGAAATACTGCGCGCCGCGCACGTCGGTTTCGGCCATCGCGTAGATCATCGGGATGATCTGCCGCCCGGCGTCGAACGTGCCGAATGGCCCGGCTACCCCGACCGTCGCAAACTGGTTGAAGATCGCCGTCGTGCCCGGCGTATCGGCGAGACCGAACTTGCCGTTCGTGGAATTGAACACGCCCTGCAGCTTGAAGTTGATCTTGTAGCCGCCGCCGAGATCCTCGCTTCCCTTGAGCCCCCAGAAGCTGGCGTAGATACCGCCGTCCTTGAGCTGATAAACGTGGCCAAGGTTCGGCGCATGCGGCTGAAAGGTCGCCGCCGACGTGCTCTGATACAGCATCCCGGTGTCGATCACGCCATACAGCGTCACCGACGATTGCGCATGGGCTGCCGTGGCGAAAACCGCCAGCGCAGCAGCGCAGCATGACTTCAGTTTCATTCCGTCTCCTCTGGTTCCATACATGCCGGGATGTTCCCGGTCGTTTCTTGATTGAAAGTACGCGTACCGCGCCGCGTCGCGTGTCAGGCCGTCAGGTAATAGTCTGCGAACCGATCTCTCAGCTGGTTCTTGAGCACTTTGCCCGTCGCGCCGACGGGCACGGTATCGATGAACACCACCGCGTCGGGTTTCCACCAGCGCGCCACGCGCCCGTCGAGGAACGCGAGCAGTCCGTTCGCGTCCAGCCCGCTTCCCGGCTTTTTCACGACCAGCAGCAACGGCCGTTCGTCCCACTTCACATGGCGCGCGGCAATGCAGACGGCAGTCGCGACGTCGGGATGCAGGCACGCGACGTTTTCGATGTCGGTCGAACTGATCCATTCCCCGCCCGACTTGATGACGTCCTTGCTGCGATCGGTGATCTGCATGAAACCGTCGGCGTCGATCCTTGCGATATCGCCCGTCGGAAACCAGCCGTCGCGCAGCGGCGGCTGCCCTTCGCTGCCAAAGTACTCCCGCGCGACCCATGGGCCCCGCACCAGCAGATCGCCCGCCGCGACGCCGTCCCACGGCAACGCGGCGCCATCCGCATCGACGATCTTCATGTCGATGCCGAACACCGCGCGCCCCTGCTTCGCCTGCACCTCGTAACGCTTGCAGCCAGGCAGCGAGAGCTGATGCGCCTTGAGGCTGCAGACCGTGCCGACCGGGCTCAATTCCGTCATGCCCCAGGCGTGCAGGACCTCGACGCGATGCGACTCCCTGAACGCCGCCGTCATCGCCGTCGAACACGCAGCGCCGCCGACGATCGTGCGCCTCATGTGCGAGAACGCGCCCTTGATCGCGTCGACGTGTGCGAGCAGACCCTGCCAGACCGTCGGCACACCCGCCGACAGCGTGACCTGCTCGGCTTCGATCAGTTCGTAGAGGGATTGACCGTCGAGCGCCGGGCCCGGAAACACCAGCTTCGCGCCGACCATGCACGCGATATACGGCAATCCCCACGCGTTCACATGGAACATCGGCACGACGGGGAGAATCGCATCGCGCGCCGAGCAGTTGAGCGAATCGGGCAACGCCGCCGCATAGGTGTGCAGCACGGTCGAGCGGTGGCTGTACAGCACGCCTTTCGGGTTGCCCGTGGTGCCCGACGTGTAGCACAGCGACGAGGCGCTGTTTTCGTCGAGCAATGGCCATTCGAACACATCGTCGTGAAGATCGACGAGGTCTTCGTAGCACAACAGCATCGTGGACAGGCCGTGCGTTTGCGGCATGTGCGCCCGATCGGTCATCGCGACGAAGAGCTTCGGGCTTTTCACGCGCGGCGCGACGCTCTCGATCAACGGCAGGAACGTGAGGTCGAAGAACACCACGCGATCCTGCGCGTGCTCGATGATGTAGGCGAGCTGATCGACATGCAGCCGCGGGTTGAGCGTATGCAACACGGCGCCGGAGCCCGACACGGCGAAGTAAAGCTCCATATGGCGATAGCCATTCCACGCGAGCGTCGCAACCCGCTCGCCATGCCCGACGTCGAGAGCCGCCAGCGCATTGGCCATGCGGCGCGCGCGTTGCGCCAGATCCCGGTACGAATAGCGGTGAATATCGCCTTCGACGCGTCGCGACACGATCTCCCGCCCGCCGTGATGGCGTTCCGCGTGCGTCAGCAGCGACGCCACCAGCAGCGGCTGCTGCATCATCAAACCTTGCATTGTTGCTTCTCCTGTCTGGTCGCGCATTGCCGCGCTTCCGGTTGCCCTGCTGCCTTGCCGTCTGTACCGTCTGTACCGTCTGTACCGTCTGTACCGTCTGTACCGTCTGTGCCGTCTGTGCCGTCTGTGCCGTCCACCGGCGCCGCGCCCTGTTCGTCGAGATTCAGGACCAGCTTCGAACCGACCGTCGCGACAGCAAACGCGGTGAGCCTCAAGCTGCCCGCGCCGGGCGTGCATCCCGTGCGCAGATCGAAGCGCAGGCCGTGTGCGGGACAGCGCAGCATGGACCCTTCCATCTGCCCATTCCCGAGCGACGCGCCGTTGTGCGGGCACGAGTCGTCGATCGCGTAAATCGCGCCGTCGACGTTGAAGACCACGATGCAGCGACCGTCGACGAATACCCGCTTGCGCTGGCCCGGCCCGATTTCGCCGGCAACACCGATCCCTACCTGACGTGACATCGCAGGCTCCTTTCCTTGCCAAATGAGGTGACAGTCAGATCAGAGCAACTCGCCGATCAGCGTCGTCGCCCGCGGCCATTCTCCAAAGCCCGCAGCGGGATTGAGATGGCCGACTTCGCCGAGATCGACGAGACGGCTGCCCCAGTCACACGCCATCCCTTGCACACGCTCGAACTGCGCGAGCGGATCGTTACGGCTCGCACCGACGATGCTCGGAAACGGCAGCCGTTCGCGCGGAATGGGATGCCAGCCGTTCGCTGCGAGCACATCGAAACCCGGATAGCCGGCCGGCAGCGGCGTTTCGAGGTCGGCAGGCGCGGCGAGCAGCGCGCCGTGAATCTTGCGGTCGTGCTGCCTCGCCCAATGCACCGTGATCATCACGCCCGCGCTATGTGCGACCAGAATGACCGGGCCATCGATCTTCGCGAGCGCCGCATCGAGTGCCGCGACACGCGCCGCGCAACTGAGCCCGTCGTGTTCGAGCGGCGGCACGCAAGCCGCGTTCGGCAGCGTCTGCGCGAGCAGCGTTTGCCAATGCCCGGCGACGTGATCGCGCAAGCCCGGCACGATCAGAACGGTGGGTGTGAAAACGGGAGTCATGACAAGCTTGCCTTTCCCGTCAATACGGCTTGTCGCCGATGATCCCCGCACGCTCCATCTTGCGATGGCTCGGCGGGTAGTCCATCACCGCATAGTGTTGCGTGCTGCGGTTGTCCCAGATAGCGATGCTGTTCGGTTTCCAGCGCCAGCGCACCTGGTATTCGGGTATGTACGCCTGGCTGATCAGATAGCGCAGCAGATCGCCCGCGCCGGGATTCGCGTCCTGTCCGAAGCGCACCCGCGCCGCCGTGTGATAGTTGGTGAAATGCGTGGTGAAGGCGTTCACGAACAACACCTTCTCGCCCGTTTCCGGGTGCGTGCGCACCACCGGGTGCTCCGCGTCCGGGAACTGCGCCTTCAGTGCGAGGCGTTTCTCGACGGGCATCGCCGCGCCGAAACTCGCCTCGATGCTATGCCGGGCACGCAAGTCCGCGATCTGCGTCTTGATGTGCTCGGGCAGGTTCTCATAGGCGAGGACCATGTTCGCCCACATCGTGTCGCCGCCCACGGGCGGACACTCCACGCAGCGCAGCACCGCGCCGAACTGCGGCGCTTCCCGCCAAGTGGCGTCGGCATGCCACGCGTTCTCGTAGCGGTCGTTGGGCTGCTCCGGATTCTTGTAGATGCGCACGAGGCCGGGATGATCCGGGTCGCTGCCTGCGACGGGATGATCTTCCAGTTCGCCGAAGCGCCGCGCGAACGCCACATGCTGGGCGCGCGTGATGTCCTGGTCGCGCAGGAAGATCACGCGGTGTGTCAGCAGCGCCGCGCGGATCTGCGCGAACAGGCCGTCATCGTGGATCGCATCGGCGAGCTGCACGCCCGTCAGTTCGGCGCCGATCGTGCACGTCAAGGGTTCGACTCGCATGACTTGTTCCTCAGATGACGAAGACCGACGAGCCGGTCGTCTTGCGCGCTTCCAGGTCGCGGTGCGCTTGCGCTGCGTCCTCGAGTGCGTAACGCTGGTTGAGTTCGATCCTGATCCGGCCCGCGGCGATATGCCCGAAGATTTCGCCTGCCAGTTCGTTCTTTTCGACCGGATCGGCGATATAGTCGGCCAGCGCCGGGCGCGTCAGATAGAGCGAGCCTTTCACCGCCAGCATCTGCGGATTGAGCGGCGGAATCGGACCCGAAGCCGTGCCGACGCAGACCATCAGACCGCGACGCTTGAGCGAATCGAGCGAAGCCTCGAAGGTATCCTTGCCGACGCTGTCGAACACCACGTTCACGCCCACGCCGTCCGTGAGTTCGCGCACGCGCTTCGCGACGTTCTCCCGGCCGTAGTAGACGATATGGTCGCAGCCATGCGCACGGGCAACCTCGCCCTTGGCTTCCGTCGAAACCGTGCCGATCACGGTCAGGCCCAGCAGCTTCGCCCATTGCGACACGATCAGCCCAACGCCACCCGCAGCCGCGTGCAGCAGGATGACGTCGCCCGGCTTGAAGCCGTAGATACGGCGCATCAGATACGCCGCCGTCAGGCCGCGCATGGTCATGCCAGCCGCCGTTTCGCTGGAGATCGCATCGGGCAGCTTGATGAGCGGACCGGCGGGAACGAGGCGTTCGGTGCTATAGGCGCCGAGCGTATTGACGAAGCCGGTGTAGGTCACGCGATCGCCCACCGCGACGTTCGTCACATCCGGGCCAATCGATTCGACCACGCCCGCCGCCTCGACGCCCATGCCTGCAGGGAGTGGGACGGGATAGAGGCCGCTGCGGAAATACGTGTCGGCGAAATTCAGACCCACTGCCTCGTGACGCAGGCGGACCTGTCCTGGGCCGGGGTCGCCCACTTCCACGTCCTCGTAGCGCAAGACTTCGGGACCACCCGTTTCATGGAAGCGCACTGCCTTTGCCATGTTGAATCTCCTGTTCATTACTCAAACTACACATCGTTTCTTGCCTGCGTCATCACGCACGCGCTGCCATCGATCAATCAGCGTGCGGCTTCTTCACGCAGCGTATTGAGACGATCGAGGTCGCGAGCGTAATTCCGCTTGCCGATAAAGAATGCAATCGCGGCGACGAGCGGCGCAAACGGCACGAGTTGCAATGCGCCAAGCAGTCCGAGCCGGTCGGCCATGACGCCCGTGAGCACTGCGGCGGGCGCCAGACCCAGCAGGTTGTTCGCGAGCGTCAGGGTCGCAAATGCCGAGGCGTGGATCGACGGCGGCGTGAGGTTGGCCACCATCGCACCCGACGGACCGCTCGCGCCTGCGCAGAAAAACATGCCGACACCGATCACGATCAGTTGCAGCGGACCCGCGGGCATCCGAAAGCCGATCGCGAGCAGCGTGAAGCACACGAGGCAAAAGGCGATCGCGGCGGCCCACTTGCGTTCGCGTCCCTGCTTGCTGAGGCGGTCCGCGAGCGCGCCGCACACTACCATGCCGACGCCCGTCACCAGCACGAACACTGCCGCGCTCGTTGCAGCCTTGCCGGTGGGCATGCCGTAGTAGCGATTCAGGAAGCTCGGCATCCACGCCCAGACAGCGGCGGGAACCAGCAGATGGATACCGCTGCCGACATAGGCGCACACGACGGACTTCGTCGAGAACAGCCCCTTCATCAACGCGCGCAGGCTCATCCGCACGCCGAGCCCTTCCGCCTTGTTCAGGCTTGCCGGCTGCAGCCGGGCGAGACGCTTTTCGGTAACGACCAGCCGGTAGACGATCACCAGCACGATCCCCAGCGCCGCCATCGCGCCGAACGCCATGCGCCAGCCCATCTGGGCCGCGACCGCGCCGCCGAGAGCCATGCCCAGCACCGAGCCGAACGCGCCACCCGCCATGAACGTGCCCGTCAGCGTGGCGCGCAGCCGTGCGGGGAAAATGCTCAGGACCACTGCGATCCCGACACTGCCATAGGCAGCCTCGCCGATACCGACGAACGCCCGCGCCAGCAGCATCTCGCCGTAGTTCGTCGAGATCGCGCAGCCCAGCGTCGCGAGACTCCACATCGCCGCCATCAGGACAATGCTTTTCACGCGGCCCCAGCGATCGGCAAGCACCGACAGCGGAAAGGTCAGCACGCCGACCATCAGCGCGACCACGCTGCTAAGCGAGCCCAGCCGGGTATCCGAAAGGCCCCACGCGGCCTTGAGCAGCGGAAACACGGCATTCAGCACTTGCCGCGACATGTAGTCGGAGAGCAGCAGCCCGACCGTCAGGGCAAATACGATCCACGCATAGCCGCGCACATCCGTTTGTGTGGCGGCAACATTGCCCGCCGTGGGCTCGGCATGCTGCATGAGCATGATGTGTCTCCTTCGTCCCGCTTGATGGCGGCCGCCTCTGCCCGCAGGTCACGGCGACCGGTTATGAATATCGCAGTTCGTTCCCCGGCGCTAGCCGGGGAACCCGACCTTCGAAGGCCGCGACAAGCGACATCTGGGTTGCACGCCCACCCGTCACGCCGCGCGCAGCGGCAAGTTCCTGACGCCCGCCTCGCGGTTCGGCGCCATGCCGTTGGCAGCGAGCGTCTCATCGGCCGTCTCGTACTGCACGCCGATGCGGTAGATCTCGCGTGCCTCCTTGCCGGTGGCGATGTCGCGCCCGAGTTCGCGCGCCACACGCACGCACTGCTCGATCTGCTGCACCGACGTGAAGCGGTTGCCGTGCTGGTCGATGATCGTGTCTTCGATACCGCAGCGAGGATGCAGGCCCATCGCCATTGCCATCATGTTGAACGGCAACACGTTCTTCAGCAACGACTCGGCAGTGAGCGTGCAGCCATCCGGCGCGCGATGCACGAAGTTGAAGAAATTGAACGGATTCGGACCGTCGAAGCCGCCGCCGATGCCGATCCACGTCAGGTTCAGCGGACCCTTGTAGACGCCCTTGCGCACCAGACGCTCGAGCGTTTCGAGCGCGTGGATGCCCGTGAGCTGGAAGTGCGGCTGAATGCCCGATGCCTGCAGGCGGCGCAGATGTTCCTCGACCCATGCCGGGCCCGCAGGCACGGTCATCTCGCTGTAGGCAGCCATGAACGCGGGGTTCGACAGCGACGTGCCTGCCAGGTACTCCGGATAAAGCAGCTCCATGATGTTCATTTGCGTCGTGTTGATCGCGACCGTCACCTGGTCCGGTTTCGGGTCGAGATCGGCGAGCATGTGACGCGTATCGTCGGAGAGCCACTTCGCGGCCTGTCCGTCGTCTTCCGGTGCGAACGATATCGAGCCACCCACCTGGATGATCATGTCGGGCACGGCGGAACGCACGCCCGCGATCAGTTCGTTGAACTTCGACAGACGCTTCGAACCCTTGCCGTCCAGTTCGCGCACGTGCAGGTGAAGCACCGTGGCACCGGCGTTATAGCAATCGACGGCCTTCTGGACCTGTTGCTCCATCGTCACCGGAATGTCTTCGGGGAAGTCATCGGGCATCCACTCCGGACCATACGGGGCGGTGGTGATGACGACCTTGTCCTGGTTCTCCGGGTGGAGCGAATCGTCGAGAAACTGCATCTTGGTTCTCCAGTGCGGGGTGATGGTTTTCGGTGTCGCATCGCATCTGCAACAACACCTGACCGTTATCCGCACAGTACGGGAATCACGCGCTACACTTTTGTGATTGGGCGCCATTGTTTTAGCGTTGCATGCCACTGCGTGAAAACCCTGGCCTGTGGCAGATGCGAACTGGCAGCCTGCACGTTCAAGCGGGAGTAGCGATGGAAACGATGCTGCGATCGGTAGCGATGGGCGGCTATTTCGATGTGACACGGCGGCTCGGACTGAACCCGATCGAACTCGCGCAGCAGGTCGGGATCGATGCGGCCGCGCTCGCCAATCTGGACGATCGCGTGCCCGCCGCTGCATGCTGCCGGCTCATCGAACTGACGGCCGACAAGGCCTCTTGCCCGACCTTCGCCCTGCAAATGGCGGAAACCCGCCAGAAGTTCGGCACGGGCGTGGTCAACGTCCTGCTCGCCCACAAGCGCACGTTGCGCGAAGTGTTGCTCGCGGCAGCCGAATACCGGCACCTGCTCAACGAAGCGCTGGCCGTCTACGTCGAGAACGCGGGCGACACGGTCACCATCCGGGAGGAACTCGTCGTTGAACCGGGCACCCCGACAAAGCAGGCAATCGAGCTGGCGGTCGGCGTACTGGCGCGCCATGCCAGCGCTCTGCTCGGCGACCACTGGAAGCCGCGCACCGTTCACTTCACTCATGCCGGACCTGCCGACCTGACCTTTCATCGAAGGTTCTTCGGCTGTTCACTGCAGTTCGGCAGCGACTTCAACGGCTTCGTTTGCGCGGCGGCCGATCTCGACTACCCGAACCCTGCCGCCGATCCAGAACTGGTGCGATACGCTGAAAGCCTCGCCACGCCGCTGAACGCGGCGAATGCCGACTCGGCTGCGCTCGAAGTGCGCAAGGCGATCTACCTGCTGCTGCCGATCGAGCAAGCCACGGTCGAGCTGGTTTCGCGGCAATTGGGCCTGAGCGTGCGCACCATGCAGCGGCAGCTCGAATCGGCGCAGACCAGCTTCTCGACGCTGGTCGAGGAAGTCCGGCGCGAACTGGCCGTGCGCTATATGAGCAATCCACGTTATCCGATCGGCCGGGTTTCGGCACTGCTGGGCTACTCGCAGCAAGGCTCGTTCACGAAGTGGTTCACTTCGCAATTTCATATGACGCCGCGCGACTGGCGAAACAGCCGGTCGAAATGACGATACGGCTGACGCCGTCATCACGCACGCCGGCTTCCATCCGGCGTATCGCTCTCGACATACTGGCGCGCGCCCGCGCGCGACCGTCCCGCTTTGCCGCGAAGGTCAGCATGGCCTGCTTTGTCACTGCAACGGCAGATTTCGACACCGGCATGAACAGGCGCTGACAGTACGATGTCGAGCACGACAGACGGCTCGGACCCACTGGCCGACGCCGTTCCATGACGTGCGAGACACGATGAAAGCGGGGAATGCACGCCCCGGCAACTGGACAAGCGCATGAACGAACTGAACGGATACGACTACGAAGACCTGCAACCTGGCATGAGCGCCAGCTTTGCCAAGACCATCACGGAAGCCGACATTCTGTTGTTCGCTGGTGCGTCGGGCGACATGAACGCGGTTCACATCAACGAGCAATTTGCGCAGACGACGCCCTTCAAGGGGCGCATCGCGCACGGCATGCTCACGGCGAGCATCATCTCCGCGGCGATTGCCGGCCGGATGCCGGGTCCAGGCACCGTCTATCTTGGACAGAACCTCCGCTTCAAAGCCCCCGTTCGCCCAGGCGACACAGTGCATGCCGAAGTGACCATCAAGGAACTGATACCGGAAAAACGCCGCGTGGTGATGTCGACGATCTGCACGGTCGGCGGCAAGGTCGTGATAGAAGGCGACGCGCTCGTCATGCCCACTTCGCGCCGCGGCCTGGCTGTGGCATCCACGGATCTTTCAGGCCGGGGATCGAAATGAACAGGTTATTTAGCATCCCGGATGAGTTTGCCAAAGGCTGGCTCGATGCCGGTTTCGATTTCTGGCGCGGCATGCCGCTGACGGAGCGTCCCGGAACGACCGTAACGGACGCCGACGGCAACGACATCCATCCCGTCACGCCCGGTGCGCGCAACATCATGATGCGTGCCCAAACCCGATACTGGCAACAGCAAACAGCGCTTTGGCACGGCGTCTTTTCTCGCGTGCCCGGCGCACACCCGGGCACGGGTGCTGCCGTGAAGCCAGCGCGTGGCGACGGGCGCTTTCGTGCCGAAGAATGGTCCGCAAATGGCTGGTTCAGCTTTCTGAAGGAAAACTATCTGATCAACGCGCAGATGCTCGAAGACCTGACCGAGGCGAGCGCGTTGAACGAGAAGGAAAAACACAAGCTCCGTTTTTTCATGCGGCAATTCATCGACCTTGCGAGTCCTTCGAATTTTGCTGCGACCAATCCCGAAGTGATCCGGCGTGCGCTCGAAACCAGCGGCAGCAGTCTGCTGGCGGGCCTCACGCATCTGCTGGAGGATGTGAAGCGAGGCAGCATTTCGATCACTGACCAGAGTGCGTTCGAAGTGGGCCGCAGCGTTGCGGTGTCCGCAGGGTCGGTGGTGTTCGAGAACGATCTGTTCCAGCTGATCCAGTACGCACCGCTCACGCCAACGGTCGCGCGGCGCCCGCTCGTGATCGTCCCACCTTGCATCAACAAGTTCTACATTCTGGACCTGCAACCCGAGAACTCCTTTGTGCGCTTCGCCAATGACCACGGGCTCACCGTGTTCATGGTCTCGTGGCGCAACGTGGACGCACAGACGGCACATACCGGCTGGGACGATTACCTCGAACAGGGTGTGATGAAGGCCATCGAAGTCGCGCGCGCCATCAGTCGCGCCGATAAGGTCAATGCCTTGGGCTGGTGCGTCGGCGGGACGATGCTATCGTCCGCACTGGCTGTGATGCGCGCCAATGGCGACGAGTCGGTAGCCAGTGTGACCTTGCTGACGTCGTTGCTCGACTTCAGCGAACCGGGCGACCTCGGCGTGTTCATCGACGAGGCGGGTGTCGCGATGCGCGAGCAGACGATCGGCCGCGGCGGGCTGTATCCGGGGCGTGAGCTCGGCTTCACCTTTCAGACGCTACGCGCCAACGATCTGATCTGGCCGTACGTCGTGAACAACTACCTGAAGGGCAAAACGCCGGCCGCATTCGATCTGCTGTACTGGAACGCGGACACGACCAATCTTCCCGGTCCGATGTATAGCTGGTATCTGCGTAACATGTATCTGGAGAACAATCTCCGCGTGCCCGGCAAGCTCACGATGTGCGGCACGGCCGTCGATCTCAAGCGCATCGACATGCCTGGCTATCTGCTCGCAACGCGGGACGATCACATCGTTCCCTGGCAATCCGCGTGGCGCTCGACACAACTGTTGGGCGGCAAGGTCGAATTCGTGCTGGGTGCCAGCGGGCATATCGCTGGTGTGATCAATCCCGCGTCGAAGAACAAGCGCAGCTATTGGACGAGTGGGACGAGTGGGACGAGCGCGACGAGCGCGGAATCGGCCAGCGACGCCCGGGCATGGCTCGCGTCCGCCGAGGAACAGCCGGGTAGCTGGTGGAACCATTGGATCGTCTGGCTGAAGCAGCATGCGGGCGAGCAGGTGAAAGCGCGCACTGTGTTGGGAAGCGCGAAACACCGTCCGATCGAACCGGCGCCCGGCAGGTATGTGAAGGTGCGCGCGGACTAGTGTGGTCGCCGCGCCATGCTGCTGTGTTTGCGGCCATCAGAACGGAGAACGGCTGGCGGCCGGGTGCGGCGCGAATTCGCCCGCCCGGCTCACTGAAATCCTGCATGAGCGCGCGAGCTATCCCGCTCCACACTGCTCCCATGCAGTTCGCCAAACTGCAGTGCCGCAAGCTGCGCATACAGCGGCGAATTCTGCAGAAGCTCTGCGTGACGGCCTTGCGCGACAATGCGGCCCTGGTCCAGAACAACGATGCGATCCGCTTGCTGCACAGTAGCAAGACGATGCGCGATCACGAGTGTGGTACGGTTCATCGCGGCGTTGTCCAGCGCCGTTTGCACGAGCCGCTCGCTCGCGGCGTCGAGCGCGCTGGTCGCTTCGTCGAGCAGCAGAATGGGCGGATTCTTGAGAATCGCGCGTGCGATCGCAAGGCGCTGACGCTGACCGCCCGACAGCCGCACACCGCGCTCACCCAGAAACGTGTCATAACCTTGCGGCAGTTCCTCGATAAAACCAGCGGCCGCCGCCATTCCGGCGGCGCGCTGCACCTGAGCGAGGGTTGCGTCGGGCATCCCGTAGCGGATGTTGTCGAGCACGCTGCCCGAAAAGATCACCGATTCCTGCAACACGACGCCAATCGCCTTGCGCAACGAAGCGAGCGATACCTGATCCGTCGACACGCCGTTGATCAGGATGCCGCCCGACTGCGGCTCGTAAAAGCGCAACAGCAACTGAAACAGCGTCGTCTTGCCCGCGCCAGACGGCCCCACCAGCGCGACATGCTCACCCGGACGCACATCGAGCGAGAAGCCGGAGAGCGCGGCGATGCCGGGACGCGACGGATAGGAAAAGCTCACGTCGTGGAAACGGATACCGTCGCCCTGCGCGGGCAGCGGCACGGTCGTCGCCGCTTCCTGCACCGGCGAGCGCGCGGCCAGCAATTGCAGAAGCCGCTCGGTTGCGCCGGCAGCCCGCTGCAGATCGCCCCACACTTCGGCGACGGCGCCCACCGCGCCCGCCGTGAATACCGCATAGAGGATGAACTGCGACAACTGTCCCGCTGTCATCTGTCCGGCGAGGACCGCCTGTGCGCCCAGCCACAGCACGAACACGACGGCGGCGAAGACGAACACGATCACCACGGCCGTCAGCGACGCGCGCGCGCGAATGCGTGTGAGCGCAGTGTCGAAGGCCAGTTCCACGGCGCCACCGAAGCGCTTCGCCTCATACGTCTCCTGCGTGTACGACTGCACGGTCGGCATCGCGTTGAGCACCTCGCCCGCCAGCGCGCTGGCGTTCGCGATCCTGTCCTGGCTTGCGCGCGAAAGCCGCCGCACGCGCCGCCCGAAGATCACGATGGGCGCGACCACGACCACCAGCGTCGCGATAATGTAGCCGGATAGCACGGGACTCGTCGTGATCAGCATCGCAATCCCGCCGACGGCCAGCAGCACGTTGCGCAATCCAAGCGACAGGCTCGTGCCAACTACGGTCTGGATCAGCGTCGTGTCGGTGGTGAGGCGCGACAGCACCTCGCCCGTCTGCGTGGTCTCGAAGTACTGCGGGCTCATTCGCATGACGTGGTCGTAGACCGCGCGGCGCAAATCGGCCGTGACCCGTTCGCCGAGCCACGACACCCAATAGAAACGCAGAGCCGTCGCGGCGGCGAGAATCAGCGAGACGATGAAGAGCGCGATGAAGTAGCGATCGATATGCGTGCGGTCGCCGCTCGCGAAGCCACGGTCGATCAGGTACTTGAACGCGACGGGGAGCGCCAGCGTCGCGCCCGCCGACGTCAGCAGCGCGAGGAACGCGAGCGCCCAGCGCCGCGCATACGGACGCAGGAACGGCAGCAGGGCAAAAAGCGGAGCGACACGTAGCGTGCGCGCAGCGGTATCGGGCATGGAGTGTTCTGTGTGGATCAGCGACAGGTCGATTATGTCAGCCCGTCGACTGGAATGTCGGCGGCACGGTCCGTGGACGGATACCGTCCGTTTGCGGCTAGAGCAGATTGTCGTCTTCTGTCGTCAGCGCGTCACCGTCGTGATGTCGTTCGAGGCGCGCGGCGGCTTCAAGCATATGCATTCCGGCGGGCGTCAGCATCGGCCGATGCCATCCGCCGGCGCGCGGCTCGATAGAGATGAGCCGGTAATCCAGCAAGGTATCGAGTTCGATACGCGTCGTGTCGATCTGATCGGGTGCGCTGCGCACGAGCATCAGCGTAGCCAGTTCATGTGGACTGAGCATGGTCGTTTCCTCAACCATTATCGGGCGCGCCGGTTCAGCGCATCCTGACGAGCGTGATGGCGTGCTCCGGACACGCCGACACGCACTGGCCGCATGCGCGGCACGCGTCCGCACGCGGCGCGTAGGCGACCTTCATGCCGTGCACGCGCAGCTTGACGCGTTGCAATGGGCGCAGCGCCTGGTAGTCGGCCGCATCGATGCGGCGGATGTCGAAGACGTTCTCGGGGCAAACCACCGCGCAATCCGCCTTGCCCTCGCAGCGGGCGAAATCGACCTTGGGGACGATCGCGCCGGGCGGCTGTTTGCAGGCCGAAGTGGCATTGTGTGTCATGTGCCCGCTCCCTCGTTGTGGCGCGAAGCAGACGCCGGATCGTTGCGCAACCGCTCGCGCTCTTGTTGCGTCATCTGTTGCCAGTGCCGCCATTGGCGGGCTTTGTAGCAGCCCCCATGTCCGCGGAATCCGCCGAACAGAATCCGGCAGAGCACGAGCAGACCGATCGCGCGCGGATAGTCGATCGCATGCGCATCGATCACGAGGGCCGGGATGATCCAGTTCCATAGGCTCATGACGATCCAGCCCAGCAACGCAATGATCAGCACGAGCAACAGCGCCTTGGCGACAATTTTTCGGCGGAACTTCATTCCATTCTCCTTGGGTTCATATCTCGAAGCCGTCGTAAGACGATCGCAGGCGTTCGCGCAGATGCAGGACCGCATAACGCTTGCGCGCAAGCAGCGTGTTGACGCCTACGCCCGTCGCGGCCGCCATCTCCTTGAAGCTGCGGCCGTCCAGTTCGTGAGCGATGAACACCTCGCGCTGGTTCGCGGGCAACTCGTCGAGCGCGGCGCGCAGTGTGTCGAGCAGCGCCGCGCGTGCGTAAGCGGCCTCGGGCCCGGCATCGGCGGAAGGCAGCGTCAGGTCCAGGCGGTACGGGTCGTCGGCTTCTTCACCATCGACGGTATTGACGGCATCGGGCAGAGGCGCTTCTTTCTTCTTGCGGAAGCGGTCGATGATCCGGTTTCGCGCGACGCGAAACAGCCACGCGCCGACCTGCTCGACGGGGTCCGGCAGCCGCCAGGCCTCGACGAGTTCCTCGAAGACGTCCTGCAGGATGTCCTCGGCTTCGTCCTGGTCGATGACGCGGCGGCGGATGAAATTGCGCAGCCTCGGACGCTCGCGGGCAACCGTATCGGCAATTTCGCGGTCCTGCTCGGTCATCGTGCTCGGGGCGTTTGGCGGTTCCATACCCGTGATGACGTTCCGCGAAGAAAAATATTGTGAGGCGCGCGACTGACCCGCAACATTTTGTCCGGCGGGCGAGCGGTTCAAGGTGGCGTGTCGAGAAAGCTCGACAGACTCGACGAAAAAATTCACCGCTTATCGTCACACAAAACAGGCGTTTCAGCCCTCGACCTGCATCCTGGCAACTGTTCTCATACTCACCAGAATCGCACTATGATGCGTTCTGTTGCCGACGCGCGGCACAGCCCGCGTCGCCCACGGCAAGCGCAGTCCGGCTGGTCTCCTGGCGTAGGGCACCGGGGAAGTGCGGCAAGGATGAAATCATGGTCCGTCTCGCGATGATTCTTCTTGGTGTCGACTATCTTCGCGTCCGCTGGCGCGAGCTGTTGATGGTCGGCTGCCTGAGTGTCGTGCTCGGTGTGACGATCTTCTGCGATGCGCTCGACGGCGCGCTGTGGTTCCCCATCATGCCGTTTGCCGCCCTGCTGATGCTCGAAGGCGTCGCGACGGTATGCGTCGCGTGGACGGGCATGGGTGGCCAGCGCACCCTGCGCTACGTGAAAGGGACCACGTTCATTCTGTCGGCGGCGCTCGTGCTGGTCGGCGGGGAACACGGCAACTTTATTCTGTCGATGATCTTCGGCACGCTGTTTCTCGTGGATGGCGCATTGCAGATCATCGCGGCCAGAGTGGTCCGCTACCGGAAGTGGAAAATCGCAGCCGCAGGCGGCGCACTGGAGGTTGCGATTGCAATCTTCTTCTACCAGCCCTACCCCGATCACTATGCGGGCACCGTCGCGTACTGCGTGGCATTCGGCTTGCTGTTCGGCGGCTGGAACATGATCCTGCTCGCCATGCGCGTACGGCGAATGGCCGTCAATCCCGCCGTCGCCGATGAGCAAACCGCTGCGCGTGCAACTGCATCGGCAGCGGCCGTCACGACGCAAGCGCCCGCCGTACAGCCGCGCCCGCTGCCGGGCTCATTCGACGGCCCACCCGAAGCGCACGAACCTGTGCTGACCGTGCACGTCTGGACGCCCGTTGGAACAGCGAAAGCCGAAGCGCGGCGGCAGCCGATCGTCGACCGTTACATCGCAGCCGTCGACAAGAACGGCTCGATCTCGACGGGGCACGCCGCGCTCGAAACAGCCGAAGGCATTTATATCAGCCTCTACCCGGCCGTTGAAATCGAGAGGTCGCCGGAAGAATTCTCGCGGATCCTGCGCGCGACCCGCGACAACGATGTGCCCGGTGTGTTCCAGCCGGACTACGCGACGGAATCGGCAGCATGGTGTCCGTCGACGCGGCAGATCCGCATCCGTAACTACGATCCCGAGCGGCTCGCACGCTTCTGGGCCGAGTATCGCCGCGATACGACCTATAACCTCACGTACCGCAATTGTTCGAGCACCGTCGCTAAAGCGCTGGAAGCGGCGATCGAGGGTGCATCGGTGCGTGCCTGGGGAAAGCGCGGCGGCTGGCGGCCGTTCCTGCGCGTGGCGACCACGCCCGAACTGTGGGTCGCGGCACAGGTCAGAAAACGCTCGGCGACGATGGCATGGACGCCGGGACTCACGCTCGACTACGCACGCGCGCTCAGCATGCTGGCCGACCCGCGCCCGTCGGGATGGGTGAAAATGGCGCGCCTCGCGCTGCGCACGATGTACGCATCGCGCCAGCGCTGGCGCGCGGAAAAAGCAGCCGCGCCGAACATCTATGATACGGACGCCGACGGCCAGCCCCCGGATTCGGAACAGACGTTGGCGCAGCCATGGCAGCCGGTCGCCGATCAGCATTACCCGGCAAAACGCCCGGACGCTTCGTAACACGCGCGGATCACGCCACGCGCCGCGCTGCGTCAATCGGGCTTGCGCACGGCCGCAAACAGATCGGTGATCTCTTTCATCGTCGCGGCTTCGTTCGTGTACGTGAACGTACCGCGCCCGAGCATTTCGTTGGCGGCGCGCAGCAACGCGCCCAGCGCCGCACGCGCGAGCGCCCCGCCGACGCTGATCCGCTTCACGCCCATCTGCGCCAGATCGTCGACGGAAAACGGCATGCCCGCCATGCCCATCAACACATTGACGGGCCGGTCGACGGAACTGACGACGGCGGCAATATCCTCACGCGTTTTCAGTCCAGGCGCATAGAGCACGTCGGCGCCCGCCTCCTGGAAAGCCTGCAGGCGGCGGATCGTATCCGCGAGATCGGCGCGGCCGTTCAGATAGTTCTCCGCGCGCGCCGTCAGCGTGAACGGAAACGGCAGCGAACGGGCCGCTTCCACGGCGGCGCGCACGCGCTCGACGGCGAAGTCGTGGGCGTAGATGGGGTCGTCCGCGCGGCCCGTCGCGTCCTCGATCGAGCCGCCGACGACGCCCGCCGCAGCCGCCTGGCGAATCGTCTCGGCCGCGTCTTCCGGCGCGTCGCCGAAGCCGTTTTCGAGGTCCGCGCTCACGGGCAGGTCCGTCGACGGCGCGAGTTCGGCGAGATGGCGGATCATCTGCTCGCGGCCGACGGCGTTATCCGGCAAGCCCAGCGTGAACGCGTAGCCGGCGCTGGTGGTAGCCAGCGCCTTGAAACCGAGCGCTTCCAGCAGGCGCGCGGAGCCGATATCCCATGGATTGGGAATGATGAACGGCGCGCTGGCCTCGTGAAGCGCGCGAAACGCCCGCGCCTTGTCTGCTCGTGTTGTTGTCATGGCGGCTCCATCGGTCGCGCAAGTGGATGCGGAAGATTCGGAATGTGCGGAACGGGAAGTGTTGCCCGGCCTGTCTCGCGACCGGGCAAAAGCAGAAGATGCGCAGATCGCGCCGCTTGCTCAGGTTTCGAGCTTCGCGTCCATCGTGATCGTCGCGTTCAACACCTTCGAGATCGGGCAACCGGCCTTGGCGTCGGCTGCGGCCTTGTCGAACGCGGCCTTGTCGCCGCCCGGAATCTTCACTACGACGTCCAGATGCGAGGCCGTCACCGCGAAGCCGCCGCCGTCCTTGTCGAGCGTGACCGTGGCCGTGGTGGCGATACGCTCCGGTTTGATGTTCGCCTTGCCGAGCTCGGCGGACAACGCCATCGAAAAGCATCCCGCATGCGCCGCCGCGATCAGTTCTTCGGGGTTCGTGCCGATGCCGTTTTCGAAGCGCGTCGCGAACGAATACTGCGTGTCCTTCAGCACGCCGCTGTCGGTGGAGATCGAGCCCTTGCCGTCTTGCAGACCGCCCTGCCAGATTGCTGATGCCTTGCGCTTCATTAGTCGCTCCTGTGTCGCGTTCGTGCTGCCGCGTTCCCCACCACGATGCCGGCCGCGACGGTCCCGCCCGGAATCACGCGGCGCCGGCATCGGTCACGCGTGCCGCGCCGAACCCGTGGGCCGTGGGCGTGGACCGAAGCTTCATCATAGGCGGATATCGGTGGCACTGCCGTGAAGCAGCGTGCATGCCCATTATTTCATCCACTGCAAGAATCTTTATCCAATCTGCCGCTTTTTTCATCACCCTGGCGGAAATACACTCTGCTCAACGGTTCGGACATCGGTGTTCAAACCGAACCGATCAACAAATGTTCCCGGAGGTCATCATGAAATCGCTTCTTTCCGCAGTGGTCGTCGCATCCGCCCTGATCGTTCCCGCTGCCGCGTTCGCCCAGCAAGCCAATGGCCCTGTGACGCGCGCGCAAGTCCAGGCCGAACTGGTCGCCGCACAGCAAAACGGTTCGCTCGACCAGAACGACGTGGCGTATCCCACGGCCAAGCCGCAATTCGGTGCCACGTCGGGATCGACGGAAGTTGGCGGCGTCTCGGCTGGCTCGTCGCAATCGGGCAAGCGTCCGAGCGTCGAACAGCGCATCTTCTCGACGTTCCGCGGCAACTAAATTGTTCGTGATGACGCGGCGCGTGTGATCCGGCACGAGTATTCGACAATCACGCGCGACCGTCGAAACAACGAAGGCCCCGGCTGACGCATCAAGTCAGCCGGGGCCTTTGCTTTTGCCGCGCCGCTTTTGTCGCGCGGCGCGCTTACTCGGCGAACGGCAGCGAGTCCTGCCCTTGCGCGCGCATGCCGAACACGTTCAGCGTCATCGCGACGAGCGCGTAGTAGCCGAGCAGCCCGACCAGATTGATCGCGACCTCGTGACCGAAGCGTTCGACTGTCTTCGCGTAGGTGGCGTCGGTCACGCGCTTCGCATC
Organism: Paraburkholderia caribensis; assembly: GCF_002902945.1. Taxonomy (NCBI): domain Bacteria; kingdom Pseudomonadati; phylum Pseudomonadota; class Betaproteobacteria; order Burkholderiales; family Burkholderiaceae; genus Paraburkholderia; species Paraburkholderia caribensis. Next base: position 1,688,308 of record NZ_CP026102.1, read on the forward strand.
GTACAGTTCCGTCGCGAATGCGTAGATGAGCGCATCGTCGGCGTCGGCGAACGAAGGCGTCTGTCCGAGGCGGATCGCTTCGGCGTCTTCGGCGCGCACGCCCGCGTCGAGGGCGATCGGATAGTGGATGAACCATTCGGCCTGCGCCTGCCAGCGCGAGGCCGTGACGAGAATCGCCAGTTCCGACAGCCGCAGCGGCAAGCCCGTCTTGTAGCGGCAGAACGCACCGAGGCGCTGCGCGTGCTGCGCGAGTTCGGGGCTATGAATCCAGCCGAGAAACGGCCCGTTCAGATTGCCGCGCGGTCCCGACAGGATTTCGTCGAGCACGGCTTTCTGGTCGGGCGTCGCGCGGCTGGCGTCGAAAGGAGGCAGGCGGTTGGTCATGAATCGCTCTTCGTGCAGGGTGGGTGGGTCGATCAGGCAGCGCCCGATGCCGCGAGCGCGCCTTCAATCGAATCCGTCAGGCGGCTGACGATCTCTTCGATATCGCGCGGCGTGCAGATGAACGGCGGCGCGAGCAGCACATGATCGCCGATCTTGCCGTCGACGGTGCCGCCCATCGGGTACACCATCAGACCGCGCTGGAACGCTTCGCGCTTGATCGCGGCATGCAGCTTCAGTTTCGCATCGAATGGCGTTTTCGTCGCGCGGTCCCGCACCAGTTCGACGCCGACGAACAGCCCGCGTCCGCGCACGTCGCCGATATAAGGATGCTGCGTATAGTGTTCGCGCAGCAGCGCGCGCAGTTGCTCGCCACGCGCTTTCACGTTGTCGAGCAGATGTTCGTCGGCGATCACGCGCTGCACTTCGAGCGCGGCGGCGCAGGCCGTCGCGTGGCCGATGTAGGTGTGGCCGTGCTGGAAGAAGCCGGAGCCGCCTGTGATCGCCTGGTAGATTCTGTCGCTCACGAGCGTTGCACCGATCGGCTGATAACCCGCGCCAAGGCCCTTTGCGATGGTCAGCAGATCGGGCGTGACGCCGTCCTCCTCGCACGCGAACAGGTGGCCCGTGCGGCCCATGCCCGACATGATTTCATCGAGAATCAGCAACACGCCGTAGCGGTCGCACACCGCGCGAATCTTGCGGAAATACTCGCGCACAGGCGGCACCGCGCCTGCTGTCGCGCCGACCACCGTCTCCGCGACGAACGCGGCGACCGAGTCGGAACCGAGTTCGAGAATCTTCTGCTCGAGTTCGTCGGCCAGACGCTGCGCGAACTGTTCTTCCGTCTCGTCCGCGCGTTGCTCGCGATACGCGTAGCACGGGCTCACGTGATGCGCGTCGATCAGCAACGGCAGGAACGGCTCGCGCCGCCACGCGTTGCCGCCGATGGCGAGCGCGCCCAGCGTATTGCCGTGATAGCTCTGGCGGCGCGCGATGATATGCCGCCGCTGCGGCTGCCCCACTTCGACGAAATACTGGCGCGCGAGCTTCAACGCCGCCTCGATCGCCTCCGATCCGCCCGACACGAAATACACATGCGCGAGACCTTGCGGCGCGCGTTCGACGAGATAGCTGGCGAGTTCCTCGGCGGGCTGCGTCGTGAAGAACGACGTGTGCGCGTACGGCAGTGCCTGCGCCTGACGCTTGATCGCATCGATCACGCGCTGGTTGCTGTGGCCGAGGCACGAGACGGCCGCGCCGCCCGATGCGTCGATATAACGCTTGCCCGTCGAATCGACGATCTCGATGCCCTCGCCTTTGACGGCGACGGGCAAGGTCTGCTTCGGCATGCGGTGGAATACGGTGGTCATACACTTTCCTCGAGTGAGCCAGTGAGCGGAAGCCGGCGACGCTCAGGCCGCCGTGCGTGCAATGAAGGTTCGCCGGGCCGGCGGCCGATTTCATACGACCCGCCCGCTATCCGATGCAACTCCCAACCCTGCTTCGGCACACGACACCTCGAACGTCAATCAACACGCGATGCACGTTTATAGTTCATTACAACATATGTTGTCAATGACGACGCAATCCGCCCGTCTGTTGCAGGAACGGAGTCTTTGCAGGTCGTGGGCGCCCGGTCAGGGCACGTAGGCGCCTTTCGCGTGCAGCGACTGCTCGGCGAGTTCGAGCTGCTGGACGGCGTCCGTGCCTTCGAGCGCGAGCAGATGCGCGACCAGCGATTCCGCAATCGCCGTCGCCGCCACCAGCGACGGGAAGAACGACGGGCTTTCGTGCGAGAAGATCAGCACCTTGTCGGCGTTCAGCGCGATGGGCGACACGGCGCTGTCAGTGATCGCGATGAGCTTGCTGCCTTTTTCCAGCGCGGCTTCGGCGACGCGCGCCGCCTCGACGGAATACGGCGCGAAGCTGACGACGACCGTCGCGCTGTCGCGTTCGATGCCGCGTAACTGCATTTCGAGCGTGCCGGCTTCGCCCGTCAGCAGCGACACGGACGAGCGAAACAGCCGGTATCCGTAGACGAAGCCGAACGCGACGGGAAAGCACGACCGGAACCCGGCGACATGCACGTGCGGCGCGCGCCGCAACAGCTTGGCCGCCTCGACGGTGACGCGCGTATTGTGCGCGGCCGTCACTTCGAGATTGTGCTGTTGCGCGACGAGCAGATCGTGCGCGAGGGCGTCTTTCGCATGACCCTTGACGAGGGATCGGGCACGGCTCGTCAGCCGCTCGGGCCGCGTGCGTACCCGCGCCACGAACAGATCGCGCAATTCATTCCAGCCCGGAAAGCCCAGTTGCTGCGACAAGCGCACGAGCGACGCCGGTTGCACCTGCGCGCGCTCGGCGACCTTGCGCATCGACGAGACGGCGACCTCGTCGGGGTGATCGAGCAGAAACGCCGCACCCATCTGGAACTGCGGACTGAGTTCTGAGAAACGTCCACGGATCAGGGCGGCGAGCTGGTCGAAGGTATCGGGCATGTGGTGTACCGGGGATGGGGATGACAACAAATGTTATCACCCGGTATGGAGGCAACGCCCGGCTCGACACGGTTGGTGAATCGCAAACGATTCCTGTCCTATCGTAATTCGACCTGTCCCAGCAATATCTCGCAAATCAAACTGGCCTGAGACTCAGGGCACCAAACAAGGATTCGCAATACAAACTGGCCTGATAGCCGTAACTCATTGATTCGAATACACGCAGTGCGAACCTACGGTGACGTATCGAACACGGGCGGAGAAGCGCCGCATAGGTGTTGCAAGATTTACAAGCGACAGCGCCTTCCCCGAATGCGAACCGGGGCAATGCAGACCGCCCTAAATTCAGTGGGTTAGCTGAAGCACTTGCAAACAAAACTGGCCTGCGAGAATGCAGTTGCAAACGATATCTGGCCCGACAAAGTCGACCATAGTCAATTGATTTTAAAGGGCTTTTCCAAGCTACAGAAGAGATGCCCGTGGCCGCAAGATAGGATGCAATGACACCCTGCCAAATTGCGCGTAGCGAAGTTGCTGCGCCGAACCGAGCTCAACAACAGTCTGTCGAATCGGTCGCTGGTTAGTTAAGCAGCCGAGTAAGCACGAAGTTCCTTCTCACTTCGAGCGGAATCGAGGTCATCGACGGAAACAACGACTTCCATGGCCCGCACGTAGTCTTCGAGCAAGTCCGCTTCCCGCGCGCCCAGCCGTCTGTCCCAATCGCTTTCTAGCCGCTGCGACCTCGTCCGCCTCCGGAGCAGGCCGCCGCCGATGCTAGTTTTCGGTCACAGCGTCGAGCGACGACGTCGAATCGGCCAGTCCAGCAATATCCGAGGTCATATCTGTTGAGGCGGCCTCGACAAGATTTGCCGGGAGTGTCTTGGATGGCTTTACACCCATTTCCCGTAGTAGTTCTGCCTGACGGATGACGTTTCCTCTACCTAATGAGAATTTGTTGTGCGCTTGGTCATACGCCTTCTGCGCCTGGTTGATTCCTTTTCCGACCTGCTGCAAATCCTCCACAAACCCACAAAGTTTGTCATACAACTCGCCGCCCCTGCGCGCGATATCCTGGGCGTTGCGGCTCTGTTGTTCCTGGCGCCAGAGGTGCGCCACAGTCCGGACCACGAACAGCAGCGTCGATGGACTGACAACCAGCACATTCTTACGCCACGCCTCCATGAAGAGGTCGTTGTCATTCGCCACTGCTAGCATGAAGGCCGGCTCAATCGGAATAAATGCGAGGACGAAATCGAGAGACCGCCCGTAAAGCGCCTGATATTGCTTTTCAGAGAGCGCTCTGATATGCCCCCGAACGGACTCGACGTGTTGGCGTAACGCGACGGTCCTCTCCGCGTCGGTGTCCGCTGAAGCGTACCGTTCGTAAGCATTCAGGGATACCTTCGAACCAGCTTTTTCTCGTCCGGAAGGTTTATCACCACGTCGGGTTGCGCACGCGTTCCGTCCTCACGCACCTGACTGTCTTGAACCAAGTACTCTTCTCCCTTCCGCAGACCCGACGATTCGAGCACTCGCTCGAGAATCAACTCGCCCCAGTTACCCTGAATCTTCGCGGAGCCCTTCAATGCACTCGTCAGATTCTTGGCATCCTGACTCAGCACCTGGTTGAGGTCGACCAACTGCTTCACCTGAGCTGCAAGCGCGGAACGGTCTTTACCCTCTTGGATGTAGACCTCTTCCACCTTCCCTTGGAATTCCAGCAGTCGCGCTTTCAACGGCTCAAGCAGCGTCCCGATATTCGTCTGATTCTGTTCCGTAAAGCGCTTCGACTTCTCCTCGAGAATTTCGTTGGCTAACATCTTAAACTGATTGCCCAGTGCCTCTTTCGCCTCTTGCAACAACGCTATTCGATACAACGCACAACGGTGAAAGCGTCGCCGCGAAAATATACTCGCAGGCGCTGCCACCCGAGCGACAAGCCAAGTTGCGGGCAATGGCGCAAGTTGGCGACACATACCTCAAGCAGATTGCCGCGTGGCCCATCAGTGTTCTCACAACAATTGTCCGGCGGGGATGACTGCTAGTCCGTCAGGCTGTGTCCCGATGGCTATGCCGACGAACGCTCACCGAATATCTGCAGATGGGCAATGGCAATGCGACGATGGCTTCATGAGATTCGGGGCAATCTGCATGGCGATTCAAGCAACGCCAGCCAATGCTCACCTCATCGGAATGGGAACGGACTGGGAATGCAACACCGGATTCCGGCGCGTTGGGAACTTCTGTTCCGCCGTGAACATTCCGCCAAACGCACACCTTGCCGATACATCGACCGGATGGGCGTGCGACTCAGGGTATCGAATGGCCAACAACTGGTGCATGCCTCACTAGGCAAAAATCGGGGGACAAAATGGGGCTGAGTTACAGAAAGTCGATTTCAGCGGGACCATTCCGCTTCAACCTGTCAGATAGCGGCATCGGAGTCTCGGTTGGCGTACCGGGCTTTCGCGTTGGCAGCGGTCCTCGTGGCAATTATGTATCGATATGTCCGTGCTGTTGCGCTTGTATGCACCTGTCGGATACGCCGAGTCTTCGGGGCAAGTTCGCAGTCGAGAACGCATTTCAATTCGATACCGGTTATCGGCTTCTATAAAAGTAAGTGTTCGCAACTTACTCACAGACGACTATCCAGAACTGCGACTACAGATACCACTTCACATGCAACAGATGGTCGAGGCATCGGTTATAAATGTTTCGCGAAATCGCGGACGAAAAATCGAGCCTTAGGTTGCTGTCAAAAACCGATGCGAGGGTACATCCGTCCAGCACCAACGAATTTTCCGTTTCGATGGCTTGCGCCAGCGGTAACGCACGACTGGCAAGCATTGCTCGTCGGACGACGTCGTCATCGCTCGGTTTCGCCGACGGCCAGAATCACGATGACTCGACCGCATTTTCAACTGACATCCATCGGCCTGTCGAATGGCTTGTTGCGAGATGGGAAATGACCAGAAACGTAAGCAACTCGGACTGTGCGCGAAGGTCGAATCGGAAATAAAGTGTCATCTAGAGAAACTCTCCTACGACTCATTGTAGGACGGTCTGCATGACTTCAATGGTCAACATTATCGTTGAAGCTCTGTACAGCTGCGTATCCACGCACTATGTGTACATCAATCGAGCAACGCTATGCGGCCAATCAATGCTCGTAATACGGCCGCTCCCTGTTACCACGTATCGACTGCAACATGTCAAGTCGTTTCGGTCTCCGATAATTGGGCCTTCCGCGCTGCAGGTATTGCAAGAAACTGGAGCGACGAGATTGGCCAGCGGGCGACCGTCGAAGGATGAGTCAGCAACCCCGTCAAGCACCGGACCGTTACAGTCTGTCTTATCGTCGTTAAGGAAGAGTCGACGGCTCACGTTTCCAGCTCCTTTCCGGAATCCGGTTGTCCACAATGCGTCAGACGTTCACCCTCTTCTGACGAGACGCCATGTGACCCAGTGAACCCGGCGCTCACCAGAACCGGCTGCGCTCGCGAGCACGTCCGGCATGACCATGCCCTGCAATGCCTCGATGCGGTGATTGTCGAAGTCTGTCGCTTCCCAAGTGCCAGTAACCGGGCAAATGTCACCTGTTCGAACTTCAATTTCTGCTTCAGGTTCCTCGTGAGCGGCGCCTTCATCAGCGGGCGCATCTCGGTGCTGCGCAACGAGGAAATATTGTGACTCGTCGGGAATCACTCCATCCTTATACCGCGTGTCCTCCCACAATAGCCGCCAGTGAGTACTGGTGACCGCGGACTGCAAGGTGCGTGGGTCAGGCCGCCCTTTGATATTCGGAGCGGGAGTTCCTTTAACCAGATAGTTAAAGCACCCATTGTTTTCTTCCGTCTTTTCCCCGACTGATAGCAGCCCTAGCACCTTGCCGCGACTAATCTTTACCGGCTCCCAAATGCCGTCGACGGTAACCTCGTCGCCGGACTCGATTACCGGACCTTGGGGTGGAGGAACTTGTGGAAGCGTTGGCGGAAAAACGGGGTAATCCAATTCGTAGAACTGGTACGTATATCGGTCCGGGTCCAGAAGTAATGTCGCCGACTGTAGCTGAGCAAAATTGTCGTTTGAGGCGGCCACCTCGAACGGCGCGTGTTCCATCTGGAACTCGGATGCACGCATCAATCGGGCAAGTCTGTCTACCTTGGGCGGATATGGAGCCTGTTGTGCGCCTCGCTCCCAGTACGACGGGTGGGGAAAGAAATACTGGCAGAGATGATAGTAACGATTGACCGCGAGCTTCAGTGGTTGACCATCTTTCCAAATGAAACGATATCCGCGCGCTAGCTGTTCCAGTCCTTTGTCATATAGGCTCAGAATCTCATAGATGGTTGAAAGGTTGTCAGCTGGCATGTACTCCGGGTCGTCCTCGGGCCACGTGTTGACCGCAACTTCGTATTCGTTGGCAAAGGTGGCAAACGCGTCACGCTTCCTTTTCCAGAGCGCATAGCTTGTCAGCCTCTGAAGCAACCAGAAGACTTGACGGCGAGTCAGGTCATCCTGCATGTCGTACTGTTTCATTGTATATATCACCGTTGCGTCTCGTGATTGGCGCCCGCTCTCACTGCAGCCGTCTTCACACTATTCGTCTGCGTGACCTTGCTCTGAACTTCATCGGTCGAGAGCCTCCGTGTTTTCGCCGCATAGCTGATATCGTCCTCGAATCGGCTGTACCCGTACACCTTTTCGACGTTTTCCCACTTCGTTTCAATGAAATCAACCCGAATACCGTCGATAATCATTGGCCCGTTGGCAGCTCGCTCGCCAGCTTTGATTTTTTCGCCAACCTTAGTTATCTCATCTGCCAGTGTGCCCAAGGCAATCACTACCTGCTCCCCTCCACCCTCCAGATACTGCACTGGCGTCGAACTTCCGAACTGCTCCGCAATCTTGCCTTGCCAGGCCTTCGCCTGTGGCATGCGCTCGGCGAAATCTTCTGGAAGATGCAGGACAACCAGATATCCGTTGCCGTTCCAGGTGTCGAGGACAGCGGAACGTGTGCGCCATTCTTCAGCGTTCTTAGGGGCCTCGCCGACACCCCAATATGCCGGGTTGCGCCCTCCGGCAGAACTTCCCGGTTTGTATGTCGCCAGCTCAGACTTCCTGCCAAACGCCCGATACAGCTTTTTCCCCGCTAGTTGCTGGGCGTCCACTGCCTTGATTTCGCCGTGAAATGAAGCGACGTCCAAGAACACCGTTTCCTCTCCAAACACGGGCATTTTGCCTGTCTTTCCAAAGAGGTTCGGCCACCCCTCGTCTATCTTAGGCTGATATTTGGCCCGAATCAGCGCCTCGGCCTCCCCCCCATCTGCTGCGCAAGCGGCGGAAGGAAACTTCCCTTTGCGGATTTGCCTCGCGAGCTTGCGTTCCTCCAGATACGCCTCGGCCTCGCGTCTTACCTTCGGCATGCCACCCGTGGCAATCTCGTGAATCTCGCCACGATAGACCATGTTCTGAAGGGTCTTCAACTTCGCATCGAGCTCCTTGACAGCCTGGGGAACCATTTGGTCAGCAAGGTCCTGAAGGGCGCGAAAACCGTCGCCAACACGTGCGAGTTGCGCGCGCCAGACCTCCGGCAGAAGTTGTCCAACGCGAGCTTTCAGAGAGCGCTCGATAGCCAGACGCACGGTTGCGCAGAAGTCTTTAACCTTAGAGAGCAACTGCGACTGGTACTTGCCGACGTCTAGCGCCTTCAGCCACTGCGGCGCGTCGCCATGCCCCATCCGGTTCAGGAACTGAACAACCTCCTGCAGCAGTTCGGCATCCTTTGCTGCGTCACCCGCGGCTCGTAGGGCGAGCCGGCCAACGCCCTTGATAACGCCGCCGACAACGGGAATCAACGCGAATATCAGAACGACGAACAGAACCCACTGCATCACCTCCTGGCGTTTTCGAGGGTCCGAACTCATGCCTATACCGACGGACAGCAGGTCGCGTACGGCTGTGGCGTCACCGACTAGCGGAATCATGCCGATGGCGGCGTCCGTGATGACCTGGCTGATAGTCTGCTTTTCGTTGAATGCACCCTGCAGTGTGCCCCAGCACCACTGACCGACCTCCAATGAAGTGGCCTTGAAGTCATCTATGCTCCAGCTCACTGTCACGCTCCCCCGTGCTTCTGAATCAGCGAATCGATGTCAGCCTCAGACAGTTGTTCTCCTTTAAAGTCTGGATTGCTGGTTTTGTCCTTGCGAGCGTATGAGCGTGCGTCGGGTCCAAGCTCGACCTTGACGGGGCCTACCGGGACATCATTAAGATTCATCCGTCCCTGTGCGTCTAAGGTGCCTTGCCGCGTGCTACCGTCGGATAGCGTGGCTATATATTTAGCTCCCTGCACCGGTTCATCGTCGTGATACAGATACTGCATCGCCGTATCGTATTTGGATGTCGGCAGCGCCGGCAGCGGGTATGTGGTACTTGTGGGCCCGTTGAATGAGTGCTGGCTACCCATGATGTCTATCTTTCCGGGGGCATGGATTTCAATGTTGCCTCCCGCAATACGAACGTATGCGCCGCCCGAGGTCAACAGGATTCCCTGATTTGCTGCTGCCTCGATTGTTTCGGTGGCGGACAGTACGCGAAGCGTCTTCTGCGCAGTTATCTCTACGTTATCCGAATGGGCTTGAATCTCCACCTTCCCCTTTGCGGCAAACAGTTTCATGCCGGCGTTCTGGACGAAGAGGCTGATACGCTGCGCCACGCTTGCGACCAGTGACTTGCCTGTCGCTATATGTATGCTCTGCCCGCTGACAAAATTCAGTTGCTCGTCGGCCGCAACATGCGTGGAATGAGGGGTGGACAGCGCAATGCCCGCCGGGCTCGCGAACAGCATCAAGGGCTCCTTGAAAGCATTGGCGTTGCCGGTGCCACCGCCAGCTGTATTTCCTCCTGACGACGCTCCCGGAACGCTGCTTTGTGTCGCATCGGTGAACGCTTTCAGCGACTCCCGTCCGTCCTTCAGGCTTTCAGCCTGATGGGTCTCGCTAGCATCCGATAACGACTCCAGCACACTCCCCGAATTGACGAGTTGCTGCTGCGCGTCGCGGACATCAAGCGGCTGGCTCGACGAACCGTTCGCCGGATGAGTCGACACGTACAAGCCTTGTCCGGCCCGCACGGCGCCGTAGGCGTCCGACTTCAGGTCGAATCCGCTGCCCAGGTATGAGCCGCGGTTGTTTCCCGACTGCTCGATGAGATATCCGAGATGCAAATGGGCATTGGCGCTGGTCGAATAGAGGTGAACGCGGTTCTGGCCGGTCGAATCGTCCATCACCAGCTGGTTGTAGCCGGCGCCACCAAGCTCTTTGGACTTGTACCCTGATAGCAGCCCGTTGGAATGCCAATGGGGGGACTTCTCAGCATTGAAAACGCGGCCGGTGACGATGGGCCGGTCACAGTCGCCATCGAGGAAAGAAACGATGACCTCTTCGCCGACGCGCGGCACGTGAACGCCGCCATAAGCTGCGCCCGTGTCTGAGTAGGCCACCCGCACCCAGCAGGAAGCATTTTCATCGCCGCTGTTCAGTCGGTCCCAATGAAAGCGGACCTTGACGCGGTTCAACTCGTCAGTGAAAACTTCAGCGTTGGCTGGCCCGGCGACCGTAGCGGTCTGCATGCTCATCACCGGCTTGGCATGCTCGAACGGGCTACGGAATGGAACGGTGCGGCGCTGGAGTTCAGCTTCAACGAGATAAAACCCCTCGCTCCCGTCGCCGTGGGCGACCACAAACTTCGGTGCGGCGCCTGCATGCGCCGCGCGCACCCGCGACAGCTCCGTCGAGAGACTGTGCGGGAAATCGGCCGTGGTGGAGACAGGCAGATTGTTTTCGATGTACCAATGCGTAGCAATGACCGCGAACTGTCGCTGTTTGTCTGGGTCCCGGTCGTGTTCCGGGTGGCCTTCGAGCTGGAACCACTTTCCGGCATCGATGTTCCGTACGCCACCAACAGCCATGAAGCGCTTCGCCCGTGACTCCCACTCCTCCATCCGGATTCTGGAGAGGTGGTCGCCGCGGTCCTGCGTCAGATGCGTATATGCGCCGGTATATTCGTAGACCTCGGTCTGGACCGGCAGACTGCCGTGAGTCGACAACGTGGGCACGTTGGTGGACTTTTCAGCGCCGGGAGATTTGTAGTCGAATGTCCTCGTCGACAACGAGGAACTATGCAGGGTGCGTGAACCCGCCCATTGAACCCAGGCGTCTGGCGAAGTGTTCGTACCCGCGCGAGCGAACTGCAGCGTTTCAGGTACCGCTGGCTTCAGCGAATACACGTCGTCCGTGATGACAAGTGTATGCGATGCACCATCATCGGCTTGCTCGAAATAACCGAACAGACCCTCCGATTCCATCAGCCGCTGACAGAAATTCCAGTCGTCTTCGTATTGAACGCAAAAAGACCGCTGCGGCAACGGTGTTCGCAATTCGAATCGAAAGGCACCCTGAGCCTGCGGATGCTGATTAAATACGTCGGTGAGAATCTCGTCGACGGATTTATCCTGCCAGACACGCGCGTCTTTGCGAAATCGCAAAAAATGCAGCCACGATGAAAAAGCAATCTGGTAGCTCGTGATACTGCCGTTTGAGCCAAGTCGACGCACCGTATGTGCATAACCGTGATGCGGGCAATAAGACTTGTCCGCCTGCTGAATCCAAAGCGTAACGGGCTGGGCTATAAGCGATTTAAGCTCAATGGACCCCGATGTCGATATCACATCGACTGTGAAATCAAAATTCCGGCCAAGGCGGGACCTACCAATGGCGCGCTGAGGCACCAGAATGTTATCGCCCAATGGGCCATCCAGCTTCAGCAGGCGCCCTTGCTGCATCATCACCCGAGCCGTCAATCCCGTTATGTCTTGCGCACCCATAGCGTCGTCTTCTATTTACATTGGCAGCCGCCGGCGCAATTCTACGAAATAATGCGAAAAATGGACAGGGAGAAATAGCGAATCGGCAGCTCCGAATATCCACCGTTCTGTGCGCGATTTTATGCAAATTGACTTAACAATTAACGATTCGACTCTCAGCTACCCCCTCAAACACCCTTTAACTATCTTGGAACAGATAGCGTATATGGCTCCAGCCGGTTGCCTTGCATTCAATTGAGATTTTCCGAATCAACCTCAATGCGCTCGGCATTATCGACAACAGTTAAACCGTCCCTTGAGGAAGGCACGCCACGTTTTGTCAAATTCGCTTCTGCAGGGGTAGAAACGGTCGACCTTACGCCGGATGGCGTCGCTCCGTCCACTGCGTTTTCGGCGACAAGCATGCGGTTTCTACCCATACGTTTTGCGCGTTAAAGTGCTGAGTCCGCCCATTCGAACAGTTCTGCAACATCCGACGGACGACGCATTTTCCCTTGCGCCACTCCCATGCTCAGCGTGACAACCTCCAAGGGGCTTTTAATATGGGTCAAGTGCAACGATTCGACCGCCGCTCACGCGTTCAGCCGAAGCCAATGCCTCAGCGGGCCCACAGTTCGCCGTTGAAGTTTTTGAAGTGGTCAACATCGGCAAACAGAATAGCGACCGCTTCAGCCGAGGGATGGCGGTTCTGCCAACGCAGGCGCTGCTCAATCCAGCTGTCAAGGTATCGACGATTCCACAAGCCGGTGAGGCCGTCGACGAACGCCATGTCTCGGAGCTCCTGCTCTTCTCTGAAACTTGAGCGCGGTTGGCCACGGTCAGACGCAGAAACCTAGACAATACCGAGACAGGATTAGCGGCTGGGGACATGACGTTGGCGGCCTAGAGCCTTAATGCTGCCGCGCCGCGGTACTCATCCCGCTAAAGTCTGTCCGGTGTTCTGCCGACAATATACTTACATACGATGATGCCCTCCTGTCATTGAAATCCCCCCGACAAACCCAAGTGGCAATGGCAGATGAACGCTTTCAAGATTCATTCGAAGGACGAGACAACCGACCAGCTTGGCAAGTGCTACGGCTGTCGAGAGTCAACGCAGGCACCCATTGATATTGCGTTCGCCTTTCAGCCGATTGTCGATGTGAACAGTAGAAGCATCTTTGCTTGTGAGGCGCTCGTGCGCGGTCCCCGCGGCGAGCCTGCCTATTCAGTGCTCTCTCAAATCGACGCCGCGAATCGCTACCAGTTCGACCAGCGATGCCGGCAAGTCGCCATTGCCAGCGCCGCCGCGCTTGGCATGGATTCGCTTTTGTCGATTAACTTCATGCCCAATGCGGTCTATAAGCCAGAAGTCTGCATTCGCAGCACGCTGGACGCGGCTCGGGCGCACGGCTTTCCAATCGAACGCATCGTTTTCGAGACCGTCGAGGGCGAAGATGTGCGCGACCGGGCGCATCTTGTCGATATCTTCAGGGCCTACAAGGAGTTTGGCTTCCAGACAGCGATTGACGACTTCGGTGCGGGTTATTCCGGGCTATCACTACTTGTCGACTTCCAGCCCGACCTCGTCAAGCTCGATATGGCGCTCCTACGTGGCATCGATACGGATACCGTGCGGCAGAAAATTGTCCGGGGCGTCATTACTATCTGCAATGACCTCGGCATTCGTATCATCGCGGAAGGCATCGAAACAAAGGGCGAACGAGATTTCTTCGTCGCACATGGCGTCAGCCTCATGCAGGGTTACTGGTTTGCAAAGCCGGATTTCAATGCCATTCCGAGCATTGACGATTCTGCTTACCAGGGCTAAGACTGGAAATCTTCCCATCTGGCATCATGCCGCAATCCGATGCTTATAGTAAGGATGCACCTTGTCCTCAAGAATCGCGTATTGAGCAGCAAGGTCTTTCGGATTCGGATTGAGCCAGGCCGCGACAAAGGGCTGTAAGCGGGCAGACTCATCTTCCACCTGCACGGCGAGAAGCTCGCCGGCCTGTGGGGACTGAACGAGAGGACTCTTGGTATCCGGCAGAGCATTCCACCGACCGGGTAATTCAGACCCAGCCAGTGAACGCTCTCAGCGAGTCGTCAAGACCGCTTTTGCAGCCCGATTCAAGCCGAAGGCGTGCCATTGCCTTATTGCATTGCCTTGTATCGCTGGGCCTACAGCCGGTTCAGTCAGGCCGCAACTGACCGTTGAGGGCAGGCTGCGGCCACGAATCAGCAACTCGTCACGACTGTTTTTCCAGCTTCACGATGGTCAGCGTGCCGTCGACGTTTTCGACACGCACCTTGACCTTGTCGCCTTCGTGAACGCGTTTGACCATGTCTGCGTCCTTCGCCTTGAACGCCATGGTCATCGGCGGCATGCCGACGTTCTCCAGTGCATCGTGCTTGATGGTGACCATTCCGGTAGCAGCATCAACCTTCTTGACCTCCGCATCCGTCAGTGCATTATTCGAGGTCATCTTCTTGGCCGATAGCTTCGCAGACATGCTCATGCCAGCCATGTCGTCACCTGCGAATGCCGGACCGGCCACAACAGCTACGAAAGCGGCGACAGCAACAATCATCTTCTTCATTGAGTTTCTCCAGTTTGAACAGAGGGCACTTGCGTGCCGGAAGGTACTGCATGAGGAAACCGCGCCTGGTGCCTCACGCGACGGCGCTGCAACAGTAACCAGGCTGCGGGAATAACGAACATCGAAAGGATGGGCGCGGTGACCATGCCGCCGACCATCGGCGCGGCGATGCGCTGCATGACTTCCGAGCCGGCACCGTGACCGACAATGATGGGAATCAGGCCGGCAAGGACAACCGAAGCCGTCATCGCCTTGGGGCGTACGCGCAACACGGCACCTTCGCGGATTGCGTCGAGTAGCGTGGCCTCCGTCATGGGCTCGCCAAGCTCGAGTCGCCGGTTGAGTGCACCCTTCAGGTATAGCAGCATCACGACGCCGAATTCGGCGGCAACGCCGGCAAGCGCAATGAAGCCGACCGATGTCGCAACGGACACCGCGTGACCCAATACCCAGATGAGCCAGAAGCCGCCGACGAGCGCGAACGGCACGGTCGACATCAGCAGAAGTGCGTCAGCCGCGGAACTGAACGTGAGGAAGAGCAGCACGAAAATGACAACCAGCGTGACCGGAATAACGGTGCGCAACTTCGCCGCCGCCCGCTCCAGGTACTCGAACTGTCCCGACCACGCAATCGAATACCCGGGCGGCAACTGGACCTTCTCTGCGACGGCGCGCTGCATTGCCTTCACGGCCGACTGCAGGTCCACGTTGCGAATATCGACGTAGACGTAGCCCGAAAGCCGCGCGTTTTCGCTGCGAATCGACGGCGGCCCATCGGCAATCTGCAGGTTGGCCACATCGCCCAGCTGTATCTGCGCGCCACGGTCGGTCACAACCGGTAACTGACGCAGCCGCTCGAGCGAGTCGCGGACCTCGCGTGGATACCTGATGTTGATGGGAAAGCGCTCCCGTCCCGTAATGACCTCGCCGACATTTTCTCCACCGACCGCCGATGAAACCACAGACTGAACATCGGCCACGGAAAGTCCGTAGCGCGCGGCCGCCTGCCGGTTGATGTCGACGTTGATGTACCGGCCACCATTCACGCGTTCGGCCAGCGCGGACGACACGCCCGGCACATCTTTCACCACTGCCTCAACCTGCGTGGCAATCCGGTCAATCTGCGTAAGGTCAGCGCCGGAGATTTTCACGCCGACGGGCGACTTGATTCCGGTGGAGAGCATGTCCAGACGGTTGCGGATAGGCGGCACCCAGAGATTCGACAGTCCCGGCACTTTCACCGTGCGGTCGAGTTCGTCCCTCAGCTTTTCCGGTGTCATGCCGGGTCGCCACTGGCTGCGTGGTTTGAACACAATCGTGGTTTCAAACATTTCGAGCCCAGGAGCCGGGTCGGTGGCCGTTTCAGCACGCCCCGACTTGCCAAATACTGTGGCGACCTCGGGCACCGTCTTGATGAGCCGGTCGGTCTGCTGCAGCAGTTCAGCGGCTTTCTCGGTCGAGATGCTAGGAAGCGCCGTTGGCATGTACAGGAGGTCACCCTCGTCGAGCTGGGGCAGGAACTCGCCTCCCAGTCGCGACAGCGGAATCGCGGTCAGCACGAGCGCCACGACGGCGAGTCCGATGGCGAACCAGGGACGGCGCAACGTCGCTTCCAGTAACGGCCGATAAAGACGCACCAGTACACGGTTGATGGGATTCGAGGCTTCGTGCGGGATGCGCCCGCGAATCAGATAACCCATTAGCACCGGAACCAACGTCACCGACAGACCGGCAGCGGCCGCAATCGTGTAGGTCTTCGTGAACGCCAGCGGCGAGAACAGTCGGCCCTCCTGTCCTTCCAGCGAAAACACCGGGATAAAGGACAGGGTGATGATGAGCAGCGAGAAGAAAAGCGCCGGCCCGACTTCGGCTGCTGATGTCGCAATCAACTCCCATCGCTGCACGGTCGTAATGGGCTTACCTGGATGCGCGTGCTCGTACGCCTCCAGGTGCTTGTGCGCGTTCTCAATCATCACGATGGCCGCGTCAATCATCGCGCCGATGGCAATCGCAATGCCACCCAGGGACATGATGTTCGCGTTCACGCCCTGATAGCGCATCACGATGAAGGCGGCGAGCACGCCGAGCGGCAGCGACAGGACCGCGACCAACGCGCTGCGCAGATGGAACAGGAAGACGGCGCACACGATTGCGACCACGATGAACTCCTCGATGAGCTTGTCCTTGAGGTTGTCCACCGCGCGTTCGATAAGCTGAGAGCGGTCGTAGGTCGTCACCACTTCGACGCCTTGCGGCAGCGAGCGCTTCAACTCCGCCAGTCTGGCCTTCACCGCTTCAATGGTTGTCAGTGCATTCTTGCCAGAACGCATCACGACGACGCCACCGGCTACCTCGCCCTGGCCATTCAGTTCGGCAATGCCCCGGCGCGGCTCCGGGCCAATCTGGATACGCGCGACATCGCCCAGCAGCACGGGTGTGCCTGCGTCATTCGTTCGCAACACGACATTGCGGAAGTCATCGAGGGAATGCAGATAGCCTGACGAGCGGACCACATACTCAGACTCGGCGAGTTCGACCACCGAGCCGCCGGACTCCTGGTTGGCCTTGCCCAGTGCATCGGCCACCATCCCCTGCGTGATGCCGTAAGCCCGCAGTTTGTCCGGGTCGAGCACGACCTGGTACTGGCGCACCATGCCGCCGATGCTCGCCACCTCCGATACGTCCGGCACGGACTTGAGCTCGAACTTCAGGAACCAGTCGTTAAGTGCCCGAAGCTCCCCGAGGTCGTGCCGACCCGTGCGGTCGACCAATGCGTATTCGTAGACCCAGCCCACGCCGGTAGCGTCCGGACCAAGTGAAACCGTCGCGCCCGGCGGCAAGCGGCTTTGCACCTGGTTAAGGTATTCGAGCACGCGGGAGCGCGCCCAGTACTGGTCGGTCTCGTCGTCGAACAGCACATACACGAATGCGTCACCAAACGACGAGTAGGCGCGAATGGTTTTCGCGCCCGGCACACCGAGCAACGTCGTCGTAAGCGGATACGTGACCTGGTCCTCGATGACCTGAGGCGCCTTGCCCGGATACGACGCCTTGATGATGACCTGCGTATCCGACAAGTCAGGCAACGCATCGAGCGGCGTTTCCTCGAGCGAATATACGCCCCATGCCGTGATGAGCACCGTCGCGAGCAACACCAGAAACCGGTTGTGAATGGACCAGCGGATAAGGCGTGCAATCATTTGGCGCCTCCCATCGGTTCGACCTTCGTCAGCGCGTATCCGTCGTCGGACTTTTTGAAGACGAAGTGCGCCGTCTGGCCGGGCTTCACATCTGCGAATGCATCGGACGCTGGCTTGTTGAATGACATCGTCATCGCGGGCCAGCCGAGCGCCGGCACGGGCTGATGCGAGAACGTGATGTCCGCAGCGGTCACCTTTTCGACCTTGCCGGTAGTCTCATAGCTTTGTGCGGCAGCGGGTGAGGAAGCCGCTTCCGGCGCACTTGCTCCTGTACCACTGCTACCCTCGAGTCTGGGCAGGATGCCCTTCAGGCTAGCTTCCGAGTCAATCAGGAACTGGCCTGACGCAACGACCGTGTCTCCGTCATTCAGGCCGCTGGTGACTTCGGTCAGGTTGCCGACATCATTTCCGACCGTGACGTTCACGGGCTGCAGGTGACCGTCAGCATGCTTGACGATGACGACCGAGCGCTTGCCTGTCGTGATGACGGCTTCAGACGGTACAAGTAGCCGCGAGACCGGCTTCTGCGCCGCGACGCGCACGCGCATCAGCATGCCGGGTGTGAGTTTCAAGGCGGAGTTATCGATTTCCAGACGCGCCTGCAGCGTGCGGCTCGTGGTGCTGATGCCGGGCAGGATTTCGCGAATCTGCCCCTTGAAATGCTGGGTCGCGTCACCGCTGAACGTCGCGTCAACGGTCATACCAGGACGCACGGTCAGCGCCAGGTTCTCGGGAATTTCGACGATGAGCCAGAGCTTCGAAAGCCCCGCGACCTTCGCCAGCGTCTGGCCGGGCAACACCTGCGCACCGTCCCGGACATTCAGTTCACTCACCACGCCCGTCTCGGGCGACGACAGGACAATATGGGTCTGCGCCTTGCCCGTGCGGTCGAGGCTCGCGATGACGCTCTCGGGAATAGACAGCGCCCGCATGCGCGCACGCGACGCTTCCAGCAAACCCATATCCATCCCGCCGCGCTTGAGCGACAGATACTCTTCCTGAGGTGCCAGCCAGTCCGGCACAAAGAGCGATGCAATCGGTGCGCCCTTCGAGATGCGTTGCATCGGAGCGCTCGCGTACAAGCGGTCGATGTAGCCCGTGACGCGCGTCTGCACGACGTCGGCCTGTGATTCATCGAATTGCGTGGTGCCGACGGCGTCGAATCCTTCCGTGGTTTCCTCACGCTGCACGCTCGCGTAGCGGATGCCCAGGTTTTGCTGGAGCCCCGGGTCTATCCTGACGCCGGTCGAGCTGCCACCTTCATCCGCGTACACGGGCTCGAGCTGCATGTCCATGAAAGGTGACTTGCCTGGTTTGTCGAAGTGCTGGTTGGGCACCATCGGGTCGTGCCAGTACAGCACCTTCTTGCCAGTCTTCGGGTCGACCTGGTCGCCCGACGCAGTGCCCGCAGCAGGATTCATGGATGTGGCCATATCAGTCGTCGAGGCGTGATGGGTGCCCGCGAAGTAGCCTGCACCGAGCAATGCCGCGCCGGCAAATACCAGTAGAACGGCGCGGACCAGTGGTTTATTCATCATCGTTCTCTCCTTCACTGGCCAGCGGCCATCGTCGATGGCACAACCTGGTACTCGAGCTGTGCCCAGGTCTGGGAAACATCGCGCCTGAGGTCGAGCACCTGAAGTTGCGCATCAAGCTGCGCGCGACGTGCCGCGAACGTATCGGCAAGCGAGCCTGTCCCTGACCGATAGGCAGCGTTCGCAAGCTGCACGCGCTGGTCGGCCGCGGGCAGCAGCGATTGGCTGAGATTGGCAATACGTTCGCGGCCGCTGGCGAGAGTAGCTGACTGGGCCTGAATATCCGCTTCAACCTGACGCTGCGTGTCCTCGTACAGCAGGCGCGCCTTGGTGGCGAGCTCCGACTTCTCGGCGGCGTCGCGGTTCTGGCGGTTTTTGCGGTTGATGGGCAGCGGGATGCTTACGCCAACCGACACCATGTTCGAGTACGCACCACCGCGTTGCTGGTAGGCAACCTCCCACGTCCAGTTGGGACTGCGCTCACTGTTTGCGACCGCCGTGTCGGCGTCGGCAACCGCGATGTCGTCGGCTGCGGCTACCAGCGTAGGCTGGACCTGCTTCAGTTCCTCGGGAGGCAGCGACGACACGAACGACGCCGGCGCAGGCGGCTCACCTGTGACGTCGGAAACGGGTGTCGCGGTCCAGCGCGAAAGCGCAATGAGGGCAGTCTTGTACGTCTGCTCGGCCTTGAGCACCTGGTCCTGCGTCTGCGCGAGCATCGCCTGACCCTGCACGACATCGGCGGCAGTCGCCTTCGCGCCCCGGTACGAGGCTTTCGTGGCGGCGAGTTCGTGGTTCATGTGCTCCAGCAGTTCCTGCTGGAGCGAGACGGCCTTCTTTGCATAGATGGCGTTAAGCCATGCACCGGCCGTCTGCTGACGCACGTTGGCGAGTTGCAGCAGATAGCCGTCGTGTCCACGATCGACCATCTGGTTAGCCAGTGTCGAGCGCAATTGCCGCTTCTCTCCCGAGACCCATTCCTGCTCGATACCAATGCGGCGCATCGTCATGAAGTCCTGGCCGATGGTGAATTTCTGCGGCCCGGTGACGGGCAGATTGTCAACACCTGCCTTGAGTGTCGGGTCTGGTAACTGGCCGGCCTTGACGGCGGCCTCCGAACTGGCGCGTTCCGATGCCTGTGCCGCCTGCATCGCAGCCGAGCGGTCGGTTGCGGACTGCAATGCGGCCTCAAGCGTGAAGGACGCGTTCTGGGAGTGCGCGGCGGCACTCGCGAGTATCAGCGCGACGACGGGCAAGCGCGCGCGCAGTGATGCACGCCGGCGCGGCGTGCCGATAGTTTTTGGTTGCATGTTCTAACCCTAACGGCGGAGACCCAATAGGGAATCCACGTCCTGGACGCAGGACGACCTCGCCGCAGATGCGGCGAACCAGTCAGACGAGGGTTAGATTGCTCTGGGAGGTCGCCAGAGGCCGCCCGGCTCGCGGCAAGCGAAGCACTCGGCGTAGTCAAAGACGACCTGATTGCTGACAGCCATGGGGTGACTGACGGTCGCCTGCGCAGGTGGGTAGTAGATGCTGGCGAACTGACACTGGGCCGTTATCTTGCATAAAACGCCCTTGGCCTTGCCCGCCGTCGGTGACTTCATCATGTTGCAGCCCGGCATGTCGACGGACATGGCGCCGTCGTCGTCATGCATGGACGCCGACTGCTGCATCGGACATTCGCCTGCCAAGCCGGTGGCTGCCAGCCCGCTCAGGGGCAGCATCGCACACAGCAGCAGCAGGAAAATGGTCCGGAGAATCTTCATGGCGTCAATCGTAGCGAATGCATTCTATCCTGGTTGCCCGGATATTTCCGTGGTGTTCCCTGGGCGAAATAATCGCGGGTCAGAGCATCGTAAAAAAGGGACCCGGCTTTACGCACGGGTCCCGTGAAAGACGGTCAAGCCTCACGTCGGTAAAGGAGCCCGCCTTCATCGACCGTCGGCGACGACCATCTGCGTGGACGTTGCGCGCATGAATGCATTGCGGCTTACATGGTCCCTGGCAGAGGACTCGAGACGAGAACCGCAGCGGCGACAAGCACGCCCGCCAGGACAACTGACTCCACATGCAGAACAGTGGCAAACCGTTTCAGCCGTCGGGCGATGCCTTCCGTGTGTCCTTCCCTCAACGAGGCAAGCAACTGCGGCATCTCGAAGAACCGGTTATGTCCGCCAAGCGCGGCAGCAATCAGCACGAGCGCGAATTTGAGCAGCAGCACTTGGCCGTACGCCGACGTCACAAGGCTCTCGGGTGCATTCACACCACGCCAGCCGTTGTATGCGCCGGTAATAAAGAGGACGACCAGCGCGAGGGTGGCAGCGTCAGAGAGTGATTGGACGAACGCAGCACTGTTCGCCCGCTCCGGGACGGGTGCACTGAATATGCGTGGCAAAACCACATACGTTGTCACGAGGACAAGTCCTACCCATACGCTGATAGCGAGCAGGTGTACCCAGTCGACCCACACTGGAAGGCTCAATACACCCGCATCGACGGGGTGGCCTGCGTGGCTGCGTGACATTGCAACACCGGCGAGCGCGAGCCAGATTGCCGGCTTGAAGCGTATCTGACGTCCCGACTGCACGAGCGATAGAATCATCATCACCAGCATCAAACCTGCGCCCGCCAGCCATGCATGGCCAAAGCCAGTTTCCACCAGCATCGAGCGGACGGCTGGGCCTGCCTCCCCGAGCGTTGATTCGCTCATCAGCGCGCAATGAATCCAGAAGGCGATTGCACTAGAGACAAGCACAGTGAGCGAACCGATGCGCAGGGTGAGCAGCAAGTGCCAGCTGACTCTGGTCTGCCAACGCGATGTGCCGCGAGACAGCCACGTGTCGCTCAGCAACGCTCCCACCAGAACAGCAAAGCTGATGTTCTGGAGCGCCACGAATGCAAGCCGCAAGACGCCGAGGAAACCGTCATTCATCACTTCACCGCAAACGTGTAGGTGCCTTTCGTCTTATGGGCGTCATGCGTCATGACAGTCCATTGCACCGTGTACGAGCCGGAGGCGAGCTTCGGAATCGCGACCGTAAGCACGCGCGGGTTCGAGGAATCGACTTTGGCTTTTTCTTTGGTCGCGGATGCGCCGGATGCATCGACAACCTTAATCGTGCTGAACGACGATTCGAGGTCCTCGTTGAAGGTCAGATTGAGTGACTGTGGTGACGTATCGACCGTGCTGCCCGCCGCCGGTGTCGCGCTTTCAAGTTTGCCGTGCGCAAATACGAGCACAGGTGAAAGTATGAAAGCAGTGGTTGCCACTGCACGAACAGAAAGTCTGCGCATTTTGGTGTTCATGACTGTTGCCTCCCTGAGAATGAATCGTGACGCTCTGCCGTTGTACGGCGGATGTCCCTTTGTACTCACTGCTTCTGCAGCTTCGTCACGGTGAGCGCGCCATCAACTTCTTCTGCGACGAAGTCAATCTTGTCGCCGACCTTCACTTGCGACAGCATGGCCGGGTCCTTGACCTTGAACACCATCGTCATCGCTTCCATATCGAGGTTCTCGAGTGGCCCGTGCTTGATGGTCAGCTTACCGGCGGCGTTGTCCACTTTCTTGACCTCGCCGTGCGACATGCTGCTCTTCGCGTTTGCCCCCTGTTGCGCACCGCTTGCCGGTGTCGTGTTGCCCGTGTCACCGGCCGCATATGCAGTTGCCGAGACGGCCATGGCACAACCCAGCACAATCGAAACAATCGCATTCTTCATCACGCTCTCTCCTGCAGTTGAAGTAACAAACCCGGCTGGCGTCATGTCCAGCCTTCTATGAAATCAGCTATCGGGCAGTTCACCCGTGTACTCGTATGCCACGGTCCCCTTCGGATGTTTGAACCAGCCCGGGTCGCGGTAATCGTTGCGACCGAGTCCTTCACGCACTTTGACGACAGTGAACATGCCGCCCATTTCCAACGCACCAAATGGCCCGGTACCCGTCATCATCGGCAGTGTGTTGTCCGGTAGCGGCATCTCCATCTCACCCATCGAACCGCCGGAACTGCCCATCGCCATGTAGTCCGGCACAAGTTTGTTGATACGTTTCGCCAGGTCTTTCTGCGGTACGCCAATGAGGTTCGGAACCTGATGCCCCATCGCATTCATCGTGTGATGCGACTTGTGGCAGTGAAACGCCCAGTCACCGGGCCGGTTTGCCGTGAACTCGATGGCGCGCATCTGACCGACTGCAACATCGGCGGTCACTTCCGGCCAGCGAGCAGAAGGAGGAATCCATCCACCGTCAGTTCCGGCGACCTCGAAGCTGTACCCGTGAAGATGGATGGGGTGGTTGGTCATCGTCAGATTGCCGAAGCGGATGCGCACTCGGTCTCCTGCGCGTACCGGCAGCGGGTCGACGCCAGGAAAGACCCGCGCATTCCACGTCCACATGTTGAAGTCCGTCATTTCGTTGACGCGCGGAGTGAAGCTCCCCGGGTCGATGTCGTAAGCGGACATCAGGAACACGAAGTCGCGGTCCACCTGCATGACGCTGCGGTCCTTCGGGTGCACGATGAACGTGCCCATCATCCCCATGGCCATCTGCACCATCTCGTCGGCATGCGGGTGATACATGAAAGTGCCGTGCTTCTCGAGCTGGAACTCATAGACGAACGTCTTGCCGGGCGGGATGTGCGGTTGCGTAAGACCGCCAACGCCGTCCATCCCGGACGGCACGAGCATCCCGTGCCAGTGAACGGTGGTGTGTTCAGGCAGTTTGTTGGTCACGAAGATACGAACCTTGTCACCTTCGACCGCCTCGATGGTCGGGCCAGGTGCCTGGCCGTTATAGCCCCAGAGATTTGCCTTCATGCCTGGTGCCATTTCGCGAACGACCGGCTCGGCGATGAGGTGGAACTCCTTCCAGCCGTTCTTCATCCGCCAGGGCAGTGTCCATCCGTTAAGCGTGGCCACCGGCGTATAGGGGCGACCATTGGGAGGAACAAGCGGCGGCTGCGTCGCCGTTTTTTCCATGATTGGCGCTTCTGGCAGTGAAGCCGCTCCAGCCTTGCTGACCAACGCCGCACCGAGGAGCGCCGCGCCTGAGCCGCCGAGAAAATTTCGACGTGAAACCATGTTCATTTACCTTCTGAATTCATCGGCGACGCGGGCTGCGTCGCAGGAGCGGGCAACGGCGAGTCCTGCATCGGAGCCGCTGCTGGTTGCGCGGCAGGAGCCGGCGCTTCAGCGCCGCGCAGTATGTCGGGCGCTTGCGCAATGGCAAGCCGCGGAAGCCGGCCACCCAGCGACTGTTGAAGGTCCGTCTCCGCAAGCCAGTAGTCTTTCAGCGCGTCGATGTATCCGTTAACGGCCGCGACCTGGTCGCGCGAATCGGCGAGCAGTTCGAATACGCTTGTCAGCATGCCGTTGTAGCGCAGCAGCATTTCATCCGAGATGGTCTTGCGCACAGGCACGACTTCATCGCGGTAGTGCCTGGCAACGTCGTAGCTCGTCACGTACGCGGAGTACGACTCGCGAACCTCGGAACGTGCATCAATCGCCGTCTGGGCAAGCCGGTTCGCCGACTGCATGTAGATAGCTTCGGCCCGTGCGACTTTCGCGCTGCCCCAATCGAAGATGGGAATATCGACGCTGATTTCGTACCCGTGCTCGTGCCCCTTGTCAGTCTCGAAGTTGTCGAGATAACCAACGTCCAGCGCATTGATGAACCGGGTTGCCTTGCTCAGACCCAGCGAAGTTGCAACGCCTTGTGTTCTCAGCTTCGCCGCCTGAATATCGAGGCGGTTTTGCATCGCAAAGCTCTCGACGTCATTCAGTTGAGGCCTGTCCTTCGGCACGTCAGGCAGACGGTCCTGCAGCTTGTACTGGGTTCCTGCGCCCCACAAGCCCATCGTGCGTGTGAGCTTCTCCCGGGCTACGACCGATTGCTGTCGGGCCTTGGCCAGTTGCGCGACCGACTCAGCGTAAAAAGCCTGCTCGCGCGCATAGTCGAGCTTGCTGAAACTGCCGGCCTGACGCATGCGCAACGCGAGTTCTGCCCCAGCTTCGGCCGAGTCCTTGACCTCGGCGGCGTAAAGGGCGGACTGCTCTGCAGCTACCGCGTTGACGTAGGCCTTTCGGGCGTCAGCAGCGACGATGAGCATCGCGTTGGCAGTCTCGAGCTTCGTCTGTTCAAACCGCCGACTCTCGATGCGGGTCGCCACCGGCAGAGTGAGCACCCCCAATACGCCCATCGAGAAGGTCCGGCTGATGCTGATGCCATCGCTCCAGTGCGTCCGACTGAACGTAAATCCGGGATTGGGCAGACGACCCGCCTGCACGAGGTCGGCCTCGGAGATGCCGAGTTCGGCGTACGATGCCTGGAGTCCCCGGTTGTTCAGCAGCGCGACCTGAACGGCATCGTCCATACCGAGCGGCTTCGACAGCAGTTCCTGAGTGCGCTTGAAAACGGCTTCACGGTCTTCGTCGGTTTTGACGTAGACCGCATCCTTGCCAAGCCGCTCAGACGCGGTAGTCGATACGGCGTTGAATCCCCCGTCCTTGGAGAACGTCGTGCAGCCGGCGAGGAGTGTTGTCGCGAAAGCGATGCATGCCAAGCGGTTAGGAGCGAGGTATCGAATCATTTCGACTCACCTCCGTGCTCGTGCCCGCCCTTCCCCTCTTGTGGCGATTCGGCTTGTTGACCGTGCTTCGTTCCAGTCTTCCGTTGACCGGGCGCGACAGCGCGATTCAGCTGTTGCCAGCCGGGTGTTTCCCCGTCCTGCCAGGATTTGTAGCCGTCAAACGCTGACTGCACGGTGACAGCCGGAACCGATGCCCCGGCATCTGTCGGGTCGGGCAAAGCAGCGTGCGCGAGCAACGGCAACACTGCGCCCGCGCCGATAAGCGCCGCAGATATTGTTCGCATGAATTTTTCTCGTCGTGAACCATCCGGAGACCATGACGGGCTCCAGAAAGACCTTCCGGTCGCAGCCAATGGCCGCGACTGCGTGGATTAGACGAGAATGGACCGAGGAGGACGTTCAATGCCGCCGGTCAGGAACAACGCGACGCCGGCGTCTGCAGGCATTGAGACAGAGAAATGAGTCAGGTCAGTCGAAGCGGAAACCGCAGAGACGGCCGGTAACGCTGCACCGACACAGCAGGATGCGCAGGTGAGGCACGCGTGAGCGTGGTGGCCGCCGTTATGGTCGTGGCCGTTATGGTCGTGGCCGTCGTGGTCATCAACGTCCGCCACGACCTCATGTTCGTCCATCGGCCCAGATTGGCCGAGATGGCGAGTAGCAGATTCGTTACCGGCCACTTCCGAAGGAGCACAAACCATCGAGACGGCCGCGAACGACTGAACCGGAAGGCTCAGTGCCAGCAGCACGACGAGAAAGAGTTTGCGCCAGTAGGACATGGGTGCAAAGTTTAGCACGGGGTCAAGGCCACTGTAAGCGCGCCAACGTGTCAGTGTGTAACGGCAAAAAGGCTGAGTTGGGGTAGTTTCACTCCCGCGTGAGGTTGGCGGGTCAGATGAATCCACGTGTTCGCGAAGGCATCCACGGCGTTGCCATGTCGGACCGGCGATTTCGCCCCCCCATTGACCTTCCCACCATGGGAAGGTGCATTCTGTACAGGTTGCCAGTTACAAGGAGCCGGAAAAATGGAATTCAACGTGCCCGATATGTCATGCGGCGGATGTGCGAGCGCCGTAAGCAGGGCGATAACAAACCTGGACTCGGCTGCCAAAGTCGAAATTGATGTCGCAGCAAAAACGGTGAAGGTCGGGTCAGCGCTGACGCAGGGGCAGATTGCCTCTGCAATTGAGGCGGCCGGTTTCCATCCGACGGCAACCACGTCTTAAGCGCGGGGAGATGGTGGCATGCGGACTGTATTAGCAGCGCTGGTTTTCGTGTTGACGGTTCAGGCACCCGCGCGGGCGGAAAACGTCATTGTTCTGAATTCCGGCGACGCGAGCGTGAGCCTTATCGATGAGGTAAGCCAGAAAGTAGTCGACACGATTCCCGTTGGAAAGGAACCCCATCATCTGATGGCGACGCCTGACAACCAGTCCCTGATAGTGGCTAACTCGGTCGGCAACAACCTCGTCTTCCTGGACCCAAGAAGCGGTAAGGTCCAGCGATGGCTGTCCGATATTGAAGACCCGTACCAGCTCGGCTTTTCAAACGACCGAAAATGGTTTGTTACCAATGGGTTGCGGCTCGACCGCGTGGACATCTATCACTACGACGGCAAGGACTTTTCCCTCGCCAAACGGGTGCCACTTTCGGCGATGCCGAGCCACATGACTTTCACCTCCGACAGCAAAATCGTCTTCGTGACGCTGCAGGAATCTGGTGAAGTCGCGGCGATTGACCTGGCGACCCAATCCGTACTGTGGAAGATGCCGGTCGGAAGGGCTCCAGCCGGGCTCTGGCTCACTTCCGGCGACAAATATCTCCTGGTGGGCATGACGGGTGCTGACTATGTTGCCGTTGTCGACTGGCGTGTACGCAAAGTCGTAAAAACCATTCACACGGACAAAGGGGCGCACAACTTCCGGTCTCTTGCCGATGGCCAACATGTGCTCGTGACAAACCGCGTCGGTAACACCATCAGCATCCTTGACCAGAACACCTTGATGAACGTCGGAACCATCACTGGATTGCTGCCAGGACCAGACGACATGGAACTGACCCCAGACCGGCAATATCTGTGGGTCACGTTCCGCTTTACCCGCTACGTGGGCGTCATTGACATGAAGACGCTGAAACTCGTCAACACCATCAAGGTCGGGAAGTCACCCCACGGTATCTACTTCTACAATCGCGCGCCATTGTTATAGGAGCACAAATCTGGGAGGTCGCGATGGACATTCACAGCGAACTGGGTCAAGCCCTGTCGTGGCAACAACATTGAAAACAAGGAGGTGAACATGCAAGCGCGAATTTCAATCAGGTCACTAGCCGTTTGTGCCGCATTGATGCTCGGTCTCACGGCTGGCCCCGCAAGTGCCCAGCAAGGAGCGTCCATGCCAGGCATGGCCATGAGCAGTTCTTCTGACGCTGACTCATCCGGCTCAACGCCGGCATTCAAGGCTGCAGACCAGAAAATGATGCAGAAGATGCAGGCACCGGCTTATACCGGTGATGCCGACAAGGACTTCGTCGCGCATATGATTCCCCACCATCAAGGCGCTATCGACATGGCTGAGGTAGAACTCAAGTACGGTAAGGACCCTGAGATGAAAAAGCTGGCACGAAGTATCGTCAAGGCCCAGAAAGAAGAAATCGCCCTGATGCAGCGATGGCAGGCCAAACACGGCAGCAAGTAAGCAACGTGTCCAGAGGTGAGCGGCGCACTCGAATGGCGATATCCCTTTGCTACATGGCAAAGCGGATGAAATCTAAGCTGTGACGCAAGGAAATATGCATCACGGCGTTCGCTAGAAAAGTGGAAAGCGCGACGACCCACAATACAGAGGACCCTTGCCTGTCGCGGTCACGGAGATGATGGGCAACAGACAGAAACGCAATCCAGGCGATACCGAGACTGAGGCCAGCCAGGACGTCCGAAAACCAATGGACACCAAGGTATATGCGGGAAAAAGATATCAGCGCTATTAGCGAGCCGCTTGCCACGGCAATCCTAAGTTGCGTATCTCTTTGATGACCTCGGCACACGAGATAAGCGAGGAAGCCATAAACGACGATACTCAATGTGGCGTGGCTGCTGGGGAACGAAAACCTCTCAATGCCATCGTAGATTGATACCGGCCGTAGCCTCTGAACGGCGAATTTGAGCATCTTGACGAATGCCTCCGCCGTCACCACAGCCGCAATCCAATAGCCTGCGGTGCGCCATTCGCGCCGATATACCAGCACGAGAAGCACGGCCACAGACACGGGTAGCGTTACGGCGGCATCGCCAAGCTCCGAGACCGCCACCACTATGTGGTCGACAAAGGGAAAGCGAAGTCTCTGCAGTCCGTCATGAAGCACCCCGTCGACGGTGACCAGGGGGTCCTTGCTAAGGATGTCTTCCAGGATGCCCAGAAACAGCCAGATACCGCCAAGTACCAGAACGACGGCCACCATCAACCTCGCGAAGCCGGTACGGCGAAGTACAAGTCGCCACCCCGGTCGGTCGCTGTCCTCTGCTTCGGGCTCTATGTGCGAACACCGTCGCAACAACTTGCCGGATAGGCTGCTCAGCAACTCCATCGATAACCTACAAATTGGTAAAGAATTAGATAGCCAGTCGCGCTGCTAGCACCTGGCTTCCACGTCCACGCACTGGCCTGGATAACGATTCACGTCCGAACCCTGCGCAGACGCAGCGCGTTCCCGATGACAGACACTGAACTCAGCGCCATCGCCGCACTCGCGATAATCGGGCTAAGGAGAATGCCGAGCCACGGGTAGAGGACCCCTGCGGCAATGGGGATGCCGATGGCGTTATAGGCGAACGCGAAGAACAGGTTCTGGCGGATGTTCTTCATCGTCGCCACGCTCAGCGAGCGAGCCCGCGCGATGCCTCGAAGGTCGCCTTTTACGAGCACCACCCGCGCGCTGTTCATTGCGACGTCCGTGCCCGTCCCCATCGCGATGCCCACGTTCGCCTGAGCAAGCGCGGGGGCGTCGTTCACGCCGTCTCCCGCCATGGCCACGATACGCCCCGACTTTTGCAGTTCCTGGACATGCCTGTATTTGTCTTCTGGCAGAACACCCGCCTTGACGTCATCGAGGGCCAGGGACGCTGCGACCGCGCGAGCCGTGACCTCATTGTCACCCGTCAGCATCACAATCCTGACACCGGTTGCCTTCAACTGCCGCACGGCCTCCGGTGTCGTGCCTTTGACAGGGTCAGCCACGCCGATATAGCCTGCCATCTCGCCGTCAATCGCGAGATACATGACGGTCTGTCCGGCCTCGCGCAGGCGGTCCGTGTCGTGGTCCACAGACCTGCAATCAACGCTCAGGTCCGCCATCAACCGGGCGTTACCCAGGGACGCCGCGTGCCCATCAATTTTTCCTGTCACGCCCTTGCCCGGCACGGAGTCAAAGGTGTCGACGTGTGCGGTCGTGGCTCCCGCTTCTTTTGCGAATGTCGTGATTGCCTGCGCGAGCGGGTGCTCGCTTGCGCCCTCCAGGCTAGCGGCATAGCCGAGAATCCGCGATTCCTCTGCGGGATTGACCGCGACCACCGTCTGAACGCGCGGCTTTCCCTCTGTCAGCGTACCTGTCTTGTCGACGACGACGGTATCGACTTTCTCCATCAGTTCGAGAGCTTCCGCATCCTTGATGAGCACGCCCTCCTGGGCACCCCGGCCAACACCGACGATGATGGACACGGGCGTAGCAAGCCCGAGCGCGCAGGGACATGCGATGATGAGCACACTAATGGCGACGACCAGAGCGTTTGCGAGCGCGGGAGTAGGTCCTGCAACAGCCCAGACCAGGAACGCGGCGACCGCGATGCCTATGACCGACAGCACAAACCAGCCGGACACCTGGTCCGCAAGCTTCTGGATAGGAGCACGGGAACGGCCCGCGTCCGCAACCATTTGCACGATGCGCGCGAGAAGGGTGTCCGAGCCGACCTTCTCCGCGCGCATCAGGAACGTTCCAGTCTGGTTGACCGTTGCGCCCGTCACCTTGCTCCCTGCAATCTTTTCCGAAGGGATGGATTCGCCCGTAATCATCGATTCGTCGACGCTTGAGCGACCTTCTGTCACTTCACCGTCTACGGGAATCTTTGAACCGGGTTTGACGCGCAAGATGTCGCCGACGATGACAGCCTCAAGAGGGACAGTCTCCTCCGCTCCATCTGGCCCGATGCGAACCGCCGTGTGCGGGGCGAGTTTCAGCAAGTCACGAATCGCGCTTGATGTGCGTGAGCGCGCGCGAAGTTCGAGCACCTGCCCAAGCAGAACGAGGGTCACAATGACGGCAGCAGCCTCGAAATACAGGGGCAGTTCCTGTCCGTGGCGGAATGCCTGTGGCAATGCGTTCGGGAAAAACAGTGCGAACACGCTGAACACGTAGGCGGCCGCGACGCCCAGCCCGATGAGGCTGAACATGTTCAGCTGCCGGGTCGCGAATGACTTCCATCCGCGCTCAAGGAATGGCCAGCCGCTCCATAGCACGACAGGCGTGGCAAGCAACGCCTGGCCGCATTGGGACCAGGATGCTCTCATCCAGTGTGGGGCGCCGGAAAACAGCCCGTCGATTGCGGACTCGATGTTGAACGGCAGAATCATTTTGCCCATCGTCATCATCAACAGCGGAATCGAAAGGACAAGCCCCACCCAGAAGCGCCGTGTCATCGACTCCAGTTCGATATTTCGCTCCTGCGTCCCGGCCGGAAGCACCGGCTCAAGCGCCATACCGCAGATGGGGCAAGAGCCAGGGGCAGACGCGCGAATTTGCGGATGCATCGGGCACGTGTAGACAACGCCGGTATCCGGCGCAGGGATGTTCCCCTCGTCCATGGCGCCGAGTGTGCGGGCGACACCCCCGCTCGCCCGTTGCGAGTCCCCGTGAACATGCGTATGCGATGAGGCCATCGTGTGCGTCCCGACTCAGCTTAATGAACCTTGACCGTATCGTCCCCGTACAGTCGCGGAATAAAGCGCGGCGTGTGTGATGCGTACTCTCGCCAGGCGTCCCCGAAGCGCGCTTCCGACTCGCGCTCTTCCTGGATTGCGAGCCTGAAGTACATCAATACGAGTACCGGAAACATCACCAGTGTGACAAGCGTCGGCCATTGCAGCAGGAAGCCAAACATGATGACGACAAATGCAACGTACTGCGGGTGCCGGATTTTTGCGTACGCGCCCGTTGTCGCGAGCTGTCCGACGCGTTGTGCCTCGTACAGAACGTGCCACGCGGTCGACAGCAGATAGAATCCGCCGAAAATAAAGACAATGCTGAGAATGTGCGGAAGCGCGAAATGTGGGTCGCCGTGTCGGCCCGTCATCGTCCACCAGATGTGTCCGGAGTCGTGTGTGAACAGATTGGTTTGTGGAAACCGTGTCTGTAACCAGCCCGATAAAAGATAGATAGTGAGCGGGAATCCGTACATCTCCGCGAAGAGCGCGACGACGAAGGCCGAAAATCCGCCGAACGTGCGCCAGTCGCGCCCGGTCGCCGGCTTGAAGAAGCTGAAGGCGAAGATAATGAAAACCAGCGAGTTGATGACGACCAGACTCCAGAGTCCGTAGCCGCTACCGATGCTGCTCATGGTCGCCTCCGTGTTCCGATGATCCTTCTTCATTCGCTGGACTGCGATGGCCATGACCATGTCCGTGATGCATGAAAAGATGCATCAGTGGGCACGAAAGCAGCAAAAGGTACGGCAGCACGCCAAGGAAATGCGCTCTGTGCTCAGAAAAGACCAGGAACAACGCAATAGTCGCGAACACCAGCAGCGCAATCGCCGACCGTGACTTCCAGAAGGGGCGCGAGCCGTGCGTGGTCTCGTCCATGGTCACCTCCGGTTAGATATTGAATCTACTTGCCTGTAGGCGGATTCTGCGCAGACTGCCGGTCCATCATCGCCTGCATCATCATTTGCATCATGTCGAGGCGCATTTCCATCATCTCGTGCTTCTGGCCTGACATCGGCATCCCGCTTGAATCCTGCTTCATCATGTCCATCATGTGCATGCCGTTCTGCATGGACTTCATCTGCTCATCCATCAGCGCGGCGCGCTCTTCGGGCGTAGTCGCGGCCATCATCTTTTCGTGCATTGCCTGCATCTGCTTCATCTGCTGGTCAACGCCTGCGAGTTTTTTGCTCTTTGCCGACGGCGCACTTGCTGTCGCCGGGTGATGCGCTTTGTGGGCGACGGCATCAGACGCCGGTTGAGCGCCAGTCGCAGCTCCAGCTTGCAGTACGAGAAGCGACGCAGCAATTAGTGCGAGCCGTTCTGGAAAAGTCATTCGTGCCTCCGTGAACACGGTTACAGGCAGCCGCCTCTGTGCCTGCTACCTTGAATGTATCGCCGCGCAGGGTGCGCTAGTTGATTTAGCTCAACCGAACCTTTCCGCTCAGACGGCCTCGCAACAGGCCTCGGCACGGAGCACCACCAAGCGTGGCGCCCTTGCAGGACTTGATGTATGTCAAGCCACCGAAGCGGAAGCCGCCGCAAGACGAAATGACACAAACGTGCGCCGTGGGCGCGAGAGTTGGCACGTGAATCTGTCGAATCGTAGGAGTCTCCCTATGCCAGGCAGCCAGAATCTCCGATGGCGCCCGACGCTTGGTTCGGACGGCTTTTCACGGTCCTGAATGGGAGACGAAGGGAGAAACATCGGCGAGTTCGTCGTCTTCGTCGTCAAGGGGCGGGATATCCGCCACATCGCTCACGGCGAACCTGAATGCGAGGCATTGGCAGACTGGCCGATGTTTACGACTGGAGAACATTGGCCACTGTCCTGTCAGTCGGCTACCGTTTGACGCGTAGGGCGAAGCGTGCGGCTTGATGTATGTATCTAGACGAAGTTCCGGGCGACTTGGTATTCGGGGTCCACAATTACATCAGTCGCCGCCCTTTTGCCGTGGTAACTTTTCTGGAAGAACTCAACCATGCCCAGGCCGCTCGCGTCGCCCACGGTCAGCCGCGTCCTGCGCACGGGCACCCTGGTGACTCAAGAGTTCGATGCACGCTTGGGTCGGTCCCCGGACTACGCTGCTGAAAACGAGGCGCTGCATGCGCTGGCGAAAGCGTTGACTGCGTCGCACTCAGCCATGCTTCAGACGCTGGTTGATACGGCCCTAACGCTGTGCGATGCCGGCAGTGCCGGCATCAGCCTGCGCGAAGCAGGCGCCGGCCAGGCGTCCGCGTACCGCTGGGTTGCGGTCTCGGGTCATTGCGCCAACCGGGTCGGTCACATCATCCCATCCGACGACAGCCCCGGAGGCGTCGCGGTAGCAGTCGGCGCTCCGCAGCTCTTTGCTTTCCCGAAACGGCATTTTGCCTGTCTGGCCAGCATCGTTCCCGAAGTCACTGAAGAACTAGTGGTGCCGGTCCCGGGCACGCCGGAGCCTTGGGGGGCGCTCTGGGTGATGTCCCATGACGACGACCAGCACTTCGACAGCGAGCATCGCCGCATTCTCAAGAGCCTGGCGGATTTCACCTGCGCCGCGCTGACCATCGCAAAAGCCAAGGCCGACGCCGAAGCGCGCGCCGTAGAGGCCGAGACGGCACGAAATGCGTTGTCCAAGGTCGCATGCGCCAAAGATGATTTCATCGCCACGCTGGGTCATGAACTGCGTGGTCCGCTTGCTCCTATTGATAGCGCGCTGGCAGCCGCGCAAAAGTTGGCGGCCGGCCGTCCCGCCGTTTTGTCAGCACTGGCCGTCGCCAACCGGCAGGTGCAGCAGCTCAAACGTATCGTCAGTGACCTGCTCGACGCTTCACGGGTGCGTCACGGCAAGCTGTCAGCGCGGCCTGGCTACGCATCGCTGGGCGACATCATGAAGGACGCTATGGCCGCTGTGAGCGACGAGGTCGAGCGACGCCAGCACCAGCTTCGCGCAACACTGCCTCCGTATCCCGTGACGGTCTTTGCTGATGCGCCCCGACTGACGCAGGTCATCTCGAATCTTCTGGGGAACGCGGTCAAGTACACGCCACATGGCGGTGTAATTACCGTGAACGTGGACGCGCCCGAGTCGGGGACGGTACCTGAACACGATTCGACGCCGCGCGAGCTAGTCGTCACCTTCAGTGACAACGGCGTGGGCATTGCCCCCGACGAGTTGCCACGCGTCTTCGACCTGTATGCGCAGTCCCCCTCCGCTCGGACGGTGGCAGAAAGGAGCGCTTCGGCAACGACCCGTTCACGCTGGTTTGATGTCAAGCCGGCGACGGTATGGTTGAAGGTGCGCGCGCTGAAGAAGCTGAAGGACGCAGCGGCATAGGCACCCCCGCCGCTTGTTAGAAGGCCCGCTTTTCGAGCAGGCTTTTTTAATGACATCTCCGACGTAACGCGGTCCGAACTCGCTACGGCAACTGTGCCCCAATGGCAACCCAACGCCTGCGTGTTCCCAATTGTTGGCTGAGTTTTCCGGCGTCCAAGACTGCGGTGGGTCAAACGCATACCGCAGCATTGGGTTCACGCCTATACTTTGCTTTCGATGACGTCAACGAATTGAAGTGACCCAATGTCGAATCTCGCCATCAGTTCGCTTCCGCAGGTACACGCCCGTGCGCATCTCATCGCCGACCGGATTGACCTCAAAAACTTCAAAATCACCGATTCACTCGCCACCACACCGCTGACGGTGACGGTAGGCGGCGCTGACGGCATCGCCATTCTTTTCAGGTACGGCGTCGTCGTGCTTTTTGGTGTGTCGTTCGGTGATGAGCAACAGTTTCTCTCCTCGTTAGCTCAGTTGCTGTACAACGCTTACGGACGACCTCAACTCGAAGAAATCGCCATCCAGAGCGGCAAGACGAACGTTGGGGTGCAAGGCGGTGCGGTCTGGCTCGATGCGCTGACGTTGGAAAAGGCTCAGGTGATAGCGGACAGCCTCAGCAAAAGCCTTGTGCTGTCGATGTATGAAGACAAGACCGCGAGCGAGTTCGATAGCATCATTCCGTTGGCATCGGAACTGGCGAAAACAGGAAAAGTGAGCGCGGACGCCAAAACGCTGCTCTCAAAAATTGGCGGGATGCTCCTAATCGAACACCGCATGGTCGGCCGGGCTGAAATCGGCGACAAGCCGGAGACCCTTTGGGAACACCCGGAGCTCGGCGGCCTTTATGCACTATTGGAGGACGAATACGAACTTCACGAGCGACAAGCCGCGCTTGAACGCAAGCTGCAGCTAATTTCGGGAACTGCGCAAACCCTGGCCGAAATTGCGGAAACCAAACACGTTCACCGCCTCGAATGGTATGTCATAGGCCTTATTGCGCTTGAAATCGTGATTGGTTTGGCGGACCTGACGCATAAGTTTCTTTTCTGAGTCCTTTCGCCTGGCCGGCCGTCGTGCTGCCCGCAGAATCCTTGCGCCCGGCAAATACGAAAACGCCCGGACTTCGCTGGCATTCGCAACTGAGATTAACACGGCATACTTGATTGACGAGCGGGTCGACCAACGCACCAATCTGAGCAGGGACAGTGCCGAAGGTGCTGACCTGCCCGTGGTCCGACGAGATGACGTACTCCAGCGGTGTCCCGATTGTCGCCGCTGAGTCGTAGGTGCGTCTATCAACACGCTATTTCTCCACCAAAGGAGCTCCGTCATACTTTGCCCACGTTTGGGGGCATTCCCATCACGACAAGGCACGACATGTTGACACGCCAAGCTATTCATTCGGGCGCATACCTGGAGAACTTTGAGTCCCTGCCAGATTTGTGGTCGCGAGAACGCATCGAAGCATACCTCGCGGAGACGATGCGTGACCGACCGGCGGACGCAACTGACGTCTGGATTCTCGCTTACGGGTCACTGATATGGAATCCGACGGTGATAATGGCTAGCAAACAGGCTGCAACGCTGCACGACTGGCAGCGGAGCTTCTGTCTTCGCATGGTTGTCGGCCGCGGCAGTCCGGATAAACCTGGGCGCATGCTTGCATTGGAAGCCGGTGGTCATACGGATGGTGTCGCATTGAAACTCTCAGAAGACACCGTCAACGAAGAGCTCCTGCTCGTATGGATTCGCGAGATGGTGCTCGGGTCATACCTGCCGAAATGGGCACCGGTGACATTCAGGGATGGCGCACGGACACACGCATTAGCGTTCGTAGCCGACACCACACGCGACCAGTTCGAGCCCGATTCTTCGGTGCCGACCGTTGCACCGTTTATCGCGTCTGCCTCCGGCAATTTCGGCACCAACGTCGAATACCTACACAAGCTTCATGCCTCGCTTGAGGCGCATGGCCTGCAGGACCCATACATCGATGCCCTCTCAAACGCGACTAAACAATTTCAGCTGAAGCCGGCATGCGACCTTCGCGGCGTCCACGAATGACTCCCCGAGGGTAACCATATCGTCTGCATTGCCTCCGTTACCGAAGGCGAGACGGCGGCGAACTGGAGCATCGAACCTGGCGATGCCCGGAAGTATCGAACTTCCAGAGCCATAGGATGAGCAGCAAGCGGCCTGAGAATCTGATACAAAAGCACAGAGACCGGCAGCCTGCGCGATGTACATCGCGCAGGCTTTAGTCGGCGTTCAACGCGGCGACACGCCTCAGGCATTCGTCGAAAAGGTCTTTATTCTTGCGCCTGAGCTTCCGCAAGTCCACCAGCACCGCTTCAAACCGGGTCGCCTCGGTACTATGTTTGATGTCGTCAATTCGCGCCTTGATGTCGAGGAACGCGTCGATAGCATCGTCACGTTTTACGTTGCTCTGCCTTATGAGCGAGTCGAGGGCGTCGGAGATGCGGCCAAGCTGCTTGCCGTAGCTCTCCTTGCTGACAATTGCCCGCTCCGCCGCAGGATTGCTCGAATTCGTCTGATTGACTACCAGACCCGCAAATGTCCACGGCAGTATCGACTGTTGAAGGTGCTGCGGTGTGGCAAAAAGCGCTTCCGCGAATGGGGATGGCCATAGCATGGCCGACCACGGCCACGGTATGTCTCGACTATCTGGTGACATGTTGTTCTCCTTCATATCAACGACACGTGTGCCATTCGTCGCGACAGGAGCGACGGCTGAATGCGTACCCGGAAACGCGTGTGTCGAATGCCGCCAGTAACAATCGTCTATGCGAAAGAATATTGTCTGTTAGGTGGCGCACGCGTGCGACCTGATAGCATTGCCGTCAACGCACACAGCATAGGTGTTGATGCTTCGGCCGGCCGAGCTCAAAGAGTCTGGCCTTCGATGGAGTTCGCATGCCGCATTCCTTGGGCAATCGGCTTCGCTTTGGCCTGGTAAGTCGGGAAGCAGCAGCTGCCGCATTGTGCCATCTCTTGAAGCCGGGGCGGCTCTACTGTCCGGACCGACCGCAGGAGGCGTATAGTTCTCGGAAGTGGCCGGCTGGCACGTTAGCTCATCGCTAAATGGCGCATGAGACGGACACGCTTCCTTGGGGCCTTGCAAAGACCTCAGGCACAGGCGGCTGGTTGAATACCAGAAAACAAGGGTGAGCTCCTCGGCAGTCTGCACATCCGGGCATGCCACCATCTCGGTTTGGAGCCAAAGGGGCTGGCGCGTCTGCTCTCAGATGGAAAGAGTGACCTGTTTTTCCTCTACCCCTCCTCTCGACCCGTTGCCGAGTCTGAGTTAAGCAGCAACGTTCGCCGAAACCCTAGGACAGATATCGTTTGCGAATCGCGTAAATCCGCTGTGAGGGCCTGGGCCAGATTCTTTTGCGACACAAGTTATGGGCATTTGTTACAACCCATTCAACATCAACGTGTTAGACGACCTCTTTGGGCCACTTTTCGTTTGCGAGCCACCAGGTCACCTGAAATCTCACAATGCAAAATCATCGCCCGTGTCACAAAACCGCATGCTGCATGGCAACGCGGAGGCGATGCACATGAGGAAAATACGTTTCGTTAGGTGAAATGAAACTAGCAAACTATTGATTTTACATCGATTTTTATCCGTTCGCCGCACCACACTCCGTGCTCGCGACCATCTCCTGATTCGGTACTCTCTTATACAAGAGGTGGAGACTCGACGACGACCAGCCGACCGATCGGCGAACCGGTGCGACCCGCCCAGTGCTTTTTCATACCGCTGGAGAAAATCAGATGTTGCACGTTTATGTCGAACCCGTACCGAAGGGCCGATGGGGGCCCATAGATGGATACACCGTCGAATTCAAGGACGGCACCAAGGTGACCCCGGAGATCTACCGCTCGGAAAAGCTCGCCGTCGGTGAGATCAAGCTGCGCGGCTATGTGCCGCTTCTCGCAAAGGTGCGCATCACCGACAAGGCCGTCACCGAGCACTGGCAGGCGGACGGGCAACCACTGCCGCAAGACTGACGACGACCCGCCGCGCACATTCGCTGCGCACAACGCGTGCTTCGCGCCCGTCCTCTGGCGAAGCACGCGCCCACCCCGCATGAAACATCACCTTCCATCTGGCTGGCGCAACAACGCTGCCTGACATGCCGCGCGGATAAGCAGGTACCGCTCCGCGCGCCTGTCGATATGAATATGATCGGTAAAGGTAGCCTGCATTCCGGCCGGATCGACGAGGCATGCGTGGCACTCGGCGAGACGCATCGCAAGCGGCAGCGCCCTGCTCGACAGCATGACCCGGCGCGTGACATCGACAGCGCTCGAATCGGGCATGTGCCAGCGACGCATCGCGCCGGCCGCCTGCGACGGCGACAGCCACCATCGTGTTTCCGCATAGACGAGCAGATGCAGCGCGACAATCAGCGTAAGCAGTTTGACCTGAGCTTCCACGTCGCAGTCGAATGCGGCTTGAGTCATGCGTGCGTTGCTCATTTTTCGCTCCCCACGAATCGATGCACAGCCGCGAGCATGAAACAGGCCCGACGCCGCGCCACGTATTACAGTGGAGACTTCCATCAACGCCATGCCGGAGACGCCGATGAGCCGCTATACGACAACCGAACTCGACTCGCTTGCCAGGCAGTTCGACGCCGACGGGATGGTCGTGCTGCGCCGTCACTTCCCCAAAGATACCTTGCTGAAGTGGCGCAAGGCCTTCGACGTGCTGCTCGAACAGCGCCTGCGGGAAAGTGCGACGGCCGTCAGAGGACCGAACCGGCATTACATTACGCTGCCCTTTACAGGCGAGTTCGCCGATGAAGCGATTTTCGCCGACCCCGACGTGCTGGGCATCGTGGAGCGTGTGGCGGGCGACGAGCCCGTCATGTGCCAGCTCGCTTCCGACACGCCGCTTCTTGGCTCCGACTATCAGGACGTGCACCGCGACACGCCCGCTCTCTTCGATGGCTTTCCGGAAACGCCGTCGTTCCAGCTGGCCGTCAATTTCCCGCTATGCGACGTGACGCCCGAGAACGGACCATTCGAAACCACGCTGGGCACGCATCGCATGCCCGATAAGCAAGCGCAGGAAGCGTATCGAACCGGGCTGGCGCCGATGCACACGATCACCATGGAACTGGGCGACGTCATGATCCGGGACGTGCGCGCGCTGCATAGAGGAACGCCGAATCTGACGAAAGCGCCCCGCCCCATGGTCGTGATCGGCTATAGCCGCAGCTGGTACTTCCGGCCGGAAGTGAAAATCGATGTGCCGGAAAGCGTGTATCAGCGCCTCAGCGCCACAGGCAAACGGCTTCTGCGCTATATGCCGCGCGTGGACGACGCCGATGCCGGCGCAGCGGGTGAAAGCTACACCAAGTTCGCCTATTGAGCGGTTCCTTACGGCGTAGCCTGCCTACTTCGCTGCAGTGCGCCCGTCGTTCTCCACGCCGTCAGCCTGGG
This sequence comes from Paraburkholderia caribensis, assembly GCF_002902945.1. Taxonomy (NCBI): domain Bacteria; kingdom Pseudomonadati; phylum Pseudomonadota; class Betaproteobacteria; order Burkholderiales; family Burkholderiaceae; genus Paraburkholderia; species Paraburkholderia caribensis. The sequence goes on from NZ_CP026102.1 coordinate 1,728,753, forward strand.
GCCCATGCGCGCACGCTTCAAGCGCGACGACGGCTTTCTTCGCCACCGCCATCGTTTCGTCACACACGGCGCGCCGCACCGACTTCGGGCAACCGCCGTTTGCGGCGATCTCGTTGAGTGCGCCTCTGGCCTTCCTGAGCGCGGCCTCCGGAGAACCCGTATCCGCGATCAGCCGGGCGATGTTGAACACGCTGCCCGACGGCAGTATCACGTAGTCGGGACAGGTGGACTCGGCGTGGACGGGCGTCGCAACAAGCAAGGCGAATGTAGGAGGAACAAGCCTGGGAGCGAGCGTGCGAACAAGCGCGGAAACACGCCCAGTGGAGCGAAAATTGATCGGCATGACGGGCGACCTCCGAAATGGACATCGACGCTGGCGCCGGTTGAACCGGCTAGTCCGGGCCCTTTTCTGATCGTTGACTGGCAGCGACACGCAGATCGCATTTGCATCAAACGTTATAGCTGCGCAGCCTTAACGATCGCTTACGCCCGTTGCATTCTTAGCTTTCCGCCTGATCTGACGGCTTGATGGATTGGTCCGTCAAAAGTGCGGGTGACATTCGAACGTGAGTTGCGCCTCGTGAGTTTCGAGCGCCCGCACGCCCCTGGACGACTCCGACACGACGCTTGGCACCTCGCCGCGTTGCGCGCAAAAGTTGCTTGCGCTCTGCATGACTGCCTTGTGAGACCTCGCCCACGCCGCGTTACCGCCCGCCGCCGATGCGTGCAAGGTGTATCGCCCTGCATCGCCCGTCTCGACGACCGGACTGGAACTCGCGCACGCCTGCATCAGCAAGGGCACGAGCGCGACGATCGCTGCACTTGCGGCGCGCCGCCGCGCCACGACTCTCACCCGTTGCCTGATCAGATCGACCAGCGCCGACAGGACTTGGTTGACTCCAGACATATTCACGACAACCTCTAAGCTGAATGCTCGCACCTGCACGATGCGGTGCGCGACGATTGCGAAGTATGAATTGGCCCCGTCTCGCGATCAGCTATCGAAGTTGCAACACAGTGTTCGCCCGGTGCACGCTCCCAATTCAGCCCGACGTTTGCCGAGCGTTTGCCAGGAACATGTTCAAAGCGCTTCCTGACACAACGACATCATCCGTTGCACCATCGTGCTCGCTTCGTTCAATTCCATCTCGCTCGTGAAGAGCGCATTGACGCTGGACAGACGCACGGCGATGCCCGCATCCAGCAGATCCTTGCTGGCAATCTTCAACGCGAACTGGCCGATTCTGACGCGGTCGAGCCAATCCATCTTCACATCGTTTTTCGCGAGCCAGCGGCGGCAACATTCGACGACATGATCGACGCGCCATTCCTGCGTCAACGCGTACGACGCTGCCGCGATGGCCACGAGGTAGCAAAGCAGTTCTGGACGCGCGCTGCCCGCGTCATTGAATTCGGGTTTGAGCATGGGTTGTGGACCTCGATTCTGTTCGGCCTGTCTTCAGTACGTATGTGCTTTTGCACCGAAAACAACCTGCGCACATGGCAGACGGGGCGACTCCGATGAGCGCCCCGTCGCACCCGGTTCAGCGTGCCTAGCCGAAAGTCTACCCCTTTTTGCGCCCCCGCCGATTTGATGAGCGTCCCTTCTTGCGCCAACACAAACCGGCCGCCCGGTCAGCGCAGCGCCCGTCGTACGCCGAGCGCGACGATCACGGCACCGCATGCGCGGTCGATCCATTCCTGTGCGCGGCGATACGCGCCCGACACGGCCTCATGCGACAGAAACAGCGCGACGCCGACGACATAAACAGAGAACACGGCCGCCACGGCGGAGAAATCGATCATGGAGCCTCGATGAATATCGATTGGAGTTGCGAGTCCGGAGAGAGGGCCACTATGCCATAACGTAATCCGCTATGCGGCTGATCTGCATTCCACTGCGAAAGTCCGTTGTAAATCGCATTGCACGCGGATAACAAAGTAGAAATAGTTGCTTCGTGTTGAGTGTTCTCCCTAATAGCATCGGGTTCCTTATTAACCATGTGACTTCTACAAAAAAGGGAATCCAATGAAGCGTGTTGTTCTGGCCAGCGCCGCAAGTCTTGTCGCTGCATCGCCCGCGCTCGTGCATGCGCAGAGTGCCGTCACGTTGTATGGACTCGTCGACGCGGGCATCACCTATACCAACAACCAGAAAGGCGCGAGCAACATTCAGCAGACCAGCGGCAAACTCAACGGCAGCCGCTGGGGCTTGCGCGGCGCCGAAGATCTCGGTGACGGACTGAAGACGGTCTTCACACTGGAAAGCGGCTTTCGTCCGAACGACGGCACAGCGGCACAAGGCGGACGTCTGTTCGGCCGCCAGGCGTTCGTGGGCCTGCAGAAGACGGGCATCGGCACGGTGACGGTTGGCCGGCAGTACGAGCCTGTGACCGATCTCGTCTCGCAGTATGCAGGCCCGGGCTTCTGGTCGCCATCCACGCACATCGGCGATAACGACAATCTGAACCAGACGTTCCGCGTGAACAATGCAGTCAAGTTCCGCAGCGACACGATTGCGGGCTTCACCGTCGACGGTCTCTACGCATTCAGCAATCAGGCGAATAGCAGCAACGGCACGGGCTTCAGCAACAACCGCGCATGGGGCGTGGCGGCGAACTACACGAACGGTCCGTTTTCGATCGGCGGCGGCTATAACGTATTGAATCATCCGAACGCCGCATCGAACACGGGTGGCGCGATCGGCGGCGCATCGACCACCTCCGGCGACGACTACAGCGGCGCGTTCTTCTATGGATTGAATGGCGGCGTCGTGCGTCAGCAGATCGCGGCAGCGGGCACCAGCTACGCGCTCGGCGCGGCGACATTCGGCTTCGCATGGAGCCATACGCAGCTCGACTACAGCGACGGCTCGTCGCGCAAGTTCAACAACTACGATCTGAACGCGCGCTATCTGTTCACGCCCGCGCTGACGCTGATCGGCGTGTACACCCACACGGATGGACGCGCGACCAATCTGCCCGGCACCAACGGCGCGAACCTGAAGCCGCGCTGGCACCAGTTCACGCTTGGTGTCGATTACGCGCTGTCCAAGCGCACCGACCTCTATCTGTCGGCGGCGTATCAACTCGCGGCGGGCGATGCATCGACACGCGTCGGCACGGGTTATCAGAAGATCGCCGCGATTGCCGACGCCGGCACGGCTTCATCGACGAACCGTCAGGTCGCAGTTTTCTCGGGTGTGCGCGTGAAGTTCTGATAGTTCTGGTATGGGCTCGAATGCGTCACCCGTCGCGGGTGACGCAAGCACTCGATTCCACGCGCTCGACAATGCGCCTGCGTCGACACATCGAGCGCGAAGACGCGTTCATCGCACATCAACGGACGCGTTGCGAGCCCGAGCGCACAATGCCGCCCCGCTGCCACTGCAATTGACGCGCGCCGTCACACGTATCAGGTCAAGACGTCGCCGTTTCGCGTGCATAGCGCGAAACGGGCCGCGCCAAACCGAGGTTCTCGCGCAGCGTGCGCCCTTCGTACTCGCTGCGGAACAGCCCGCGTCGCCGCAGTTCCGGCAGCACGAGCCGGATGAAATCGTCGAGGCTGTTGGGCAGCAGCGCCGGCATCACGTTATAGCCATCCGCACCGTAGTTGACGAAGCGCTCTTCGAGCGCATCGACAATCTGCTCCGCCGTGCCGACCAGTTGCCAGTGTCCACGCGCGCCCGCGATGCGCAAATACAGTTCGCGGATCGTGAGGTTTTCGCGCCGTGCGAGTTCGAGCGCCAGCGACTGGCGGCTCTTGCTTGCGTTGGTTTCCGGCAGTTCCGGAATCGGGCCGTCGAGCGGATAGCCGGACAAATCGAAGCCGCCCGTCACCGTCGAGACCAGCGCGAGCCCCACGGCGGGATCGATCAGCGCCTGAAGCGCGTCGAACTTTTCGCGTGCCTCGCTTTCCGTCACGCCGACAATCGGCATCACGCCGGGCATGATCTTCAGATCGTCCGGCTCGCGGCCATACGCCGCCATCCGGCCTTTGACGTCCGCGTAGAATGCGACGGCATCGTCGAGCGTCTGCTGCGCGGTGAAGATCACTTCCGCCGTGCGCGCGGCCAGCGCCTTGCCCGCCTCGGACGAGCCCGCCTGCACGACGACGGGCCGGCCCTGCGGCGAGCGCTCGACGTTCAGCGGCCCGCGCACATTGAAGAACTCGCCGCGATGGTCGAGCACATGGCGCTTCGACGGATCGAAGTAGCGCCCCGATGCCTTGTCGCGCACGAACGCGTCTTCGTCCCAGCTATCCCACAGACCTTCTACGACCTCGGCGAATTCGACCGCGCGCTCATAACGCCGCGCATGCGCGAGATGCTCGTCGAAGTTGAAGTTCTTCGCCTCGTGCGCGCTCGACGACGTGACGAGATTCCACCCGGCGCGCCCGCCACTGATGTGATCGAGTGACGCAAACTTGCGAGCGATGTGATACGGCTCGTTGAAGGTCGTCGATGCCGTTCCCACCAGACCAATCCGTTGCGTGACGGCAGCGAGCGCCGACAGCAGCGTCAGCGGCTCGAACTGCGCGACATAGCTGTGTGCCGTGCGGCTCAGAAAATCGACGTTGTCGCCGCGCGTGCCCGCGCCGTCCGCGAGAAAGACCAGATCGAACTTCGCGGCCTCCGCGGCCTGCGCGAGCTGCACGTAGTGCCGGAAATCGCGCCCGGCGTCGACCAGCGAGTCGGGATGCCGCCATGCGGCAATGTGGTGCCCCGTCGGATAGAGAAAAGCGCCGAGGCGAAGATGACCCTTGCGTGAACTCATGACTGGAGAGAATAGGCGTGGATGGGCGTGAATGGGCGTGGACTCAGGCACTCTTGCGCCATAGCCGCGCATTGTCGGGACGCGCGAGCCCAAGGTGCTCGCGCAGCGTCGCGCCTTCGTAGCCGGTGCGGAAGAGGCCGCGCTTCTGCAGGATCGGCACGACGCCGTCCACGAAGTCCTGCAGACCGTCCGGCAACGCATCGGGCATCAGATTGAAGCCGTCCGCTGCGCCACCGTTGAACCAGTGCGCGATATCGTCGGCGATCTGCTCGGGCGTGCCGACGATCACGCGATGCCCCGTGCCGCCCGCCAGCGAGCGGATCAGTTCGCGCACCGTGTAGCCGTGACGGCGGCCCTGCGCGAGGGTCGCGTGAAAGAAGGTATGGTTGCCGTTGCCGCCGCCGGGCAGCGCGAGATCGTCGGGCAACGGCTGGTCGAGTTTCAGGCGCTCAGCGTCGATGCCCAGCGTACCCGCGAGGCGGTTCAGGCTGTAGCGCCACGGAATCTGATCGACCAGTTCGTCGCGGCGGCGCAGCGCCTCGGCCTCGGTCGCGCCGATGATGGTCGTGAGACCGGCGAGCACTTTCACGCCGGGCCGCCCGTATGCGGCTGCGCGCGTGTTGAGATCGCGCCGGTACGCCGCCGACTCCTCGAACGACTGTGACGCCGAAAACACCGCTTCCGCGTGGCGCGCGGCGAGATCGCGGCCATCGGGCGAACCGCCCGCCTGCACCAGCACGGGATGCCCTTGCGGCGAGCGCGGCAGATTCAGCGGACCTTGCACATCGAAGTGCCGCCCGCGATGCGCGACAGGATGCACTTTCGAAACATCGACGAAACGGCCACCCGCCTTGTCGCCGACGAACGCGTCGTCCTCCCAGCTGTCCCACAGCGCCTTTACGAGTTCGGTGAACTCGGCAGCGCGCTCGTAACGCTGCGCATGGTCCGGCACGGCGTCGCGGCCGAAGTTGCGCGCGGATGCAAGATCCGCCGTCGTCACGACGTTCCATCCCGCGCGTCCGTTGCTCACATGGTCGAGCGTCGCGAAACGCCGCGCGATGTTGTACGGCTCGTTATAGCTCGTCGATGCCGTGCCGATCACGCCGATGTGCGTGGTCGCGGCCGCGATGCTGGCGAGCAGCACGGTCGGCTCCAGCGCGGTGATGGGGCGGAAATCGATCTGGTCGACGATCGCGGCGTTATCCGCGAGAAACACGGCATCGAGTTTGCCCGCTTCGGCGATCCGCGCGACGCGCACATAGTGATTGACGTCGACGAAGGCGCGCGGGTCGGCGTCCGCCAGCCGCCACGCGGAAGGCACGAAGCCCGAATGCAGGATGTTCACGTTCAGATGCAATTGGCGCGGCGTCGCCGGTGCCGTGTTACGGCTCATCGAAATTCTCCGCTGTGTCGGGTGCGCCTGGACGCGCACTCATGATGCTTTCGCTGATGCGTCAATGCACCTTCGGAAAGCCGTGCCGCTCGGCAAGCAGATCGAGGATGCGGCGCGTGTCGGTGATGAAGCGGCGGTCACCCAGCGCTTGCGCATCGGCTGGGGCGGGTTGCTCGTCACCCAGCACGAGCACGGGCAAGCCTTGATGCGCTTCGTCGAGTGCTTCGACGACGGCCTCGCGCGGACGCTCGAACGGCACGCGCCGCACGTCGAGCCGCGCGACGCGCGCCGGGTCGCTGGCGAGCAGCCCTTCGATGGGCGCGCCGTCGGGACAGATGAAGCGTTCGCCAGGATAACGGGGATCGGTAAATCCGGGTTCGAGCAACAGAAGAAGATCACGGCTCATCGCGCGAGGCACCTGATTGGAACGTAACGCTGGTATTGTCGAATGCGGCGCTTGCACGCCGCCACGAAGAAATCGCCACATCGATATGCCGTGGCGCGCTATGCGCGTTCGCGCGTACGAATCACCCTAGAAAACACGGCCTTCCGTCAGATGCGTCGTCACGCCGTTCAACTCGTAATCGCCGATCACGCGCGCTTTGTGCAATAGCGGGTTGTGGCTGAAGATGGTGCGCAGATTGCGCCAGTGACGATCGAAGTTATGCGCACGCGAGGTCGCCGATGCGCCGCCCGCTTCGAACATGCGCTCGGCCGCATACAGCGCGAGCTTGCTGACGATCAGCTGCGTGCGCGCCGTCGCAAGCGCGCCTTCGAGCACCCGTGCCTCCGCATCGGGCTCGCCATTGCGGATCGCCTGCGACGAGCGCTCCAGCACGCGCGCGTTGTCGCGCACCAGCACGTCGATGGTATGGCTGTGTGCCGTCAGATCGCCGATCACCTGCTGGATGAACGCGTCTTCGCGCGCCGATGGCGCCGGACTGTGCAGTGCAGGACGGCCATGCCGCAGCACGTAATTCGTCGCATCCGCGACGACGTTGCGCACGATGCCCGCGCCCACTGCGACGAGATGCAACTGCCGCAGCGCGCCGCCGTGACGGCCGGCCAGGGTCGTCTGCACACGCGGCGTGACTTCGTCCGCGAGAACCAGCAGGTTGTCGAATTCGAGGCTGCCGCTTGCCGTCATCCGCTGGCCCATTCCGTCCCAGTCGTCGAGCACGCGAAAGCCCTCGCGTTTGACGGGCACGATGGCGATCACAGGATTGCCGTTCTCATCCTGCAGGTTCAGCCGCGCGAAGTCGGAGAACGCCGTGCCCGTCGCGTAGTACTTGCGGCCGCTCAACCGGTAGTGCTCTCCATCGCGGCGCAGTTGCGTCGTGATCTCGCCGGGACGGGACGTGCCCAGCTCCGTCGACGCGCCACCGAAAATCGCGCCCTCGGCCACACGCTCGATCTGCAACGCGTTGAACGCCGTGCGCGGCGATAGCAGCAACGACTCGGTCTGGTCGAAATGAATGCGCAGCGCGTGCGCGAGGTTGCTTTCCCCGGCAGCAAGCGTGGCGATCACGTCGAACACGTCTTCGAGCGAGCCGCCCAGGCCGCCCCACTCGACGGGCAACCGCAAACGCCCAAGCCCCGATTGCCGGAACAGCGCGAAGCCGTCAACCGGCAACTCGCGCTGCGCCTCGCGCGACGCCGCGCCTTCGCCGATGGCTTTTGCTAGCGCGGGCAAGCCGGCGAGCGTCGTCTGCAGGCGTGCACGTGCGGCACGATCCGTGAGGTCTTGAGCGGGCATTCGTGGTTCCTTGTTCTGGACATGCGGACCGGCATGAACATGCCGGACGTCGACGTTTTGTCGACCAATGAGCGTGCCAGTATAGGGACGGCTTCTTTCCCGGTTAACGACCGATTTTCGCTTACGTTATTCGCGTGAGTGCAATGAAGAAACCGATTCGGCTTTGCGACGATCCAGCAGCGAAAGCGCAGCAAACGCTGCGCATCGGATTCGTCCGGGTCCGATCAGGACGTGAGTTCCCGCACTGTCCGCTCCGTCGTCCACAGCGCGTGCGCGAGATAACGGAAGTTGATCATCGCGGCCAGATAGCCATCGCCGTCCGGCAATCGCGGACCTGCCGTCGCGTCACGCACCACGGCAACTTCGAATCCTTGTTCGATCAACTCGCGCAAGTGCGATTCGATACAAAGATTCGCCGCCATGCCGGCGAGAATGATCTGCGACACACCCTTCTTGCGAAGTTGCAGCGCGAGGTCGTTCGTCTCCGGACCATACACCTTGTGCGGCGATGCGATGATGGTTTTGCCGTCGAGAATGTATGGCTTGTACTCGTCAAGAAAGTCCGCGCCCGATCCCTCGAAATCCTCCAGCGTGTTCGGCCCTTTGCGATCGAACATACAGATGTTGTGCATCACCTTTTCCAACGGACCGCCAAAGTGCCACTCGTGGTCGCACGGATAGTAGTAATGCGGCGAAATCGCCACGGTGAGGCCCACCTGTTTCGCCGTCTTGAACAGTTGCCCGAGATTTGCAACCGTATTGTTCTCGGTGATGCTCGGGCCGAACACCGGCCAGCTCGCCCCTGACGGACTCAGGAAATCGTTCTGCGGATCGATGACTACCAGTGCCGCCCTCGCGGGGTCCAGTTTGAAGCCGGTTTGCGGCAACGCCGGATTGGCCGGGTCGGCGTATGGGTTTGCATTCTCTTGCGCTGCCTGGTTCGCGTTACTCATAAAACCCTCCGTATAAAAGTCACAACATGGGAATACGGCAACCGCGCAAAGTCCGGATGCGCATCAAATATAGATGACCGGTCGCTTTATAAAAATCGCAAAAAAAATCAACGAAGCAAGCGAGGCAATACGACCTTCTCGAAACGCTCGTATGCGTTACCGCTCTGCTCGATCTTGCCGCGCATGACTGCGCCTTCGTAAGCCTCGATCACGATCGCCGCGAGTTCGTCCGCGTTCTGCTTGCGGTCCAGTTCATTGCGCTCCTGCGCCTCGCGCAAGCAGACTGCAAGCGCCTCTTGCCAGCGCGCAAGCAAGGCCAAGAGTTTCGAGCGCGCCTCGTCGCTGGCGTTCGACAGTTCCAGTGAAAGATTGCCAATCAGGCAACCCAATGCGAAGTCGCTCTTGCTGTGATCGTCCGTCAATGCGCGGAAGAATTTCGCAATGCGCGCGAGCGGCCTGATTCGCGCGTCGTACAGAATCGGACCATGACGGTCCTCGATGGACTGCCAGTAGTCTTCGAGGATTTCGGCCGCAAACATCTCCTTGCTTTCGAAGTAGTTGTAGAACGAGCCCTTCGGCACGCCCGCAGCCGTCGTGATGTCCTGCACGCCGCAGCCGTTGAAACCACGGTCGTGAACTACCTCGCGCCCAACTGAAAGCAGGCGCGAACGCACTTGAGGATTGGCAGGACGTGGCAACTTCGTGATCTCCGTTGATTCGATAGATAACAAGATAACCGGTCATCTATTTATTGTCAACTTCACCGCCGAATTCGGCCGGCCCAGCCGATGTGATTGCATCAACGGGCGCCAAGGCGCTCGCTCATCGGCCGACGCGTACGGAACGACGGCTTGTCCATGCCGGCATGCGCCTGAACGAACAACGTCCTTTCGATCGCGATCCTGTCCACCTTGCCCTGCTCGGTGAGCGGTATCGCTTCCGTCTCCGACAACCTGACCGCGTTTGCCACCAGCTCGCCGAACGCCGCTTTCAGGGCATGCGTGCATCGCGCGACATCCACGCGCTGTCCGGCCCAAGGCTCGACGACGGCGTTCCATGCATGTTCGCCACCCTGGGTATTCGCCGCGAATGCCACGGCATATCGCACGTCGGGCAACCGGCAGAGCACATCTTCGATATGCACGGGACCGATGATGCGCTGATCGATTTGCGCGACGTCGGATGAGCGGCCCATCACATGAAGATAACCTGCATCGTCGATCAAGCCGATATCACCCGTCAGGCACCAGCCGTCCTTGAACTTCTGCGTGCTCTCGACGGCCTGATTCCGGTATCCACGCGCCACGGCAGCCGACCGGACTTCGATGCTGCCAGCGCGCCCGTTGGCCGCGAGCGTGCCGTCGGCGCAGCGCAGGCGCACGTCGACGCCGGGCCGGATGCGCCCGGCGCTGTCCAGACGCGCTGGATTCGTCGCGTAGTCGGGTGGCGGCAGCACGCTGACGAGTCCCGCTTCGCTTGCGCCATACATATGCGCGAGCACCGGGCCGAGACGCCGGGCCGCACGTTGCCGCAGGGCCGCGGGCGCCGAGCCGCCGACATGCGCAATACAGCGTAGCGACGACAGATCGCGACGGCCGACGTCCGGGTGATCCATCATCGCGAAGAGTTGAGGCTCGACGAGAAATACATCCGTGATGCGTTCAGACTCGATCGCTGCAAGCGTCGCCCGCGCGCTGTACTCCCGTTCGAGCACGACACTGCCGCCGCCGATCAACGTCGTGTCGACCAGCACTTGCGACAGGTACGCGAGCGGTCCATTGATCAGTTGACGCCGCTTGCCGTTGCGCGCCGACATCACCATCGCGGAATAGGCGGCGAACGAGCGGCGGCTCGCTTTCGGCACGCCCGTGGTGCCGCCGGATGAGACGATCACCCCAAGCTCGTGCGGCACGGCCCGGCTTTCGAGCGGTTGGTCCGACTGCACGCTGGCGAACCTGTCGAGATGCACCCATGGACTCTCGTAGCCGACAGAAACGATGCGCTGATCGACGGCGTCGCGGACCAGATGGGCGGTCTCCGGAAACACGACGAGCAGCGTCGGCCTGATTCGCGCCAGCAAGATCGCGCGGCTTTCGGCACGCGCCAGCGCAGGCATGAACATGGTGGCCGCGCCGAGCAGGTTCGCCGCATAGCGGACGGCGAGCGCATCGGGGCGATTCGGCGCATGGAGCGCGACCACCGCGCCACGGCCTATGCCGAGTGCGCCGAGCGCTCGCGCGTAGCGGTAAATCGCGCTGCGCAACTCGCCTCTCGTGACGTCTTTTCCCTGATAGCGGATGACGGGTTCGTAGGCACGCGTTTTCAGCTCATTCAGTAGTGCATCGACATACGGGCGATAGATCGTTTCTGCATGGGCTTCCATGTCGTTCTCCTCAGATGACGTCCCGAATGCGGGCTCTGTTGAGAACATCTTGCCGTTGCAGAATGAGACGGGAATTAGAGAACGGGAAAGATGAATGCGACCCGGGCGGCAGCGCACAGCCGCATAACGTCGGGCGTTAGTCGAGGATCGGATGCGACGTGCCGGGAATCGGCCATCCCCGGTTGTCGGTCGGCACGAGCTGGGTCTGAAACGCGACGAATAGCGCCTCGAAGCGCCCGTCCACTTCGACCATCACCGCGCCGTCCTGAAACGCGCCGTTCTCCGACGAATGATCCCTCACGCGGCTGCCCGGCTGCGGCTTCGGATTGCCCTGATTCATATGCGTTTCGTGCAAGCCGTCGTGCCCGGGCTCGAACAGGAAGCCGAAGCCGTACACGTTGACGTTCTTCGCCGGCTTCCAGCCGCGCCGCATGTCGTTGCCGCTCTTGCCCGGATACAGATAATCGACGGGCGCCGCCGACATATCCAGTTGCAGCATGTCGTTGACGAGCGCGTTGATGTCGTTGTGCGCGTTCGCGGTATCGAGCGTGATGGGCCGCATGGCCGACAGATCGACCAGACGCGGATCATGCACGTAGTCGAGCTTCGGAAACCCGGTCTGAGTCAGGCCGGGCGGCAGCTTGGAGAGATCGGCCGCCATCGGGTGATCGAAGTACTGGCGCCACGAATACAGCACGTGATAGCCGGCGGGTCCCGTCAGCGAACTATCCGATTTCACATTCGTGACGATCCGGAACTGGCCGCCCGCCGGATCGTCGACCACGATCACGTAGTGCGGATCGCCCTTGTAGCCGTCGAGAAAAGGCACGCCGAGCTTCAGCGTGCCTTTGAACACGACATAGACGTTCTGTTGTGGCATATCGCGCTCCGTCGCAGGCCCAGCGGCGATTGCAGCGATCGCCTTACAGCAGCGCGATCACCCGCACATCGCCCTGCTCCGCCGACGCCACGACCTTGCCCGCCACGCGCCGGAACGTGATCGACACCGACGCGTCGCCGACACGCAGGTCGCCGATCTCGATCCAGTCGATGCCCTCGGGCAGCATCGGCTGTTCGATCAGCACTTCGCGTTTTTGCGCATCGATGGTCATGCCCAGACACGCTTCGAGCATCATGAACGGCGATCCGGCCGCCCACGCCTGCGGCAGACACGCGACGGGGTACGCCGTGGGCGGTTCACCGCGACGGCGCGGAAAGCCGCAGAACAGCTCGGGCAGACGCATGTCGAAGTTGACGGCCGCCTGGAAGAGCGCCTGCAGCAGACGCACGGCCGCCGCCTTCGCGCCGTAGCGCGCGAGCCCGCGCGCGCAGAGGGCGTTGTCATGCGGCCATACCGAGCCGTTGTGATACGCCATAGGATTGAAGCGCGGCTGGCCCGCCGCCAGCGTGCGTACGCCCCAGCCCGTGTGGAAGAGCGTCGATTCGAGCGCGCGTGCGACGGCAACGCCGCGTTCGCGCGAAGGCAGCCCGAACGCGAGCAGATGGCCCGCGTTCGATGCGAGCACGCGGCACAGGTCGCCCTTGCCGTCGAGCGCGATGCCGTAAAAGTTCGAATCGTCCATCCAGTACTTGTCTTCCACGCACGCGCGGATCGCCGTGGCGCGCTCCGTGTAGCGGACGGCGTCGTCGGACAGGCCGCGCAGCATCGAGAACTGCGCCATCGTGTCGAAGGCGGCGCTCGCGTAGGCCTGCACCTCGACGAGCGCGATCGGCCCTTCGGGGAAGCGTCCGTCCGCGTGAAAAACGGAATCGTGACTGTCCTTCCAGCCCTGATTCGCAAGACCGCCGTCGGATGCGCGCTGATAATCGAGCAGCCCGTAGATATTGCGGTCGCAGACGCCCGCTACCCACTTCGCCGCGCGTTCGAGCGCGGGCCACAGTTCGTCGACGAGTTGCGTGTCGCCCGTGCGCGCCACGTAGGCGCCCGCGAGCACGATGAAGAGGGGTGTCGTATCGACCCCGCCGTAATACAGCGCGAACGGCACCTCGCCCGTCGCCGCCATTTCGCTGCGGCGCATTTCGTGCATGATCTTGCCGACGGCGGCATCGCGGAACGCGGAATCTTCCGTCGCCTGATGCTCGGCAAGAAAGCGCAGCACGCCGCGCGCGAGGCCGGGTTGGAGCCACAACATCTGCAGCGACGTGATGACCGCGTCGCGCCCGAACGGCGTCGAGAACCAAGGAATGCCGGCATACGGATACGGCCCGCTGGCGAGATCCGTCGTGAGCAGGTTCAGGTCGGCCTGCGAGCGGTCGATCCACGCATTGAACAAAGGGTTGCTCGAACGCACGCGCGCCGACGCGCGGCGCCGTTCGCGCATCACGAGGTGGGCATCGACGAGTGCCGCGCGCACGGCCGTGCGGCCCACTCGCGGCCGGGCCGCGTCGACCTGCGAGACGTGCAGCTCGGTGACGGTATGGGTTGATTGCGGCACGTCGATGTCGGGCGCGCCCTTGTGCGCCGCGACCTGCACGGCCACTGACAGATAGATCGACACGCACGCCTGGGCGGGGAGATTCACCGAATAATCGGCGCGGTCGGCGAGCAGCTTGTCGGGCATCGGCGAGAAAGCGACGCGCACGTGGCGCGTCACGTCGTCGAGTCCGATATAGCCGAGCAGCACTTCGTTCTTGTGCACGCGCGGCGTTTCGACCTTGCCCTGATTCGCGCGCTTCAGGCCGCGCACTTCGAACATGTCGCGGAAGTCGCTGGCAAACGAGATGGACAGCGGCACGACGGCGTCTGTCGTGCCGTAGTTGGTGAGTTCGATCGCTTCGTTCATGACCGTGCCCGACAGCACACGCACGCGCTCGACGTGAATCACGCCTTCCGGCGTGCTGTTGCCGCCGAGCGGCGGCAGCGGACGGTTGGTCAGATGCGCGGTGAATGACGTGTTGTCGCTGCTGACGCTGCCCGAGAGCAGCGAAGGCGCGCGTCCGCCGAAGGTGAGGCGCAGTTGCGACAGTACGCGGGTGTCATTGACGAACAGGCCGTCGTCGTGGCCCGTGACGTCGCCTAGGGGATCGTTGACGATAAACGTGCCGCCCGACTTCAGCACGTGCTGGGTTGCGCTCGCGACGTTCAGGTTTTCAGGCGCGATGAACACGCCGTCGGTCTCGTCGCCGCGATAGTCCACGCCGCCCTGATGGGACAACCCGCCGAGTGCTTCTGGATCCTGCATCAGCTTGCTCCTGTGCTAGTGGCTTCGTTTCGGTGATTGTAGAAGGTTCGTGGGATTACGACAGAGGATAGTGCCGCAGGTGCCACGATTCTTCACGATTTTTTCATCAAGATGGGGGTGAGGCGTGCTTGGCACGGGTCGTGCGGTCAGGTTTCTGAATGCTTCAGCTTCCTGGTGGGGGGGCGGGATTGTTTCGCTAGCGGCGACTTTATTTTCGCGTTAATTGCTTCGCTATCCTGTTGAACTGGGACACGCTGGGGGCGTGTAGTGGTTCATTGTGGGGTTGGTCTTTTGTGCTTGCAGCCGCGTGATTTCTTTGTGCCTCTTCGTGCTTCTTTGTTCGGTGTTTTGACCGTTGTGCTGGCATCCGCGTTACGTTAGCTTGCTTCACACGTCGCCCCTGTGCGGGGCGGCACCTACTTTTCTTTGCCGCCGCAAAGAAAAGTAGGCAAAAGAAAGCGGCTCACACCGCCAATTCTTGACGTTTACCCACGGGTCCCCAACGTCCCCATCCTTCACACACCAGCGCCTTGGTTGGTGCCCGTTGCCAACGCTTCGAACAAACGCCTCACCCGCTTCGATCACCCGTACCAGGTCGAGCGGCTGCGAACCGTATATGCCGCCCAGGTGGCAAACTGTGTGTAGGTTGTCGCGTCGTATAGCGTGGCGCTCCTACCGGGTTGGGACGCATGCGCTATCAGTCCGGAGTGAGGCGTGTGAGGCGCTACGGCCTACACACAGTTTGCCACCTGGGCGGCCGTGGACTGTCTGGCGCGGCATGCTCAAACACGGGTGTGTGAAGCGGGTGAGGCGCTCATTTAGAGCGTTGGCAACGGACGTGGGTCACGTGGTTGCCGTGTGAAGCGTAAGACCCTTTGGGGGCCCTCAGGCAAGAATTAGCGCTGGCGGTGTGAGCCGCTTTCTTTTGCCTACTTTTCTTTGCGGCGGCAAAGAAAAGTAGGTGCCGCCCCGCACAGGGGCGACGCGTGAAGTGAGCTAACAAATCGCGGATGCCAGCGCAAAGGCCCAATACACCGAACGGCGCCGACGCGTGAAGCAAGACAACAAATCGCGGACGCCAGCGCAAAGCTCCAACCACCGAACAAAGAAGCATGAAGCATGAAGCACAAAAGAAAAGTCGCAGATGCAATCAAAAAAAGCCCCCCATCGCAGACAAAAAAAAAGCGCCACCCCCGTCATACGGAAGCAGCGCCTGCACTTTCAAAAAACACCGCGTATAGCGGCCTTCAATCCCACACCATACAAATAAAAAAAACGCTCACCGCCGAGCGATCGGCCGAGCCTCCCTCGACGTTTCCCCAACGAACAACTGCCTCGGACGCCCGATCTTTTGCTCCGGATCAGCGATCATTTCATTCCACTGCGCGATCCACCCCACAGTCCGCGCAAGCGAGAAAATACAAGTGAACATCGCAGTCGGAATACCCAACGCACGCTGCACGATCCCCGAGTAAAAATCGACGTTCGGATACAGCTTCCGCGATACGAAGTATTCGTCCTCCAGCGCGATCTTTTCCAGCGCCATCGCAAGCTTGAACAGCGGGTCGTCGTGCAGCCCAAGTTCGTTCAGCACTTCATGGCAAGTCTCGCGCATCAGCTTCGCGCGCGGATCGTAATTCTTGTACACACGGTGACCGAAACCCATCAGCTTCACACCCGAGTTCTTGTCCTTCACCTGCTCGATGAACTTCGGAATGTTGTCGACGGAACCGATCTCTTCCAGCATGTTCAGCGCCGCTTCGTTCGCGCCGCCGTGCGCCGGGCCCCATAGACACGCGATCCCCGCCGCGATGCACGCAAACGGATTCGCACCCGACGAGCCCGCCAGACGAACCGTGGACGTCGACGCATTCTGCTCATGGTCCGCATGCAGAATCAGGATACGGTCCAGCGCGCGCACCAACACTTCGTTGACCTTGTACTCCTCGGCCGGGGTCGAGAACATCATGTGCATGAAATTCGCGCTGTACGACAGATCGTTGCGCGGATACACGAACGGCTGGCCGATCGAATACTTGTACGCCATCGCGACCAGCGTCGGCAGCTTGGCGATCATGCGGATCGCGGACACGTCGCGATGCGTCGGGTCGGAAATATCGAGCGAGTCGTGATAGAACGCCGACAGCGCGCCAACGGCGGCAACGAGGATCGCCATCGGGTGCGCGTCGCGGCGGAAGCCACGGAAGAAAAAGTGCATCTGCTCATGCACCATCGTGTGCTTCGTCACGGTGTCTTCGAATTCCGCCTTCTGCTCCAGAGTAGGCAGTTCGCCTTTCAGCAGCAGATAGCATGTTTCGAGAAAGTCCGCATTCTGTGCGAGGTTATCGATCGGATAGCCGCGATACAGCAACTCGCCCTTGTCGCCGTCGATATACGTGATAGCCGAATTGCACGACGCCGTCGACATGAAGCCCGGATCGTAAGTGAATTTGCCCGTTTGCCCGTACAGCTTGCGAATGTCGATGACATCAGGACCCAACGATCCTTTATAAACGGGCAGTTCGATCTTCTCGTCGCTATCGGAGAACGACAGCGTGGCTTTAGTCGTTGATACGTTCATCAGGGATTCCTTTCGACATTGCATTGCTCTGAACATGCGAGGCCGGATGCGCCGCGCCTCACAACGCACCCGGACAACAATCGTGCGCGCCGGCTAGTACGCGTTTTGCCGCACCGGCAGCCCTCAGCATTCTAAGACGCGCACGGCGTTTGATTGCATCCCTCGCGCGCAACAATCCATCTCGCACCAAGCAATACTCGACCAGCCGGCAAGGCTTCGCATCGACAGACAAATGAAAGTAAGCGCACCCGCAGCAACAATGTTTTGCTTTACGCAAGACGCCAAACGCGATCGCGTCTGAGATACTGAACCCGTGTTTAGCTTCCCCTGCAAACACATTGCTGTCTTGGACCCGCCACTGAAACGGCGGGTCTTTTTTAAAGTCAGACACAGGAATAACCACAATGAACATGAACCTCGACACGCTCTTTCCCGCGACCGAAGAAGCCGAAGACATCGCTGTCACGGCGCTGAACCACCAGGACATCGTACTGGCGATGTCGGCCGCACTCGCCTCGGAAAAGGTCGCCGTGCTGCACATGCTGTATCCGCGCACCGACGCGCGCACGCATCGCAGCCTCGACGAACTGGTCGACCGTCTGCATGGACATGGCCTGCATCAGGTCGCGCGGCTCGTCTCGCAGGAAGCGCACTATCTCGTGTTCAAGGAACCCGCCAAGGCGTGGAAGGCATTCAACGAAATCCGCCACGACTCGCTCGCAATCGGCGTGCATCTGTACTATTGCGGCCTCATCGGCGAAGGCGCCGAGCGCGCGCTCGACATCGACGCGCACGCTAAAGACTGATGCTTTAAAAGAAGCTCAACGCGTACCTTGAATGAACGCGTCGACGAAGCGGTTGAAGGCGGCAGGATGCGCGAGGTTCATCCCATGCGATGCGCCCATCACCGTTTCGCGCCGCGCGTCCGGCAGCCATGACGCGAGCGTTTCGGCCGCGCGCCGGAACATCAGCGGACTCTTCTCGCCGTCGATCAGCAGCACGGGGCACTTCACGTCATTTGCGCTCTCAGGCGTATAAGCAGGCAGCGGATCGCGAAACTGGCGCGCGAGCGTATGCGCGTTGTCGGTCGCCATGCGCCGGAAGGCGGGGGTGCTCTTCGCCCAGAAACCCGGGCGGCTCACGGAATCGACGAACAGCTGAAGGCCGGCGTCGACCTGCCCTTCTTCGATCAGTTGCGCGGCACGCGCGCGTAGCGCATTGACCGTCTCCGGCAGGCTCGCCGGCGCGCGTCCCGCAATCTGCAATGGCCCGCCGGGATCGGCGAGCGTCAGCGTCTTCACGTGCTGGCGATGATGCCGCGCGAAGTGATACGCGACACAGCCGCCGCGCGAATGACCCACGACATGCGCAGGCCCCGCGCCGAAGCGCTCGATGAACTGCGCGACCTCATCGGCATGATTGCGCCAGCTGAACGGGATCGCGGCGGGCGTTTCGACAGCGGGCCAATAATGCGTGAGGCTCACGGCCACGCATCGATAACGCTTCGACAGACCCGCGAGTTGCGGCTCCCAATAGCGGTAGTCGCACAGCGAGCCGTGCACGAACAGCAGCAGTTCGCCCTCGCCCTGTTCGACGTACGGCATGCGCAAGCCGTTGGGCAATTCGATGGAAAGCGTGGATGAAGCGGAAGTCTGATTCACTGAGAGAGGCAAATGAAAAGGCGCGCATTATCCATGATTTGCGCGCCGCAAAAGCCTCATTTTCACATGACGCCGGCACTCACGCGCGCGACGGAAAGCACGCTGTAAGCAATGTCAAACGATTGCGTCAGTCGTACGCGGCGGAATCGAGCAGCCCTGCGCTCGCCGCCGCACCGGCGCCACGCACGGCGCACGTGAGCGGTTCGTCGGCGACGCGCACCTCGAGGCCCAGCTCATTGCTGAAATAGCGCGCGAGATTGCCGAGCAGCGCGCCGCCGCCCGTCAGCACGATGCCTGCGTCCGCGATATCGGTGACGAGTTCGGGCGGCGCGTTTTCCAGCGCGGCCTTGACGGCCACCAGCACCTGGCGCAGCGGCGCGGCGATCGCGTCGACCACGTCCTGCGTCGACAGCTCGACCGTGCGGGGCAGGCCGTCGTCGACGCCGCGCCCCGTCGCGCGCATCGTGTCCGGCGGCACGACGGCAAGC
The DNA here is from genome assembly GCF_002902945.1 of Paraburkholderia caribensis. NCBI lineage: Bacteria > Pseudomonadati > Pseudomonadota > Betaproteobacteria > Burkholderiales > Burkholderiaceae > Paraburkholderia > Paraburkholderia caribensis. The sequence goes on from NZ_CP026102.1 coordinate 1,747,946, forward strand.
GCCGAACCGATGGTCTTCTTCACATGCTCGGCGGTCTGCTCGCCGAGCAGCACGCCGAAGTTGTTGCGCACATGCTTGATGATGGCGGCATCCAGCTGATCGCCGCCGACACGGATCGAGCCGCTGTACGCCGTGCCGCCCAACGCGATCACGCCGATTTCCGTGGTGCCGCCGCCGATATCGACCACCATCGAGCCCGTCGCCGACGACACCGGCAAGCCCGCGCCGACGGCCGACGCGAGCGATTCATCGATCAGGTTCACCTTCCACGCCCCTGCGGCAGCCGCCGCCTCGCGGATCGCGCGGCGTTCCACCTGGGTCGCGCTGGCCGGGACGCAGATCGTGAACGCCGCGCGACGCCCGAAGAGCGGACGCGGGCGAGCCATATCGACGAACTGCCGGATCATGTGCTCGGCGGCGGAGAAATTGGCGATCACGCCGTGGCGCATCGGCCGCACCGCTTCGAGGTTGACGGGCACGCGGCCGAGCATCTGCTTGGCCTCGCTGCCCACCAGCGCGACGCGCCTGCGTCCCGCCGACTCCTGCTTGTCGAAGCACACCACGGACGGCTCGTTGAGCACGATGCCGCCGTCGTCGGTATAGATCAGCGTATTGGCAGTGCCGAGATCGACCGCCACGGACGAGCGGAAAAGGCGCCCAAAAAGCGATGACTGCGCATTCGATCTGGCCATGTTCAGGCTCTTTTGAAAGAAGTGAGCTGCGTTGCAAGCAGCGAAAACGTCAAACGTACGGCGCAGCAATGCTGCGCGTGCGTTCCTCGGAAACTTTTTCCGGCTCTTGATCGCATATCGGCAGATGCCAGGCGAACTTTAGGAGAATGATTTCGAAAACGTCTTACGGCCGCTTACATGCGGTCGAAAGACGTATCGCGCTGAGGAGGGGAATGCGAAGGAATCAGCTGCGAGCAAGCGGCGCAAGCGCGCGCACGAGGGTTTCGCGGCCCAGCGCCACGCCTTCGCCGGAAATCGTGTGGCCGACGCCCGGCAGTGCGAACGCCTCGACGTCGAAGCCCGCGTCGTGCAGCGCAATGGCCGCACGTTCGGTTTCTTCGACGGGGATCACCGCATCGTCTTCACCGTGAATCAGCGTCACGGGCGTGGCGCTCTTCGCGGTGACGGGCGACGCGAGCCGCCCGGAAAACGCGACCACCACGGCTGCGCCTTGCGGATTCGTCGCCACGTGATGCAGCGACATCATCGAACCTTGCGAAAAGCCCACTAGCGCGAGCTGGCCGTAGCCGAGGCCCTGATGTGCAAGCTCGGCGTCGAGCATCTTGTGCAGCGCGGGCCACGCAGCCGCGACGCGCCCCGGACGGTTCTGCTCGTCGACATCGCGCAGGCTGAACCACTGACGCCCGCCGAAGCCGCCGTCGAACGGCTCGCTACCGTCGAGCGACGTGAAGGCCGTTTGCGGCAGCGCTTCGCGCCAGATATCCGCGAGCGGCACGAGGTCCTGAGCATTGCTGCCGACGCCATGCAGCAGCACGACCAGCGAAGTCGCAGGTCCCGCGGCGGGTGCGAGCCGCCAGCCGTTGTCGAATTGTTCCCAGGCCATCGCCTTCATCCTTTCACTTTCATATTGCGCGGCGCGCACCGCGGGCCTTGCGCCGCTGCCCGATCAGGCATCGCCCGCGAAGGCGGGAGCATACGACGCGCCCCGTATTTTTGCGTGCTTTTCACGCAAAACGTCTGCAGCGCCCAACACCTGACATCGGCGCACGGCTCGGCACTGGACAACGCATTTCTGATTCGCTCTGCGCCGCGCGCCTGGGCACCTGGCCGATGCCGTTCGGCGCTTGCGACTATCATCGCGATGATGCGCCGCGCGAGCCTGCCCGGCAACCGATGCCGCGCGACACCTTTTCACCGACGGAGACCCGCTTGAGCGAACCGAAACAACCTGACCCGTCGTCCGCCCCGCCGTCCGCCCCTTCGAAGCCGGCCGGGCCGCCGAGCCCGCCCGCGCCGCCGCCGCTGCAGGGCGGTCAGCTGGCGCTCGCGACCTTCGCCGTCGCGCTGGCCACGTTCATGAACGTGCTGGACACCTCGATCGCCAACGTTGCAATTCCAACCATTTCGGGCAACCTCGGCGTATCCGTCGATGAAGGCACATGGGTCATCACCGTGTTCGCCGCATCGAATGCCGTATCGATTCCGCTGACGGGCTGGTTCACGCAGCGCTTCGGGCAGATCAAGCTGTTCGTGGGCGCGATTCTCGGCTTCGTGATTGCATCGTGGCTGTGCGGCGTCGCGCCGTCGCTGCCCATTCTGCTGTTCGCGCGCGTGTTGCAGGGCGTGGTCGCGGGGCCGCTGATTCCGCTGTCGCAAGCCATTCTGCTCAGCTCGTGGCCGAAGGCGAAATCGTCGACGGCGCTCGCGCTATGGGCGATGACGGCGACCGTCGGCCCGATCGCGGGCCCGGCGCTGGGCGGTTGGATCACGGATAGTTACTCGTGGTCATGGATCTTCTACATCAACATTCCCGTCGGCATTTTCGCGGCGGGCGTCACGTGGATGATCTACCGCTCGCGCGAAACGCCGACCCGCAAGCTGCCCATCGACGTCGTCGGCCTCGGCCTTCTGATCACGTGGGTGGCGTCGCTGCAGATCATGCTCGACAAGGGCAAGGACCTCGACTGGTTCGGCTCGCCCGTGATCGTCGCGCTTGCGGTCACGGCCGTGATCAGCTTCGCGTTCTTCCTGATCTGGGAACTGACGGAACCGAACCCGATCGTCGATCTGCGGCTCTTCACGCAGCGCAATTTCCTTGGCGGGACGATCGCCATTTCGGTCGCCTACGGCGTGTTCTTCGGCAACCTCGTGCTATTGCCGCAATGGATGCAGGAGTACCTGAACTACCGTTCCGTCGACGCCGGACTCGTCACCGCGCCGCTCGGCATCTTCGCCGTGATACTCGCGCCCGTGATGGGCCGCGTGCTGCCGCGCTCGGACGCGCGCATCATCGCGACGCTCGCATTCGTCGGCTTTGCGATCGTGTTCTTCATGCGCTCGAACTACGTGGTCGAGATCGACACATGGCATCTGGTGCTGCCCACCTTGCTGCAAGGCATCCCGATGGCAATGTTCTTCGTGCCGCTGACGGCCATCATTCTGTCCGGGCAACCCGGCCCAAAGGTGCCGGCCGCGGCGGGCCTGTCGAACTTCGTGCGCGTGTTTTGCGGCGCGGTGGGCACGTCGATCGCCGGCACCGCGTGGAATAACCGCACGATCCTTCATCACGAACGCCTGACCGAGCAGGCCAACGCCAACAATCCCGTCTTCGCGCAGCAGATCGACAACACGCAGTCGCTGCTGCATGTGAGTCCGTCGACTTCGAATGCGCTGTTCGATTTCACGGTGAACACGCAGGCCGCGATGATGGGGCTCAACGATATTTTCTACGCGTCGGCGATCATCTTCGTGCTGATCATTCCGCTCATCTGGATCACGCGGCCCGCGCGCGGCGGCGGTGGCGCGGATGCGTCGGGCGCGCATTGATGCCGACGCCCGCGCGTGAGCCCTAGCGGAAGAAACGCGCGGGCGTCTCGCCCAGCGCGTCCTTGAACACAGCGATAAACGACGACACATCGCTATAGCCGACCTCGAGCGCCACCTGTGTGACGCTCGCGCCGGTGCCAAGCCGCATCAACGCAGTCAACAGCCTCAGTTGCTGCCGCCACTGGCCGAAGGTCAGGCCCGTTTCCTTCGTGAAGAGCCGCGCCGCCGTGCGTGCGGTGATCGACGCCTGCCCGGCGAAATCGTCGAGCACGCCGGGGCGCGCCGGATCGGCAGCGAGCGCGTCGGCAATATGGCGCGCGCGCAGATCGCGCGGATATACCAGCGACAGCGCCGCTTCCGTCAGCCTCGGCAGGCGGTCGGCGATCACTGCCAGCAGGCGCAGCTGCTCGGCGTCGGCGGGCGCGGTCGCATCGAATCCGGACGCCGCCCCGAGCAACTCGTCCATCAGGCCGCTCACGGCCACCACGCAACAGCGCGCGGGCGCGGGCAGCGCGTTCTCGTCGGCATACAGGATGCGCAACACGACGGGCGTCGCCGACGACATCCTGTGCAACACGCCCGGCAATATCCAGACAGCGTGATGCGACGGCGCGACCCACAGCCCGCCCTCCGTATGCACGGCCAGCACGCCTTCCGCGACCTGCACGAACTGCGCGCGGCGCAGGCTCCGCCACGGTTGGTCGAGCGCGTCGTGGCGCACGCCCAGCACGAAAGCAGAACGGGCAAAAGAATCGGGATCAGGGAGCCCAGCACTCATTGAACGTGTCCGTTTAGCCCTGTTGGGGAGCGAAACCCATCAAGACTAGCATGCAGCGCGCTTGCATGCTTTATCGCGGTGCAGCAGCGCGGCCGGTCCAATAAATATGGGAAAACATCAAAGTCTGCTGGCAATCTTGACCGGAAGGGCGATGGCACCGTTGGAGTTTCACGCGGCAGACGTGGTCAAAGTTTGCGGCAGCAAATGGGCCACATAAAATCATGTTGCATCGCGCCAGTGCGGAGTTGCGAAAGTTAGCAGCCCCGCAGCAGGAACTGGCTAGAGCAGATCCAAAATCCTCTCAGGGCTAATAAACTCATATCGGTAGGCGGTATCCGTGCGCCGGATAAAGCCGGCGCACGGATAAGGGAAGTGCGCTGGCAGGATTAGCGTATCGGAGTCGGCGTGCGTTTCGAAAAAAATTCGCCGGGATTGACGAGACTGCTCGGGGTCGACGCAAAATCGGGTGTTCCAGTCGGGGTTTTCGCACTGAATGGCCGTATGGAACAGGTCCCCCGAAATCACCGCGCGCTGTCCGTCGCTTTCTATGCGAACCCCAACGTGTCCTGGCGTATGTCCCGGGAGCGGGATCACGCAAATCGACGGAGTGATCACATGCCTCGCATTGATGAAATCGGCTACTCCGAACTCGAACAGCGGGAGGATGCTATCCCCGACGTAGTCACCCGTACGTTCGAGCGGAGACGTTGCTGAGTCACTCGTCCAGAATTCGAACTCTTCGTCGACGAACAGGTATCGCGCCCGCGGGAACGTGGGCCGCCATCCGCCGTCGGCGTAGTAGGTGTTACAACCGACATGATCGACATGCAGATGCGTGGAAAGCACCAGGTCGACGTCGTCGACACGGATACCCGTCGCCTGCAGCCGGCTCAGCCAGCCGAAACGGGCGTCGTTGAATTCGCCTCGCGCTCTGAGCTTGCAGTCCCCGACGCAGGTATCCACCAACAGCGTGGTACCCTCGCTTTCGATGAGAAAGCCCTGGATAGCGACGACGAACCGCCCGCTGCTCACGTCGTAGAGTTTGGAATCCGAAGCGGCGACGGACTCCGACATGGAGTGCTCCGTCGCCTGGGGATAGAGTTCCTGCCATCGCAGTAGCGGCGCGACTGACTCCGCTATTACGGTGACTTTGACAGCACCGATTTTCAACTGGTACGCAAGCGGCTGATGCGGACGGGAAGCCGAGAGGGTTTGCATGATGGTCGACCAGAATCGCAGCTACTCGCTGCGACTATCAAAAGGACACGAGGCGACGCCTCCGTCACAACGGCTCACTGCGCTTCACTAGTGGTCGGCGCTTGACGTTTTAGCAGATCCAGCGCTACATCGACGATCATGTCTTCCTGGCCGCCAACCATCTTGCGCACGCCGAGTTCGACCAGAATATCGACGGTCTTCAGCCCATATTTGCTGGCGACGAGTTCTGCATGACGCAGGAAGCTTGAATAAACACCGGCGAAACCGAGCGCAAGCGTTTCGCGGTCAACACGTACCGGCCGATCCTGAAGCGGCCGGACTAGATCGTCGGCCGCGTCCATGAGTCGATACAAGTCGCAGCCATGATTCCAGCCCTGTCGATGTGCCGCCGCAATGAACACTTCGAGCGGCGCGTTACCCGCGCCCGCGCCCATGCCAGCCAGACTCGCATCGATGCGATCGCACCCCTCTTCCACTGCAACCAGCGAATTAGCCACGCCGAGGCTCAGATTGTGGTGCGCATGAATTCCAGTTTGAGTGTCGGCTTTCAAAACCTCTTTAAATGCCCGAAACCGGTCGCGGACATCGTTCATGCCTAGCGCGCCACCCGAATCGACCACATAGATACACGTCGCGCCGAACGTTTCCATCATCTTCGCCTGTTGAGCCAGCTTATGCGGTGTAGTCATGTGGCTCATCATAAGAAAACCCACCGCATCCATACCAAGCTCGCGAGCAAAGTCGAGATGCTGGCGGGAAACATCGGCTTCCGTGCAATGCGTTGCGACGCGTACAACACGTGCGCCTGCATCAAAGGCCTGCCGTAGATCGTGAGTAGTACCGATGCCGGGGATCAGCAACGTAGCAATCTTCGCCCTCTCGACGCTTTGCGCTGCGGCTGCAATCCATTCGACGTCGGTGTGAGCGCCGAATCCGTAGTTGAAGCTCGATCCCTGGAGTCCGTCCCCGTGAGCGACTTCAATGCTGTCGACGCCGGCATCGTCGAGGGCCGCAGCAATCGCCTTGACGTGGCCGATGCTGTATTGATGACGGATCGCATGGCTGCCGTCGCGCAGCGTAACGTCCGAGATGTAAAGTTTCTTTTCAGCTGAAATCATTGCGCCGTCTCCTTGTTACCGCGAGCGATGCCGGCGGTCATCCGGCGCTTTGCCATCATGTCACCACAGGTGAGTGCGGCCGACGTCATGATGTCGAGGTTGCCTGCATACGACGGCAAATAGTGGGCAGCGCCTTCCACCTCGAGAAATACAGATGTTTTCAGCCCGTGCCGCGGACCAAGGCCAGGGACGTTGAGTGGTCTGTCCGGCGGCACGACGTCGAATTGGACGGACTGCTTCAGGCGGTAACCCGGCACATAATCCTGCACGCTTCGCACCATTTCCGCGATGCTCGCCTCGATAGCCGCCGGCTCCGCGTTTTCCGATAGCACGAATACGGTGTCGCGCATGATCAACGGCGGCTCCGCAGGATTGAGAACAATAATCGCCTTACCGCGCTCCGCTCCCCCAAGCTTTTCGATAGCGGCCCGCGTCGTCTCGGTGAATTCGTCAATATTTGCGCGCGTTCCTGGCCCCGCAGATCGACTGGAAATCGACGCGACGATCTCCGCATAGTGAACTTTAGCAACGCGTGAAACGGCCGCCACTATAGGAATGGTCGCCTGGCCGCCGCAGGTCACCATATTCATGTTCGTCGCGTTCTCTTCTTCCAGATTGATCGATGGGATCACATATGGGCCGACCGCAGCGGGCGTCAGGTCGATCACCTGAATCCCATGCGCCTGCAGCACGTCGTTGTGATGTCTGTGCGCGCCTGCTGATGTCGCATCGAAAACGATATCGATCTCTTTGAATACCTCCAGCCGCAGCAAGCCGTCGATCCCTTCTGCTGTCGTCGGTACGTCCATGCGTGCCGCACGCGCCAAGCCTTCCGAATTCGGATCGACGCCAACCATAGCACCCATTTGCAGATGCCTGCTATTTCGCATGACCTTGATCATCAGATCAGTGCCGATATTGCCAGGTCCGATGATGGCGACCTTCACCCTCTCATTCATGTGTCGCTCCAAAATGTGTGTACGGCCAACCGTACGGCGCCGTCCGTAGATAGTGCTGGCGGCAACATGCCTGTAGCACGACCGACTCTCAATTCGTACACCCAGCGTTAGCGCCCGCAATGGCGACGCAGGTGCCCGCGGCTCCTTGCGCGAATCTCGCTACCAGATCCTGCCATCTGATAAATGTGACTAGTGCCTGTATGTCGAGGAGGCCTGCCTTGCGTCACCTCCTGATGTCAAAGTGCGCGCTGCCCAATCGTTCGATATCGACCGACACATGTTGTCCCGGCTTGATCCATTCCGCCGGAGTCGCCCCACCTGCCATCACGACCCACCCCGCCTGCAAGGGCTCGCCCGCCTCAGCGGAAAGCCGTGCGGCGGCGATCAGTGACCGCAATGGATGGCCGAGCAATGCCGCGGTTGATCCGACCTGCACGACGCGTCCATCGATATTCAGCGTGAGGCCAAGATTCGAAACGTCGACACTCGGGTCGCACCAAGGACCGATGACATAGCCGCTCGACGACGCGTTGTCCGCTATCACTTCGGGCAGCGTGAACTTGAAGTCCTTGTAGCGTGAGTCGATGATTTCGAGCGCAGGCGCTATGGCCTCGACAGCGGCTAACGCTTGTGGTCCTGTCACATCGCCATCGAGCGATCGCTTTAGTACAAACGCAATTTCGGGCTCGACCCGCGGATGCACGAAGCGTGATAAATCAATCGCCGTGCCCTCTTCGATCTGCATATCGGAAGTCAAACGTCCCCAGATCACATCCGACAGGCCCATTTGGAGCATCTTCGCGCGGCTGGTAAAGCCCATCTTGACACCTACGCGTCGATGGCCGCGCTCGACGCGACGTTGGATCGACGCCGCCTGAATCGCATAAGCCATATCCAGCGATAGCCTGCTTTCCGGGTCGAACTGGGCCATTTCCGTCGCGTTGGCTGCTGCCTCATCGAGCTGCCTCGCATATTCCATCGTGGTCGTCATTGACGTGCCTCGCTTAGATCATGGTCAAAGACTGCGCGGACCGAGCCAAGTCCATTTATGCGCGCCTCAAATACATCGCCAGGGCTGACGGCTGCCATCGGGCCCAACGCTCCCGATAAAACAAGGTCGCCAGCTTTTAGCGGCGTGCCAAGCGCATTCATCGTTCGGGCGAGCCACACAACGGCGTTGACCGGGTTGCCCAGACACGCGGCGCCCGCACCCACTGAAACAAGCTCTCCACCCCGCTCCATCGCCATGCCGCAAAGACGCAGATCGATACTCGACAGCTTGCGCGGGCTGGTGCCGATAACGTACGCGCATGACGATGCGTTATCGGCGATCGTATCGGCGATGCGAATATTCCAGTCCGCAATACGGCTGCCCACGATTTCAAGTGCGGGTAGCGCGTACTCAATCGCACCAAGCACCTCGACGTGGCTCGGATTACTCTCTGTGATATCGCGGCCGATGACGAACGCGATTTCCGCTTCGATCTTCGGTTGAGTGAGGATTGAAGCCGGAATGGCCTCGCCGTCGCCATAGCCCATGTGATCAAACAACATGCCAAAGTCGGGCTGCTCGACACCGAGTTGCTTTTGTACCGCCAGCGACGTCAAGCCAACCTTGCAGCCAACGAGGCGCCGACCATCTGCCAGTTGCTGTTCTGTGTTGATCCGCTGAATCGCATACGCCTCTTCAATACTCAGTTCCTCGTACGTCTCACGCAATGGCGCAATGTACTTGCGTGTCTTCGCTGCGTTTCGTAGCGCGGCCGCCGCCTGTTGGATTCGCATGATCTTCCTGATCTCTCTACTATGAGTGCAATGCACTTAAATACCGGTGCCGCTTCAGCGATGCCTAATAAAAGATACGCTTGAGCGCTGCACCTGGGTCCTCCGCTCGAATCAGCGCTTCGCCGATCAGAAAATGATCGACGCCTACCGCCCGGAGCTTTCTTACATCGTCCGCGCTCCGAATGCCCGACTCCGAAATCACGACCCTGTCATCGGGGATGAGTCGGCGCATTGCAACGCTTGTTTCGATGGTCGTTGCAAAAGTCGCCAGATCGCGGTTGTTCACGCCTATTAGCGGGGTCTTCAACATTAGCGCCGAGTCCAGCTCACGAGCGCTATGAATTTCCACGATCACAGCCATGCCTAGTTCGGACGCGAGACTCTCCAGTTCCCTCATTGCACCGGGACTGAGGACTGCTGCAATCAGCAGGATGCAGTCGGCGCCCATTGCTCGCGCCTCCCAAACCTGGTAAGCGTCCACGATGAAGTCTTTCCGGAGGACCGGCAGGCTTGACGCACGACGCGCCGCACCGAGGTCTGATGCCGATCCCTTGAAGAACGTCCAGTCGGTGAGCACGGAGAGACAGGCTGCGCCCGCCTCCTCGTACGAGGTTGCAATAGCCGCGGGATCGAAGTCCGGCCTCAGAATGCCTTCGGACGGACTGGCCATTTTCACCTCTGCAATAACGCCGGGCAGGCCTTTGCTACGCTTGTCGCGAAGGGCAGCAATGAAGTCTCTTGAGTCGACGGTCGTTGCGATCTCTCGAAGCGCAGTTTGCGGCATGCGTTCTGCTGCCAGCCGAACTTCGCGAGTCTTGCAATCGATAATCCGGTCGAGAATCGTATTCATACTGTTGTGCAAACCATTGTCTGTTCCGATACAAGTCCCACTCTCAACGCTCGACTGCCGCGCCTGCAGCGGCGATGGCGGTTTTTCTCTCTGGCCAGGGGCTCAACTGCCCGTCCGTCGGTCTCGCGCGTCACTGCGCGACACATGCAGCCGTCTGGCCGTCAGGCCCGCTTCCAGGAGACTTCAGCGCAGCGTCAAAATTTATGACGTATCCCCGCCACCACAGCCGCTTGCTCCTTCGTGCTCGACGGCGATGACAGGAACAGCACGGCTGTCGCCCTTGAACCTGAAGCACGGATGTAGTTGGCGTAGGCGAATATGTCCGTTCTCTTTGAAAGAAAATAGTCGAGACTCAGTTGCCCCTGGTTCCAGTGCGGGTTCGAGTCAAGACCGCCGTAAGTGCCGTGCGTATACAGGTAGGCAGCCGAAGCGAACAGCGCCGGGGTGAACTTGTACACGCCGACCAGGCTAAGGTTGTCCAGATGCAGGCTGGTGGTATCCAGGTAGTCATAGCGGACATCAGAAACAATGCCGCCGAGGCTAAGCCTGTCGAAGCTGTACTCGGCTCCTCCTGCTATCACGCGCTGTTTGCGCACCCCGACGGAAGAACTGAGCGGGCTCGAATGAAACAGCTGGAAAGGAGCGCCGGCATAGTCGTCGCTGACCGCACCACCCGGGTTCGCCGTGCCCGGATGGTCAATTTCAACGTAGACAAGCGAATATCGCTGCATACGCGCGTCGAAATTGACACCAGCACTGAACGCACGGTTCTGCTGGAAGCTGCCCGCCTTGTTGCTGAACGCGTATAGCGATTCGAACCCGAAACCGCCCCACACCGGACTGGTGTACTTGACGGAGTTGCTGTATCGGAAGTTTCCTTCGATGTTGTCGTTGCTGCCGACACTGACGCCCAGACCTGGACCCATGGCCTGTGGCTCGATACGGTTCAGATAGTCCCACAGCACGTCATACTGGCGGCCGAAAGTGATTCTTCCGTACGTCGGACTCGACAGTCCGACAAATGCCTGCCGTCCGAACATCCGCCCGCCTTGCCCAAGCTTGCCACTGTTGCTGTCGAAGCCGTTCTCCAGCGTTCCGACTGCTGACAGGCCGCCACCCAGGTCTTCATTCAACTTGAATCCCAGGCGATTATTCTGATTGGCTCCGCTTATCATCGTCCAGTTGGTGTGGCCGCCCTGATTGCTGACATAACCCAGCCCATTGGAAATGATTCCGTAGAGGGTCACCGAGCTTTGTGCCATTGCCGAGGCGGACGCAAATGCCGTAACTGCCAGTACACCTAACTTCATTTTCATGACGGAACCCGTATGGTTGATGCCCGCGACGGGGCACGATTTTTCCTTTGAAAGCAAAGCTCGACTAGCGGATCCGGCTTGCGCCGACGTCAGGCTCCCCGCTGCCTACCCAACTTCAGATTGGTTTCCCTTCGCTCGAGGCCCAGTTCTTCATCAGCTCGTTGCTTGGCAAGGTCTCATCGATCATCTTCTTCGCCGTCTGGATTCCGGCGATCGGCAGCCCCGTGGGATCGAGAACGCCAATCTGTACCAGCACCGACGCCTGATCCCAGTAGATATGCTCGTTGTACAACTTATCGCCACGGAAACAGATCACGGCGAGCATGGGAATCTCGAAGTACTTGCCGGTCGGCGCCAGCCCCGGAAGCATATAGTCGATCTCGCGATCGTGCGTTGCACAGAAGATGAATTCGTCGACGATGCGGTCCGCACCGATGGTGCGCGAGATCGGAATAAAACGGGCGTCCCCCGGATTGGCGTGAACGAAGTGATACTTGTAGAACCGTTTGAGATCGTTGTATCCCACCCCGCCCGTCATGGTCGGCACGTGATTGACATAGGGCGCCGAGACCATGGTCGGCATGATCGAATCGACATCGCGCGATTCGAACTCGTGGTAGCAGTGCAATTCCCAGATGGAATTGAGGTCATAGATCGGTCCGAGCACTTTACGCAACAACGCGAGAGTGCGTGAATAAGCCATCATCGCTGCCGGCTTGTCGAAGTGCTCACGTTGCGGGGTCGCGAAAGCGTGGTCACAGCCTGGATACACGTATTGCTCGACCGCAGGTAGTGCGGAAAGTGCTGACTGGATCGTCTCGCGTGTTGCCTCGGGGCATAACGCGTCATTACCAGCAAAATGAAAAACCATCGGGCAGCGGATCGACGGCACATCTTCCATATAGGCATCGAGCCCGACACCGTAGTAACTCACCGCGCAGTCGATTTCCGTGCGAGCAGCGGCCAGCATCGCGAGTTTTCCGCCCAGGCAAAAGCCTACCGCGCCGACTTTTCCGACGTGTTGATCGAGCGAGCGGAGGGTCCTGATCGTCGACGCAATGTCGGTTATCGCCAGATCAACATCGAACTCGTCGTTGTATCGCAACGCCGTGGCAAAGTCCTCGCCGGTGTAGCCGAGATTGACGCCGCGCTTCATGCGCCAGAACAGGTCGGGCACCAGCACCACATAACCTTCCTCGGCGAATCGATCGGCCATGTCCAACATATAGGCGTTGATGCCGAAGATTTCCTGCAACAGGATCAAGCCCGGCCCGGACCCTTGCCGGGGCCGCGCGAGGTACGCGGAAAAGGCTTGGCCGTTGCCCGCATCAATGTCAATGTATTCACCGTTCATGATCTTCGTCCTTTACTCAATGCAACGTTATTGCGGGTTAGGGTGCGTTCAAATAATCAAAAGGCGCGCATGCAGCGCCTGACGATCCGCGGCGAGTTCACGCGCAATCTCTTCTGCCATCGCGCCCATGTAGACCTCGTCCGCTCCGCCCTCCAATGCTGCAAGCACGGCGTCGACTGCTTCTCCGACCGGGATCTTCGGAGGCGGGACGTTCCGGCTCATTTCCGTGTCGATGGGTCCGGGAAGAACAGAAATGACCCGGACGTGATGCGGCGCGAGTTCGGCTCGCGCGCCTTCCGTCATTCGAAGAGCGGCAGCCTTCGATGCACTCAGCGACGCCATCGACGGCAGGGCGACGCGCGCGAGTATCGAAAGAATGTTGATGATCGCGCCGCCGTTCGATCTGAGCGCCGGTGAGAATGCACGCATCATGTTTAACGTGCCGAAGTAATTCACCTCCATTTCGGCACGCGCCGCTTCCGCGTCATTGGTCTCCAGTACCGGCTGCGTCCGGTTCAGTCCTGCGTTGTTGATCAGTAGCGTGATGTCATTGGCGTTGGACGCCGCGCTCGCCACCTGGTCGATGTTCGTGATGTCCACTTCAACCGGCACGACGCGCGGATCACCGTACGCGACGCCTTCCATCTTCTTGACGCCCGCGTAGACCTTGCGCGCGCCCCGCTCCAGCAACGCATCGAGCAGACCCGCACCGAGCCCGCGGTCGGCGCCCGTCACGAATGCCACGCAGCCTTCAATTTGCATTACGACCTCCTGAACCGCACTGAGGCGCCAGGTTGAAAAAACGTTGGGAATTGACGCCGAGGATTTTCTCCTTCGCTGCGTCGCTCAATTGCGGGTGATTCGTTACAAGGTCGCCCACCACCTTCTCGCCCAGTGGGAACGGATAGTCGGAGCCGAGCAACACACGGTCTTCGCCCATCGTCTCCACGAGCAACCGCAAGGCACCATCGCTGAAGACGGCACTATCGACATGAAAGCGATCGACGTACGAAGCCGGCGGGTTCGGGCAATTCTCGCGAACGATGTCTCGTTGCTCCCACGCGTTCTGCACGCGGCCCAGCAAGAACGCAAAGCTGCCGCCGCCATGGGCGAAGCAAAGTTTGAGTGTCTTCGGGATGCGTTCGAACGCCCCCGAGAGAATCAGCGACACTATGCTCAACTGTGTTTCAGCCGGCATGGCGACGAGCCAGGGCAACATCCACTTCTTCATGCGACCGTCCGTCATCATGTCCCATGGATGCACGAGCACCGGTATATCGTCGTTCGCGCAATGCGTGAGAAACGTCACCAGTTGATCGTCGTCGAGATCGCGCGCGCCCAGGTGATTGCCGATCTGCACGCCCCGATGACCGGCACGGTGTGCACGCGAGGCTTCCCGGCACGCCAGTTCGACGTCCTGCAGCGGCACTTGAGCCAACGGCATCAGGCGCTGCGGCGCGTGCGAGCAGAATTCCAGCGCGCGATCGTTCATGCGCACGGCCCATTCATGCGCCGCTGCTGCAGCGTACCGATAGCCGAACATCACGGGTGTCGCGCACATCAACTGGATGTCTACGCCGCATCTGTCCATCTCTTCAATCCGCGTGGCGGGATCCCACAAAGCGCGATAGACGGGTCGAAACTCGCGCTTGCCTGTCATGATCATCCCCGTCTCGCCGTCTGTATCGACCTTGAGCCACGGCGCATGCTCTTGATCTAGCCCACTTGCTTCGTTGTGCGAAATACGCGGAAAAAAGTGGGAATGCATGTCGATTCGCACTGTCATGTTGATTTGCTCTGGATGGTTCCGTTAATCAGCTCGGCCTTGCTTGCCCGCATGAACAACGCCGCAGCGCGGACAGCGACGCGTTTCTTCCGATGCGTAAAATGCTTCGAAGAGCGGAGGCAGGTCGTCGACGATGCTCTTTAGTTGCAACTCGACGCGATGAACGCGCTCCCCGCATGCATCGCAATACCACTCGAATCCATCCATTACGCCGTCCGGACGTTGACGCTCTATCACGAGGCAGGCGCTTCCCGGCTCTGGCCGCTGGGGCGAGTGACGTACGTGCGGCGGCAGTAGAAATACATCCCCTTCTTTCAGTTCGACGCGCTCGCGCCTGCCGTCGATCCACAAGTTGAGGTAGGCGTTGCCGCGCAGTTGATAGAAAAACTCCTCGAGCGGATCGTCGTGATAGTCGGTTCGCCGATTCGGTCCGCCCACCACTGTGACGATGAAGTCGCTGTCCTGCCATATCTGCTGGTTGCCGACCGGCGGCTTCAATAGATGCGCGTGCTCGTCGATCCAACGTTCAAAGTTGAACGGCTTTCCATAACTCAGCATGCTTGTCTCGCTTAAAAGAATCGATACGTTGAGCGTGCGGTTGGCATTTCAGCGTACCGGCACGTATGCGACTGCTTTCATCTCGACAAGCAGGTGGGGATGCGGCAACTGATGAACGGCGACAGTGGTTCGTGCTGGACCCGTCTCGTCGAAATACTCCGCATACACTTCGTTGTAGCCACCAAAGTCGCTCATGTTCACCAGGAACGCTGAGATTTCGACCAGGTTCGAAAGGTCCGCGCCCTCGCTCTTCAGGATGTCGCGGATGTTTTCGATGACGGCGCGCGTCTGTCGACGAATATCGAGTGTGGCAGTGCCGAATTCATCAGCCGATGCGCCATCGATTGTGTTGTCCGGACGTCGGGAACTGGTGCCCGATACGAACAGAAAGTCGCCGGCTCGCGCGATATGCGGGAAGCGCCCGCGCGGCGTCGCCTTGCCCGGCACTACACGCCCTTCAGTGGTCTGATTCATGCAATCCTCACGCAGACGTTCGTCAATTCCGAATAGAAGTCGAGCGAATGGCGACCGCCCTCGCGTCCCAGTCCCGACAGTTTCGCGCCGCCGAATGGCGTGCGCAGATCGCGCACGAACCAGGCATTGACCCATACGATTCCTGTCTCGATTCGCCTGGCAACTCGATGTCCGCGCGCAAGCTGTGTTGTCCAAATGCTTGCGGCAAGGCCATAAGCGCTGTCGTTGACGCGCTTTACGACCTCCTCTTCGCTGTCGAACGGCGCGACGTGGCACACCGGTCCGAATATCTCTTCGCGTACGCATCGGGCGGAATCGGGCAAGCCAGTCCAGATCGTCGGCATGACAAACGCGCCGTCATCGCGTGCGTCGCCAAAGCTCGGTGCGCCGCCTCCCGTCACGACAGTGGCGCCTTCTTCGACGGCGAGACGGAAATACGACAGCACCTTGTCGCGATGGCCGCGCGATATGAGCGGTCCCATCGTCGTAGCCGGGTCGTCGGGCGCCCCGACGCGCAGTTTTTCCGCCTGTTCCTTCAAGGCAGTCACAAAGCGTTCGAAGATCGGCCGCTCGACGTACACGCGTTCACTGCACAGACAGACCTGGCCGGCGTTCGTGAAACTCGATTTAAGTACGCCGGCGACCGCCGCATCGAAGTCGGCGTCCGCGAACACGACGGCCGCATTCTTGCCGCCCAGCTCGAAAGAAACCTCTTTGACGCCGTCCGCAACGGCCTTCATGATCGTGCTGCCGGTGCGCGACTCACCTGTGAAGGTGATTGCACTGATATCCGGATGCCGCGTGAGGAATTCGCCCGCCGCGTTCTGACCATGCCCATGAATCAGATTGAAGACGCCGGGTGGCAAGCCGACCTCGTGCATGACTTCGGCGAGCAACGAAGCGGAGCTGGGTGTCTCCTCGGAAGGCTTGGCGACCACGCAATTGCCCATGGCCAGCGCCGGCGCCACCTTCCAGGTGAACAACAGCAAGGGCAGATTCCACGGCGATATGATGCCGATCACGCCGAGGGGCTTGCGCGTCACGTAGTTAATCAGCTCACTGCCGTCCGCTGCGTGCGTTTCGAAGAACTCACCGCTTGCCGTGCGGACAAGATCCGCAAAGGTTCGGAAATTCGCGATGCCGCGTGCAATGTCGAGGGTGCGGGCCTGCGCGACCGGACGACCGGTATCGGCAACTTCGGCGGCCACGAACTCATCGAAGCGAGCCTCGATGCCGTCTGCGATCTTATGCAGCCAAACCGCCCGCTGCGCCGGCGTGGTGTCGCGCCAGCCGGCTCTCTGCGCAGCGTGAGCCGCACGGACGGCGTTATCGACCAGCGCAGCGTCCGCCTCACAGACATCGGCAAGCTTGCGACCGTCGACCGGACTCAGGTTTGCAAAGGTCGTGCTGCTCCCCACGAACTCACCGTTGATGTAATGGCGCAACAGCTGCCCGTCGCGCGAGGTCGAAACCAATTGTGATGTCACACCCTTCTCCTGCCTGATTGAATTTGCCTTTCCACGCACATGTTCGAGGTTGCATGGATCCTCACACCCCTCCGCCACATCTGTCGGCGTCGCTGGACGAACAGTTGCGCCACGGCTCAGGCGATGGGTAGCGCGAGAACGCGGTTGTGTTCGTCGATTGCAAGGCCGACGTCGTCGCCTACCCGCACGGCGCGCTCGAGCCGCGCGATGACGATCGGGCCAACGTCCGTTGTAACGCTCGCAAGAAGCACGTCTGCGCCGTCTTGTGCGCCGACGCGACGGCGCACCGTCGTGAATTCGTCAACAGTGCCGCGTTCGGCCGCTCGCTCGAGCCACCCAGCGCCACCGCACTCGAAGCAGAAATAACGCGCAGGAAACACGGTCGAACCGCACTGTTTGCACTGGAATACCTTGAGCGTCATTGCACACCTCGCTCAACCGCTTCGAGCACCACGGCATTCGCACACATGCCATAGCGATACTCGACCATTCCATAGCCACTCACGAGCGCCAGCCGGGCATTCGGCACCTGCCGCTCCCCCGCACGACCGCGCAATTGGGCTAGCGCCTCCACGAGACCATGCATGCCGCCCGCAGCTCCTGCCTGCCCCGCGGACAGTTGACCACCGGAGGTATTCACCGGCAGGTCGCGCGATGCGATGCGCGCGATCATCGCCCGCAGGTCGCCGTCGGGCGCGAAGCCGAGATCCGCCAGTTGCGCAATCGCCATCACGGGGTAGTCGTCATAGACGGAGACCATGTCGATGTCGTCCGGCGTGACGCCTGCCTGCCGCCACAAATCGCCGGCGATCGTAGCCAATGAAGTCTCAGTGCCATCCCCTGTCTGGTCGTCGCCGTTGTAACGGCATTGCAGAGAACGCACACGGACATTCCGGGCGCGACGCGCGAGATCGGCGCGCGCGATGATCACGGCGTTGGCGCCGCTGACCACGGGTACGCAATCGAACCGGCCCAACGGGTCAGCGATGATCGGCGCTTCGAGATAGTCGTCGATGGTCAGCGGCGTTCTATAGATAGCATTCGGGTTCAGCGCTGCCCAGGCGCGCTGCGCGACGCACAGCGCCCCATAGTCGCGTCTAGTCAGGTTGTGACGCTTCGCGTGACGCTGCGTGAGCATCGCGAACAGTCCGTTCGGCCCACCCAGGTCGAGCGGGCGCAACCAGTTTCGCGTTGTCAGGTTGTAGTGATCGACCAGCTGCTTGAAGTCAGCGGGCTCGAATCGGTCGCCGGACACCAGCGCAATCACCTTCGCGTCGCCGTGCTGAATTGCGCGTATAGCGTGCTGCAGCATATTGATGGCGCTTGCTCCACCGTGACAATCGTCCATGCACCAGCGTGGGCTGAGTCCGAGGCGCCAGGCGAGATCGATAGCATGGTCAGGAGCCAGTGTGAAAGACGCTACGCCGAGCCCGTCGATGTCTTTCGCCGTGAACCCGGATTCGTCGAGCGCGGCGGCGAAGGCCCGGGCAAGCAGATCGCCTGTGGAATCTGACGTCGCCTGTCGCCGGTACGGTATTTCCACACCGGCTGTCAGTAGTGCTTCGTCGCATTTGTCGAGTGTCATTTTCGATTTCCTTGAGCGCGACGATCAACGCTCGCGACGAGCAACCGTCTCGTGTGTGAAGAACAGTGAGATCACGGTGACCATGCCGAGGGCCGCCATCAGCAAAGCCACCGGCCAGGCTGCGTGATAGTGCGCGAGCAGCGCCGTCGCCAGCAGTGGCGACAAGCCGCCTGCAAAGACCGACGAAACCTCGTGTCCAAGCGCCATACCCGAGTAGCGCACTTCCGTGGTGAACAGTTCGCCCATCAGCGCGGGTTGCGTACCGAGCATCGCGCCGTGGCACACAGCATTACCGAGCAGGAATGCCAGCCAGATGAGAGCCGGGACCTTCGTATCGAGGAGCCAGAAAAACGGAAACGCGATAATGACGACACCCAGCGCACCGATCATGTACACGGGCTTGCGACCCAGACGGTCGGACAAGCGGCCCCACAACATCAGCGTAACGAGTTCCACCGCCATCGAGACGATCACGCCAGCGAGCATGATCTGGTTAGGTACGCCGATGAACTTCCCATAGACGAGCGCAAAGGCAATGACAATGTATGAGGCGCCGTTCTCGGCAACACGCAGCCCCATAGCCATTAGAACTTCCTTGGGATGTTTCCGGATGACGTCGAGTACCGGCATCCGCGCCCTTCTACCCTCGGCCTCGGCCTTCGCGAATTCGGCGCTTTCCGGCAACCGCGAACGGATATAGACGCCCACACCGAAAATAGCGATCGACAGCAGGAAGGGAATACGCCAGCCCCACGTCATGAACGCATCCTTCGGCAACATCTGCACGAGAAAGAAAACGCTCGCCGACAGCACAAAGCCTCCGCCGACGCCGATCTGGCTCATCGATGCGTAAAATCCGCGCTTCTCAGGTGGTGCGGACTCGCTGATCATCAGCACCGCGCCACCCCATTCGCCGCCCGCCGCGATGCCTTGCAATATGCGCAGGACTATCAGCAGCGCCGGCGCCCACAGTCCGACCTGGGAGTAAGTTGGCAGAAAGCCGATCAGAAAGGTCGCACCGCCCATGATCGACAGTGTCCACACGAGGGCACTCTTTCGACCATAGCGATCGCCGATGTGCCCAAACAGCGCGCCACCTAATGGACGAGCGGCAAACCCGACCGCGAAGCCCGCGAACGCGACAAGCGTGCCCAGCAGCGGGTCGGTTCCTTTCGGAAAGAACAGCTCACCGAAAACGAGCGCCGCGGCCGTGCTGTACAGGAAAAAGTCATACCACTCGAGCGCGTTGCCGGCGACCGACGCGAACACGATCCGGCGTAGGGATCTCTCGTCGACAGAGACCGCGAGCGGCTCTGGCACCACTTGAGATGGCGTGCTTACAGCAGAAAACGTTCGCGTGCTAGTCATGGGAGTCTCCATGTGTACATTCGAGATGTCCTCGATGTTGCTGTCTCAGTTGCTATGCGTTGAAGCGGCCCAAGCTTCCGGGAAAGGGGCAGCTCGCTTCATCGACGCTTGAGTCGGTAGCCGGACGTTTCCAGATCCCACGTCGTGGCGGTAAGGCCGGTTTGCCGCAATTTGAATTTCTGGATCTTTCCGTTTTCGGTCTTCGGCAGTTCCTGCTCGAAGTCCAGATAGCGCGGCACAGCGAAGTACGGCAGGCGCGGTTCGCAGTAGCGAATCAGATCGAGTGGCTCTAACAGCTCACCGTCACGCAGACCGATTACGGCCATCACCTCGTCTTCCGCGAGTGCGGAATTCACGGCGAACACAGCCGCCGTTTCGACCGACGGATGACTCAACAGCACTTGCTCGACCTCGTATGAGGAGATGTTCTCGCCTCGGCGGCGGATCGCATCCTTCTGACGATCGACGAAACGGAAATAGCCATCGGACTCACGTATGACGCGGTCGCCCGTATGAAACCAGAGATTGCGCCAGGCCTTCACCGTTTCCGCCGCCATGCCGAGATAGCCGCTTGCAAAGGAAAACGGCTCGTCGGCACGCAGGATGAGTTCGCCGGGCTCGCCGTCGGGTACAGGCTGATCATGCTCGTCCACGACTCGCGCCTGGAAGCCTTGAGCCAGCCTGCCCATATATCCGGGACGTCGTGCGCTCGCGACGCCGCCGATCACCGCATTCGTTTCCGTCGAGCCGTACCCGTCGATCAGTGCAATGCCGCAGCGAGCGGTGAATTCGTCCTGGAAATGTCCCGGCACGCCCGGTGCGAGCGCGACGCGGACCCGATGACTACGCTCGTTGGCAGCGACCGGCCGGCCCAGCAAGATGGGCACCATCGCACCGAGAACGAACGTCACGGTCGCTTGCGTGGCCACCAGGGCGTCGAAAAAGCCGCTTGCCGAGAAACGCCGGCCCACGACAAGCTGAGCATCCTTCATCAACGCCTGAAAGAAACTGTTGAGTGCGTTTGTATGGAAAAGTGGCAAACATGTGTACAGGACGTCGCCCGCGACAACTCCCAGATCACGCGCAGTGTTATGCCCCCACCAGTAGAACTGGGCGTGCGGGCAGATCACCCCTTTGGACAACCCGGACGTTCCCGACGTATAAAGCACGGCCAACGCATCTCCGTTCTCCACCTTCGCTGCTGGAATCGGCTCTGCTGCCGGCGGAAACGGGGAAGTCGCGTAACGGGGCGCAAGTGAATCGGTCGCCGGATCGCCGATAAGCCAGATGCGCTCCAAGGGAAGATCTCTCGCCTCGAGCGCGTGTACAACATCCACAAGATGGGCTTCGGCAACTAGCAGGCGGGCGCCCGAGTTGCGCAGAATGTGCTCGAGTTGCAGACCGCGCGATGCGGTGTTAATCGGAACGACCACCGCGCCGAGCCATCCGCAGCCGAGGACGACTTCCATAAATTCTGCCCGGTTTCCGCACAGCAATGCGACGTGGTCACCGCGCTTGACGCCATGGGCGGCCAGTGTGCCGGCGCGGCGCGATGCGACCTCCACAGCATCGGCGGCGCTCCATACAGTAGTTCCGTCTGAAAAGAGCGGACCCGCCCCGTTTCGTGCAACGCGCGCCGTCAGCAAAGCCGGCAAAGTGCGCGACGAAGTAACCGCTGTTTCTTCTACAGGCTGTTCGACGATCGTATCTGTCAGTTCCATGAACACTTGCCTCTCCTATGTGTGAGGCCAGTCTAGGATCCGTTAATATATCGGTCAAATCGATCAAATTTAGGGTGTACATAGACGTGATCAATTATCACAGCGTCGATCTCAACCTGCTGCGCGTCTTCCAGGTGATTCTTGAAGAACGGAGCCTCACACGCGCGGCGCAGCGACTCGATCTGTCGCAGCCCACGATCAGTTATTCGCTCGGGCGTCTGAGGTCGCTTTTTGATGATCCGCTTTTCGTTCGCACGCCTGACGGTATGTTGCCTACGGCCACCGCGGAAAGATTGGCTGTGCCGGTCAGCAACGCCATTGCGTCGATCCGCGAAGCATTGCGGCAAAGCGAAGAGTTCGATCCGGCGACGAGTACGCGCGAGTTTCGTTTGGCGATGTCTGACATCGGGCAACACGTTTTTCTGCCACGCATTTGCGAGAAACTTGAGCGCGTTGCTCCGGAAGTGCGTCTATCAGCCGAGCAGGTGCCGCTGCGAGAAGTTGAGGAGAAGTTGAGGCTCGGGCAAATCGATCTCGCTATAGGCAATCTTCCGTCGCTCATGCCGGTCACGAACCACGCGCTACTGTTTCGCGATGAGTTTGTGTGCATGACGCGAAAGCGCTCCGGGCTACCGGTCAGGAAGTTGTCACGGCAAAAATTCCTGGAATTCCTGCATGTGAGCGTGACAACCAGCGATAGCAGCCACCTTGCGATTGACGACATCCTGCGCACGCAGGGTTTGCACAGGCGTATTGCACTGCGAGTGCCCCATTTCACGGTTGTTCCGCAGATCCTGCAGCGCACGAACTGGATGGTGACACTCCATAAAGGCGCGGCACTTATGTTCAACGAAACGGGCCAGTTTTCAATCTATCCGATGCCGGCGGATATTCCTGACATTGAATCCACCGTCCATTGGCATCGTAACTTCGACAATGACGAAGGAATCCGTTGGTTCCGCCAACTTGTCATCGAGACGTTGCATCTCGACTGACACGCATCGAAAAAGACGGCCGTCCGGTCTTGCTCCTGGGCCAATCCTTGACTGATCGGCTTCATGGGCTAATGTCCGCGGCTCAGTTGCCCTCAGGCAACGAGGGGCTTTTCTGGGTTTTTCAGACCTACTTGGGCATCGACTGGTCCACTGCGGCATCCCAGATCCCCATCGCGTCAGTCGCAGCCTTCTCGATAACGGCATACTTGATGCGATCGCGGGCGAGCACAGACAGTCCCTGGAAGAAAGAGTCGAGCGCGATGGACAGCGATGTCGGATCCGTGCTGCTGCGCAGTTCTCCGCTCTTGATGCCCCGCGCTACGCAGGTGCGAAAGCCGGCGCGGGTGCGACTACGCACCTCACGAAGCAACTGGGTGACGGCTTCACTGCCGATGGAACTGGCCTCGACAACGCCCAGCGCAACCATACAGCCTTTCGGATGGCCGCTCTCAGTCTGCATCCTTGCCGACCGGAGCAGCGCAAGGAACACGCCCTCCCGTGGCGGAAGCGACGTGTCATGGAGACTACGCGTCACCTTGCCATAAAGCTCCATGTATCGTGCCAGCGCCTCCTTGTACAGCGCCTCCTTGGACTCGAAAGCCGCATAAAAGCTGGGCGCGGAGATGCCGCCGCCGATCGCCGCCTTCAGTTGCGACAAAGACGTCGATTCATAGCCATGTTCCCAGAACAGATGCATTGCCGAAATGATCGCCGCATCGCGGTCGAACGTGCGTGGCCGACCCCGCTGAACCATGAAAAATCTCCGTCGGTAAAGATATATATACTAGTCGATACACAATCGTTGAGCAAGTCGCAACTTGCAAACATCCCGCGCATGGCAGCGGGTCGTTCAAAAGGACGGTTGACATGGCCTTACACGCCCCCTTATATTTGTACCACTCGGTATGTAAATTGAGAGCAGCGCGGGGCCACTACATAAGCCCCGCATTTTTTTAGCCATTTATGTACCACTCGGTACGGAATACACCCATGTCCAAAGAACTCGAAGCACGTCTTGACGCAATCGAAAGCCGCTTCGCCATCGATGCGCTGATCGCTAACTACGCCGAGGCGTTCGACACCATGAACATCGAGCTGCTGGCCACTCTCTGGCATCCCGAATCGCGACTGCTGCTGGGTGCGAATGGCAACTCCGAGGGCATGGAGGCCATCTTGGCGCAAGCACGCATCAACATGAAACGCATGCCCCACATGCATCATTGGATGGCGAACGCCCTGATCACGATTGACGGTGACAACGGCCACGGCCTGGTAGCGGCGGATTGTCTCTTTTACGACGTCGATCAGGGCACGCTCCAGGTGAGCGGCCAATACCGCGACGTCTATCAGCGACGCCACGGCCGCTGGGCATTCCTGGAGCGCACCTTCACCATGCACTACGCCACACCGCTCCAGAACTGGCACCCCATCACGGGAACTGAACGCTTCGGCCGTCCGGCCTGACGCGGTCCGCAGCCGCCGAGACTTATGCATATGACAACCTCATCCACGCGTCGATGGTCGGCGTTCGCGGTGTTGCTGGTGGGAGCATTTCTGCCTCCACTGGACTTCTTCATCGTGAACGTCGCCCTGCCGTCCATTCGAAGCACCCTCCACACGAGTCCTGCAGAGCTGCAACTCGTCATTTCCGGATACGCCGCGGCCTACGCGGTATTCCTTATCACAGGAGGACGGCTAGGCGACCTCTTCGGCCGGCGGAGGATCTTCCTCTTCGGCGTCACAGGTTTCGGACTGACATCGGTGATCTGCGGCTGCGCATCGTCACCCGCCATACTGATCCTCGGGCGTGTGCTGCAGGGCCTGAGCGCCGCCGCCATGGCACCGCAAGGACTGGCCTCCGTTCACGCCCTGTTCCCAGAGAAGGAGCGAGCGCGCGCCTTAGGCCTCTACGGCGCCGCGGTGGGACTGGCTGCCGTAGCCGCGCAGGCGCTCGGGGGTGCCTTGATCTCTGCGAACATCCTTCACCTGGAATGGCGCGTGGTCTTTCTCATCAACCTGCCGGTCGTCGCCGCCGTCCTGATCTTCGGGCTACCTTTGCTACCCGACGTCCGCGGTGACAGCCCGGCAGCTGTAGACCGGATCGGGGTGCTGCTTTGCGCGCTCACGCTGGGCTTGCTCATCGTGCCCCTGGTCGAAGGGCGGGAACTGGATTGGCCGTGGTGGGCCTGCGCAATGCTGATCGCGTGCCCCGTCGCTGGCGTAGCCTTTTGCCGATATGAGATGGCCTACGCTCGCCGAGGCGGCGTGCCCTTAATCAGCGTGGAGCTGGTCCAAAGGCCTGGCCTGATGAGCGGGCTTACGGGCGTCCTCTTCTTTTACGTCGTCTCTGCTTTCTTCCTGACGTTCTCCGTCTATCTCCAGGGGGCGCTCGGCATGAGCCCATTCGAGACAGGGCTGGTTTTCCTGCCGTTCGGGGTCGGCGCCTTCATCGGGCCGCTGACGACGCCGCTGGCCATCCGCCTCTTCGGCGACCGCGTCCCCGCCATCGGCATGATGCTCGAGGTCGCCGGCTGCGTACTCCTCGCCGCCCTCGTATCCGGCGCGCCCGGACAGATACCGGCCCAGTTTCCGCTTTTCGGGGGCGTAGCACTCCTGGGATTCGGTCAAGGCTGGGCGCTGCCGACGCTGGTTCGCTCGGTTATCAATCGAGCGCCTTCGACCGGTTCCGGGATGATCGCGGGCATCACGAATTCGGCGTTGCAAATCAGCGCAGCACTCGGTGTCGCGGTCATCGGCGGTGTCTTCTTCAGTGTCGCAGGGACTTCACCGGATCCGCAGACCCTGGCCCGGGCACTGGTTGTCGCAATGATGTGCGTCGGTGGCAGTCTGACCGTTTCCGCCGTACTGTCTATCATCGCTTCAAGATCGAGCGCTCATGCCGCTGCAAGGACGGCGCCTCGTTGAGTCCATCCCGCCATCGCGCTCGTCGACTTGAGTGGATGCCCACCTGCTGACACGCTTGCGCGATCACCGCTCCAAGTAGGGATGTCTCGTTTGAAGAGCACGACGCGTCCGGAATGGAAGCGGCCAGATAGATCTGTTGCTGCGCCTCGGCCCGATCGAAAGGAGTCAGCTAGGTGGCCGGTGCCAGGAGTGCACGAGCCGTTCGAACGACGGCTTTGCAAGAGAGCCGCCCGGCAGAAAATGGCCGAACCCGGTCCTGCATTGAAGGGCTAACCTGGGCGATTGCTGGTCAGCCGAGTCGATCAGCAGTCGACCCGTTGCCGTCATTCAACTCTCGACAGCGGCAACGTCCGTTTTCAAAGTCCCACCGCCATTCGTTCACACCGGGACGCGTGACCCTTGTCGGCCTTGGCTCGCAACCTGCAACTGATGCGCAGACAGCGACGAACCCGAGAGTTCGTGAACATAAATGTCCAGCGTACACCTCCGGTCAGATAACAAATCGGTAATCTGCGCGTCGCTGTTCGGTAAGCAGGGCCACGGAGAATAGAAGTTCACAAACCCTATACGGCACGCACATCATGTTGTCCCTCCGTTCCAGAGTTACGACGATTGTCGCCACCGTTGCTGCGTTGTTCTTTTTGCTCGTCGCTGCAGGTTTGGCCTTCGTGTATTCCGGAATGTATGACGTCTCGGCAAGTTCCAAAGACAACCCGATCATGGCGAAGCTGCTGCATGATACGTACGAAGCCTCGATGCACCGGCACGCCAGATCTGACGTCGCACCTGGCGATCTGCTGTCGTTTGAAAACATTCGTTCGGGGGCGAAAATGTACGACTCCAGCTGTGCCCTCTGCCACGGTGCACCCGACCGTCCACTGAGTCTCATCGGACAGGGTATTCAGCCCGCCGCGCCCTCGCTCTTGTCTGCCAGCCGTCGGAATAAGCCCGAGCTGATGTTTTGGACGATCAAGCATGGCGTAAACATGACAGCTATGCCTTCGTTCGGGAAGACGCAGTCGGACCAGGCGATCTGGCAAGTGGCCGCGTTTATCTACGCCGAGCGCGGAATATCGAAGGATAAATACGAGCAGCTCGTACATCGCAACGCCCAGGTTGACAACACGGGTGTCGCTCTCACAGGTCCGAAACCGGAGCCAGGTAAAGAATGACCGAGCTGTTCTGATTCACTTGCCCGGTCGGTTGAATGATTCTCCTGGGTCTATAACATGAAACGCGTTGCTCGATGACCGAGCGCCAGCGTGAGCAAAGGGCATCTCATGGCCGATCGCTGCCGACTCCAGGCCCCCACGGCTGCCTGATAGTGCTCCTCCCGACGGCTTTAGAGCTAGTCAGTGGGCGGCGTGTCTAACTAACTTGAGCGTAATGTTTTTTCGGCTCTTGCGGCCGTCATACATAGCTCATGGAGCAGGTTCACGTCGGCAGAACTTAGTTTGATTTCGACTGCCCCGTCGGAGACCGCGTCAATGTCGGCAAATGAGAAAACGTGAGTGCACGCCGCTAAATATGACCCTATCATTGTTGGATGGCTTCCATCGGGCTCGTATAGGTCGATTGCAGGCCGCAGATTGCGAAACTGATCCCATGCCAGGCCGACTGGAATGACTCTGGCTCCCGTCACTTCAGCCAATCCCTGAAACGCCTGAACTATTTTCGCCTGCGACGCTGGGTCGTCCTTCCGAGCCCAAGTCATGTACAAATATGGCCTGGCACCGGCGGCTTGAATCTCATCGACGAACCTTCGCACATATTCCTGCATGCTTCTCAATGCGCGGAGCGGCCGAGTGCTTTGGTCCTGCAACACGACGGCATTCCATGTCTGGCCAGCCAGACGCTTTTGGACTTCGCCGCGGTTCCAGTGCGCCGCTAGCGACGCTCCGCCGAATGCAAGTACATCCGCCTTCACCCGCATACCAGGCATGCTTGCCTCAAGGAGGCGGGCTACCAGCGTTGGCATATCGTTTCTCGTTGTATAGCTGTTGCCAACAAAGAGGACTCGAAATTCGCTGCTCATAGTAGTGACGGGATATAACGACCGGTTTGCCAATCGATGCGATCACCGCAACGACATACCAATGCTGCTTCGTTCCGCATGGTACCCCGTTGAACGGCCACTCACCTGTGTGGCGACGAATGAGGTTGCCCTGAGTTGGTAGAAGCGGTCTGGCGATCCCGTGATCTCCCGTTTGAGCCGTGTCGAACTTCCGCTCTTTGCATGCATCCGCGTACGCTGTCGACAGAGAGTGGCCGAAAGCGCCCCTTACAGCTATCCGATCAGGTGGCGTCTAAATCTGCTGTTCACGCAAATCAGTCGCATAGAGCTATCGGGTAAGACGTTCGCGCAGATCTCGGTACAGCGGGAAATGTCGATACTGGCAAGCGAAACGCCTCACGCATCGTTACGCAAACGTTCAACGATCACGACATCCATGTCGTCGCGTGCCGTCAACGTAAGCTGCGCTTGATTGCGGATAGCAACGCCGTCGCGAGGCGCCAGGCGGACGTGTCCCACGTCGAGCCTCCCATGATCCGCGACCAGATAGGCTGACCCCGGCATCGGCAACGTGTGCTGCATGCTCGTGCCTTCGCGTAGCGTCGCGATACGCACGCGTGCATCAGCGTTGATCGGCAGCGCGCCCGCGGCCACGTCGTCCGCGTCGCCGCTCGCCAGTGTGATGAAGCGGCCTTCACGTAATTCGCGTGAACATGCACGCGTCGCCCAGCGGGGCGCACCGCCCGGCGTGCGCGGGCGCAACCAGATCTGGAACAGCCGCGCCGGTACGTCTTCCTCGTTGCGCTCGGCGTGATGGATCGCGGTGCCCGCACTCATCGCCTGAACGGAACCGGCGACGAGCCGCGCGCGATTTCCCGCATCGTCTTCATGCGTGATCGCGCCCGAGCGCACCCACGTGACGATCTCGACCTCGCGATGAGCATGCAGGCCGAAACCCGAATGCGGCGCGAATTCATCGTCGTTCCATACGTAAAGCGGGCCAAGCGGCGCATGGCCGTCGCGCCCGGTCTCACCAAAGCGGAAATGCAGCCGTGCGGCGAGCCAGTCGCGCCGGATTGCGCCTAGCGAGAAAAAAGGACGATGTTCGATCAAGATGACACTCCGTTCGAGCGAGTCAGGCGGGAATGCGATCATGGCTGACCGCATCCGCGTGTCCAGGCCACATTCAGATCTGCTGCTGACCACCATCGACGAACAGCTCGACGCCATTTACGAAGCTCGCATCGTCCGAGGCGAGGAACAGCGCAGCGCTGGCGATTTCGCCGGGTTCGCCAAGACGTCCCATGGGAATCTGCGCAGCCAGGTAGTCAGCGAGGCCCTGACGCTGCGCGGCGTCGTCACCGGCCAGATCGAGCAGGCCTGGCGTGCGGGTTGCGCCGGGGCTGATCGTGTTCACGCGGATCTGACGGTCCTTGAGGTCGAGAATCCAGTTGCGTGCGAAAGAGCGCACCGCGGCCTTCGAAGCCGAATAAACGCTGAATGCCGCCGTGCCCGCGCTGCCCGCTGTCGAACCCGTAAGAATCACCGATGCCCCCGCGGCGAGCAGCGGCAGCGCCTTTTGCACCGTGAACAGCACGCCCTTCACGTTGCGATCGAATGTGTCGTCGAAGTGCTCTTCGGTGATGCTGCCAAACGGCACCATCGAACCGCCGCCTGCGTTTGCGAACAGTACGTCCAGACGCCCCTGTTCTTCCTTGATCTGCGCGTACAGCGCGTCGAGTTCGCCGAGCTTCGTGGAGTCCACGCGCACGCCGGTTGCTTTGCCGCCCGCTTCGTGGATGCCCTTCACGGCGGCATCGAGTTCGGCCTGTCGGCGGCCCGTGAGGTAAACGTGCGCGCCTTCAGCCGCGAAGCGCTGGGCGGTGGCGAGGCCGATGCCGCTGCTTGCGCCGGTGACGAGTGCGATCTTGTTATCGAGTTTGCGTGCCATGGTGTTGCTCCTTCGGTTTCGTTCAGGGGATGTTGGGGTTCGGTGTTGCGTGCTGCGATGTGAGGAGAATATCGACGGGCTGATCTTTCCGAAATAGAATTGATTGCAAACCAACATTGCAAAAATGAAAAGATGAGGACGAATGGCGAAACTGCCTGATTTCGAAGGACTCGCGATGTTCGCGAAGGTCGCCGAGGAAGGATCGTTCGCGGCGGCGGCGCGCGCAATGGGCGTGTCCGTGGCGACGGTCTCGCGCGGCGTGGCCCGCCTGGAGGACCGGCTGGGCGCACGGCTCTTTAACCGCACGTCGCGCCAGTTGTCGCTTACCGAGTTCGGCCGGACGATCTGCGAGAAAGCCAGCGAGATCTACCGGCAGGCCGAGGAGGCGGAAAGTGCGGCGCGCGAGATGTCGGTGCAGCCGCGCGGGCTGGTGCGCCTCGCCGTGCCGATGTCGTTCGGGTTGCGCTGGGTCGCGCCCCTGCTGCCGGATTTCTTTCGCGCCTATCCGGAGGTGTCGATCGACCTGCATCTATCGGACGCGCCGGTCGATCTGGTCGCCGATGGCTTTGACGCCGCGCTGCGCATCGCCGCGTTGCCGGATTCGTCGCTGGTCGCGCGGCGGCTGTGCGCGGTGACGCAATTCGTGGTGGCGTCGCCCGACTATC
This sequence comes from Paraburkholderia caribensis, assembly GCF_002902945.1. Lineage (NCBI taxonomy): Bacteria > Pseudomonadati > Pseudomonadota > Betaproteobacteria > Burkholderiales > Burkholderiaceae > Paraburkholderia > Paraburkholderia caribensis. The sequence goes on from NZ_CP026102.1 coordinate 1,778,371, forward strand.
TGCGGCGCGAAGGGCGGCCCGCTCATCCGCGCGAGCTGGTGGACCGGCCGTGTCTGTCATACGCATATCGCGCGCGTAGCGAGGTGTGGCGTTTCACGAACGACGCAGGCGAGGAAGAGCCGGTGATGCCGACCGGCCCGCTGCGCGTGACGAATTCCGATGCACTGTTGCCCACCTTGCTCGATGGTCTGGCGATCGCCGAGCTGCCTGAATTCATCGCCGGTGAATATCTGGCCGATGGCCGTCTCGAAGCGATCCTGACCGACTGGTCGCTGACGAGGGGCGGTCTCTACTTCGTGACGCCGTCAGCGCGCGCGCGACCCGCGAAGGTGGCGGCGCTGTCCGATTACTTCGCTGAGCATCTCTCCGATCCTACGTGGCGATGGCCGAAGTGATGCGCTGGCGAATCTGATTCGCGAACCCCAATACACCGGCGCAGGTATTTGCGGAATATGAAGTCGAAGCGCTCGTGCCGTCGACGGGGAAAATCTATCGGCAGATGCATTGCCGGGCGGCTCGTGACACGGGACGAAACCTGGTGTGATCAGACCCACAGTGGCGGCAACCTCGTTGCAACTGGCTTATGTCGCCGCGGGACATGAGTCGGCAGAAACTCGACTAGTGAATCTCTTTTGTATATGGCTCCGCTCATTCAGAACGTCGGCATCGACAGGCTCGTGCCCGGTAGCGACTAACAGCAAGGAGTCCTGTTGCGGAACGTTCCTGTATGAAGCTGAACAGCTTTTAATTGTTCTTAATAAGTGGCGCGATCGGCCGCCCATTGAATACATTCCACATCAACAGTGAGTAATGTTTGCTTGAACGGACATTCGACAAGTTGTTTCAGGCAACCCGGGTGAATGCTTCACGCCAGAACATTGCAATGACTGGCGGATCTATCGCGGGATTGGCGGGCGCCCTCACTCTACGTGTACGGGCCGAGAAGTACAAATCCGTCGAACGTTGCGTTCACCGCAACCCGAGATTGCGTTTTGGCGGGATTCTGCGGCGGCTACGCGAGCTATATCCTCTAGGCGCTATCTGGTTAAAGGTGCAACATGCAAACCATTCAGGTCGAGGTCAATTACGACTTCATTTGTCCGTGGTGCTGGATCGGACAACGTAATTTTGTCGCAGCGCTAGCGCAAGGCAGCGCAGGCGAAACCGTATCGATTCGCTATGTGCCATTCGAATTGAACCCGTCAATGCCCATCGACGGAATGGATCGCCGCGTGTATCGCACGCGGAAGTTCGGCAGTTGGGCGCGCTCGCAAATGATGGACGGGCAGGTCGCAGCCGCTGGCCTGGCCGTTGGCGCGCGGTTCAACTACGACATCGTGCAACGCACGCCGAATACGCGCCTTGCGCATCGCCTCATGCAGTTCACCCAGGAGCGCAACGAGCCGCAAAAGACGGCGGCGCTTTATGAACACGTTTACGCGGCGTATTTCTCCGATGGCCTCGACATCGGCGTGCTGGATACGCTTGTGGCGATAGCGGCCGTACAGGGCTTCGACCAGAATGCGGTACGCGCCTATCTGGTCTCGAATGCCGGTAACGACCAGATCGATGCCGCCCGCCAGCACGCAGACAGCCTGGGGGTTCGCACCGTGCCCACTATTGTGATCGACGGGGAAACTATCAGCGGCGCGCAGCCGCCCGACGTCTTCACGCAAGCGCTGCGCTCGGCGGCACTCAGGAGCGCAGCATGAGTTCGATCGGGAAACACCGGGCAGTTGTGATCGGCGGATCGCTTGGCGGCCTGCTGACAGCCTCGACGTTGCGCGCGGCGGGCTGGGAGGTCGACGTGTTCGAGACGTCACCGGGCCCGCTCGATAGCCGCGGCGGGGGCGTAGTGCTTCAGCCTGACGTGCTCGATGCGCTGCAGTTCGCTGGCGTGAAGCCGCCGGATCCGCCGGGCGTGCCTTCGGGCGAGCGCATCTACCTCGACCGCGAAGACAAGCGCGTCGAGGAACTCTATATGCCGCAGATGCAGACTTCATGGAGCCTGTTGTACCGCGCCATGAAAGACGCCTTGCCGGCGCAACATCTGCACTCGGGCGAAACCTTCGTCAATTTTCGCACGGAGGGCGACAAGGTCGTCGCGCTGTTCGACAACGGCCGCAGTGAAGAAGCGGATCTTCTGGTCGGCGCAGACGGCATCCGCTCGACGCTGCGCAGCCGGCTGCTGCCCGAGGTGATGCCCGCCTACGCCGGTTATGTGGCGTGGCGCGGACTCGTTGAAGAACTCGATCTGCCAGCACAGGCCGCGAGCACGTTGCGCGGACACTTTGCATTTCAGGAGGGGGATGGCCATTCAGCCCTCTCCTACATGATCCCGGGTGACGACGATTCGACCGAAGTCGGCAAGCGGCGCTGGAACTGGGTGTGGTATCGCAAGTACAGCCGCGCGCAGCTCGAGCAGTTGCTGATCGACCGCAACGGCGTAGCGCGGCCGTTTTCGCTGCCGCCGGGCTCGACCAAAACCGCCGACATCACCCAGCTTCGCGCCGATGCGAAGCTCATGATGGGGCCCACATTCCGCGCGCTAGTCGATTCAACCGAAGATCCATTCATGCAGCCTATCGTCGATCTGCGCGCGCCGAAAATGGTGTTTGGCCGCGCCGTGCTGCTCGGCGACGCCGCGTCGGTGCCGCGCCCGCACACAGCCGGCAGCACCGCAAAGGCCGCATCCAATGCTCACGCGCTGGCGCTCGCCCTTCTGTCGGCACAGCGCAAAGGCGAAACGATCGATTCGGCACTGAAGCATTGGGAAAGCCAGCAGTTGCAACGCGGCAAGCTCATGACAGAGCTGGGCATCTCGCTCGGCAACCGGCTAATGAAGATCGCCCGTTGAAGCTACGAATTCGTGTTTCATGGTTCAAGGAGTTGTTATGTCTACCCCTGCATCAGTGACGACGGGCGCTAGCAGCGCCGCCAAACTCACGCGAAGTCTGATCGCGCTGTTTGCCTTCTGCTGCGGCGCAATTGTCGCCAACCTGTATTACGCGCAACCCATCACTGAGTTGATCGCGCCGGACATTCACATGTCCCCGGACACGGCCAGCCTGATCGTCTCGCTCACACAGATCGGCTATGCGTTCGGTCTGTTCTTTCTCGTGCCGCTCGGGGACCTGCTCGAAAACCGCAAGCTGATGATCACGACCGCCCTGGTATCGATAGTGAGTCTCACAGCTGCGGCCTTTGCTCATCAGCCCGGCCTGTTCCTTGGGATCTCCCTGCTGGTGGGCTTCAGCTCGGTTGCCGTGCAGATCCTCATTCCCCTCGCCGCGCATCTTGCGCCGGACGAGTCGCGTGGCAAGGTGGTCGGCACCATCATGAGTGGCCTGCTGCTCGGCATCCTGCTGTCGCGTCCGATCTCAAGCGTGGTGGCCGGCCACTTCGGCTGGCGCGTGGTATTCGGTTCCGCAGCCGTACTGATGGCTATAGTGACCACCGTGCTCGCGCTGACCATTCCGCGCCGGCAGCCCGAGCACAAGGCCACGTATTTCGAGTTGATCGGCTCGCTCGGCCATTTGCTTCGGACAATGCCCGTCCTGCGTCACCGGTCGCTGTACCAGGGCTTGATGTTTGCGTCGTTCAGCCTGTTCTGGACGGCGATCCCCGTCGAGTTGACGCGGCAGTTCGGCTTGTCGCAAACGGCGATCGGCATCTTCGCGCTGGTCGGGGCAATCGGTGCAACGTCCGCTCCTGTTGCAGGACGTCTCGCCGACGCGGGGCATACGGCGCGCGCGACACTGATAGCGCTGGTAGTGGGTGCGCTCGCCTACACGCCTGCATTGATTCACCCAGCGTGGGGCGTATATGGCCTCGTGGTGACGGGCATCGTGCTCGACTTCGCGGTGCAGATGAACATGGTGCTCGGGCAACGTGAAATCTACGCGCTGCACGCGGCGAGCAGAAACCGTCTGAACGCGTTGTACATGACGAGCATCTTCGTTGGCGGCGCCTTTGGCTCAGCACTTGCCAGTCCGCTCTATCAGCACGGCGGCTGGCCACTGGTGGCGGCGGTTGCTACGGCCTTCCCGCTCGTCGCGCTGCTGCACTACCTGGCAATTGGCCGTCCCCACGCCGCGCGTATCGCCTGACACGCTCTGTCGACTCCGACATCCGGGCGGCGATGCTGCCTGGCTTAATAAAGTTTAAGCGTGATTTCAGGAATTTTTGTGGCGCTGACGATAGGCTAGCCAGCACAGTCCCCAGACCTGAGCAGCGCTTGATCGCTTGCCTAAGGAATCAGATATGTCCTCCCTTTCGCCCCTTCTCAGCGGGTACGACCTGCATGGCCTCGTTCTGCCAAATCGCGCCGTGATGGCGCCGATGACGCGCTCGCGCGCGCCCGTGCGCGGCCGCCCGACAGAGATGATGGCCCAGTACTATGAACAGCGTGCTTCCGCCGGGCTGATCATCACCGAGGCGACGAATGTCAGCCCGGCATCGGCGGCTTTCGAGTTGACGCCTGGCATCATGACGTCCGAGCAGATCGACGGCTGGCGCCACATCACCGACCGGGTCCACGCTGCCGGTGGGCGGATCTTCATGCAGCTCTGGCATAGCGGGCGCGTCAGTTCGTTCACCCTGCTTGGCGGTGAAGCGCCGCTCTCGCCCTCCGGCGTGAATGACGATATCGAGAAGTTGCAGGTGTGGGCGCAACTGCAGAACGGCAACTACACGCGCATTCATGCCACACCGTCGCGCGCCATGACGCTCGAAGAGGTGAAGCTCACCATTGACGCATTCAGGCAAGGCGCGGTCAACGCGATGACCGCCGGCTTCGATGGCGTCGAAGTCCACGCCGCCAATGGTTACCTGCCGCATCAATTCCTCTCGTCGACCACGAACACGCGCGACGACCACTACGGCGGATCGATTGCTAACCGCGCGAATTTCTTGCGCGAAATCCTTATGGCAATCGGCACATCAGTGCCGATCGGCAAGGTCGGCGTGCGCATCTCGCCGTATGCCCACTACAACAACGTCCGCGACGCCGACCCGGACGGCACCTATGACTACGTCGGCAAGATGCTTGGCGAGTTCGGCGTGGCATACGTCCATGCGGCCGACACGAACGGTTGGAGCGGCGCGCCGGATCTGCCGCGCATCATCGAACGGATCCGCAAGGTGTTCGACGGCCCGCTGATGGTCAACGGCGGCATTTCGGTCGACCACGCCGACGCATTGCTTCGCGCTGGCGATGCCGATCTTGTTGCGTTTGGCCGCGCGTACATCGCAAATCCCGACCTGGTCGAGCGGATCGCCAACGGGGCGCCGCTCGCGACGCCACACGCAGCGGGCTGGTACGGCGGCGACGGCACCGGTTATATCGACTATCCGTTCGCTGCCCGCGCCGCGTGACGGTGAGAACAACAACGCGCGGCGTAGGCGCGCGAAATTATCAATCGAGACGTGTGATGAAAGGTGCGTGAATGACTCTCAAGCCCAGATTGCTGTGGGGAGGAGGCCTGGTCGTCGTGGTCGTGCTGGTTGCCGCTCTGGCGCTCATGTGGAAGCCTGCCATCGCGCCGATCAGTCCGCCCCCGGCTTCGTCGTTCGACGCGCAGTCACGGCTCGCCGGTGCGCGTGTCGTGGCGCTTGGCGACTGCGTTGTGTGCCACACCGCGAAAGGCGGCCAGCCCTTCGCCGGTGGCCTGCCACTCGCCACGCCCTTCGGCACCATCTATGCAACCAATATCACGCCCGATGTCGACACGGGTATCGGCGGCTGGTCGCTCGAGGCCTTCACGCGCGCGATACGTTACGGCGTGGCTCGCGATGGCCACCTGCTCTATCCCGCGTTTCCGTATATTCACTTCACCCGCATGTCGGACAGTGACATCTCGGCGGCCTACGCATACCTGATGACGCGGGAGCCCGTCAAGGCAACCGCGCCCGCGAACGAACTGATCTTCCCGCTGAACTTCAGGCCCTTGCTCGCGTTCTGGAATGTGTTGTTCCTGCATCCTGGCGCAGAGGTGGCGGACGCCTCACACGACGCGCAGTGGAACCGCGGCAAGCTCCTGGTAGACGGACTCGGACATTGCGCCTCGTGCCACTCGCCGCTCAACCTGATCGGCGGCGAAAAGCACGGCCAGGCATTCGATGGTGGCGTCGTGGACGGCTGGGACGCGCCTGCGCTCAATGCGCTCGGCGCCGCTCCAAAGCCCTGGACCCAGGCGCAACTCGTCACCTATCTGCGCACCGGACGCGCCAGCGAGCACGGCGCCGCCGCGGGCCCGATGCTGCCAGTTACGCGCGATCTCGCCACCGTACCGGAAGAAGACGTGCAGGCGATCGCCACTTACATCCTGTCGATTCAGAAGCCTCAGCCAACGCCGCCGAATGCACCCGCGCCGACTGCTGCGCTGCCCCCCGAGGCAAAACGGGGTGCGGCGCTGTTCGCGGCGTCATGCGCGCAATGCCACGGTCCCCACTCGCCCATGCAGTCGATTGGTGGGCGCCCGACGCTCGCGTTCAGCACTGCTGTCAATGCCGCGACGCCGCGCAACGCGATCCAGATGATTCTCGGCGGCATCAACTGGCATGGCGAAGATTCGATTAACTACATGCCGGGCTTCAGCGAGGTCTACAGCGACCAGCAAATCGCCGATCTGACGTCCTACATCCGCGCGGCCTATTCGCAGCACGATCCGTGGAAAGACGTTGAACGGTCGGTCGCAACAATCAGAAAGGAGAACGACGCGCGATGATCACTCTTACCGTCAACGGCGTGCAGCATAACCTCGATATCGATCCGTCGACGCCCTTGTTGTATGCGCTACGAAACGACCTGCATCTGCATGGCGCAAAGTTCGGCTGCGGACTCGGACAATGCGGCGCCTGCACGGTGATCGTGGGCGACAAGGCTGTCTTCTCGTGCCTGATTCCCGTATCGGCGATCGGCAAACGCGCGGTGCGCACGGTCGAAGGCCTCGGCACGATCGAGCATCCCAGTGCGTTGCAGAAGTCGTTTATCGATCACCAGGCGGCGCAGTGCGGTTATTGCATCGCCGGGATGATCATGCGCGCCCAGGCCCTGCTCGATCGCAACCCGCGGCCGACAGAGCGCGAAATACTCGAACATATGGAACCGAACCTCTGCCGTTGCGGCACCCATCTGCGAATTCTTGCCGCGATTCGCGAGGTCGCGCACCTGCCGGCTGGCGACACGCTCTCCAACGAACCCATGGAGATAGCGAGCCTCGGAGGCGCGCAATGAGTGATACGGACGACAAGATCGACGAGGGACGCCGCCGCTTCATGCTGTCCGGCGCGCTGGTGGTGAGCTTCAGCATGTTCCCCGGCGTCAGCGCCATGGCGCAGGAAGTGATCGCCGATGAAGGCGCCGCCGTCCACATCGGGAAGGCAACCCAGGCACTCGCCGGCAGCCTGAAAACCAACCCTTATCTCGACGCCTGGATCAAGATCGATGCGGCGGGCAAAGTGACCGTCTATACGGGCAAGGTCGAACTCGGCACGGGTGTGCGCACCGCGCTGCTGCAAGTGGCGGCAGAAGAGCTGGACATGGCGCCCTCGCTGATCACATTCCTGACGGCCGACACAGGCGTCTCGCCCGATGAAGGGCTCACGGCCGGCAGCCACACGATGGCCGATAGCGGCAGTGCGCTGCTCAATGCGGCCGCCCAGGTTCGCGGCCTGCTGGTCGACGCGGCCGCGAAACACTTCGGCGTAGACAGCAAGCAGCTGGTCGCGCACAACGCGGTCATCAAGACGCCGGACGGCCGCAGCATGACGTATGGCGAAGCAGTCGGACTCGTCGATCTGCATCGCGTCGCCACGCCGACTTCTCCGCTGAAAAACCCGGCCAGCTTCGACATGATCGGCACCTCGCTGCCACGTGTCGATATTCCCGCCAAGGTGACGGGCGGCGCGAGCTATGTTCACGACATGATGATGCCGGGCATGCTGCACGCGCGCGTCGTGATGCCTCCCGTCTACGAGGCGAGGCTGCTGGACACCAATACCGACGAAGTGCTGAAAATGCCGGGTGTGGTCAAGGTGGTCCGCAACGGCAGCATGCTTGCCGTGGTCGCGAGAGTCGAATGGCAGGCGGTGCAGGCGCATCGCGCATTGTCGGCAGGCTGCAAGTGGACGCCTGGCCGCGCATTGCCCGATCCCGCCACGGTGCACCGCGACCTCAAGCAGATCTCCACCCAGCACATCGAAATCGCTAACACGCATCAGCCGGCTGGCGCGGCAGTGAAGACATTGAGCGCGAAATACACGAAGCGCTACATGATGCATGGCTCGATTGGCCCATCCGCCGCCGTCGCGTTGTACAAGGACGGCGAGATGACCGTCTGGACGCATTCGCAAGGGGTGTATCCGCTGCGCGACGGGCTCGCCGAAATGATGTCGATGCCGAAGGACAAGATCCGCTGCATTCACGTCGAAGGGTCAGGCTGCTACGGTCACAACGGCGCGGACGACGTCGCTGCCCACGCCACGCTCATCGCCCACGAAATCGAAGGTGCGCCCGTGCGTGTGCAATGGATGCGCGAGACAGAGCATACGTGGGATCACTACACGCCAGCGATGGTCACGGAAGTCAGTGCTTCGCTCGACGCAACCGGCAAGATCGTGGACTGGAATTACGCGCTGTGGAGCAGCTCTCACAACGAGCGGATCGTCAACGCCGGGCGCCTGATTCCCGCCCAGATGCTGGAGAAGCCGTTCGTGCCTGCGCCCTCGGTGCCGATGGTGCAGCCAGAAGGCGGTGGCGACCGCAACGCCATTCCGCTGTACTCGATTCCGAATATGCACATCATGAACAACTTCTCGCCGACGATGCCTTTGCACACCTCGGCAATGCGCTCCCTCGGTGCGCATATGAATGTGTTCTCAATCGAAGCCATCATGGATGAACTGGCAGCGGCCAGCGGCGCCGACCCGGTGGCGTTCCGGTTAAAGCATATGCAGGACCCGCGTGCACGCGATGTCATCCAGCTTGCCGCGCGAAAATTCGGCTGGCCGAGACGGACGCGCAAGCGCAATCATGGCGTCGGATTTGCGTTCGGCAAGTACAAGAATCTTATGGCGTATGTGGCCATGGCCATTGAGGTATCCGTCGTGCCCGAGACCGGCCAGGTGGTGCTGGAGCACGCCGAAGTGGCGGTGGACTCGGGGCAGATCGTCAATCCGGATGGGATTCGCAACCAGATCGAAGGGGGCGTCGTTCAGGCCGCAAGCTGGACGCTTTATGAAGAACTCAAGTTCGATACATCGAGAATCCGCAGCTTCGACTGGAGCACTTATCCCGTCCTGCGCTACTCCGCGGCGCCGCGTAGCATCAACGTGCATTTGATCGATCGTCCGGGTGCGCCGTTTCTTGGCGCGGCCGAGGCGTCTATGGGCCCGACGGCTGGCGCGCTCGCCAACGCGTTGTTCGACGCAACCGGCAAGCGGCTGCGCGACATGCCGCTGGCCGGCGACAGATTGCGGGAGCTGATCGACGCGTAACGCGCTCGGCGGTGGTCACGCGGTCGACGCGAGTCGCGTGATTCCTCACGACGAAAAAACGGCGAGCCATCCCGGTTCGCCGTTTTTCCTGCGAATGTAAGGCGACGGGGCATCGCGAGGATAAGTCGGCGGGCGTCTGGCTGCAGCTACAAACAGATCGGTATAACTGGGCAGCCTCCGCAGACTTTGTCGTGCCCCAACAAATTATGGAGATACATCAAAGTCTGCGGCGAAAATCCATCGAAACGCGGTTATCGCCGTTGATGTTCCACGCGTGGGACATATTTAAAGTTTGCGTCAGTTATCTCTAGTCTCGAGATCGCATCGGATTCAAGAACGCAAAGTCCGCGGGAGGTATGTGCCAACGGCAATATGACTGCGGCAATAACAAGGGTCATAGCAAAATTGTGACGCACTGCAGCAATCGACGCCCTAACCGTCCCGATTAGGGTCAACACTGGCTCGTGAAGTGAACCAACAGCTCGATTTCACGAATTCGCTGCCGCTGGCTGGTGGTAAATCTCGTGCGCCGCAACCCGGCCATGTGTATGGCTTCGTCGCAGTCACCCAACCGTTGTTCCGATGCCAAAGTGACGAGCCAAGAAATGACACGTTCGCGATAGGCCTGCTGGCATTCCTCCACTTCCGCCAAAACGGCCGAAAAAGATTGACTCGGAGTCCTTACTTGCCGAAAGCCTCCTCGATCAAGAATGGCGCTCTTAGTCGCTCTGATCGGTGGCTCAATTAACATCAGCTGGCGACACGCGTAGCGAATCTCGTCGGAGGTCGGTTCATACACCCTGCACGGCTGGCGCGACCGATGGCGTCGATTAAACGTGAGCAGCCAATCACGGTCATTTTTCAACAGGGCCGCATATACCTTTGAATTGGCTTCGACCGCGGCGGTGATGCGTTTTTTCGATGAAATATTCTCAACCAGTCGGCGCCACGTCGAGCGCAATTTTCTGACTTCTTGCTGGGGCAACATTTTGAGATTTCCCAGCTTTTCCTGTTGCGCCCAATACCGCGCGGTAGTTGGATCCAGATGGAGCTCTTGTGCCGCACGATCGATACTCGCCCCTCTACTGACCAACGCACGAAATCGACTACGATAGCGTGGCCCATACGAGGTCGGTCTCAATTTTTTGGGGACATGTGCAGTTGTTTTCAACGCTCTATATGCTATCCCGCACGTACACACGAGCCTCCATGCGCCTCTACACGTTGGCGAAACGTTGAAAACATCAGCAGGTCGATGTAACGCACCTGTACACGAATTCGGTCCCAAAACTGCAGAAACGATCTCCCTCTCGTCTGAGTAAGTTGGACTTTCATGCCGAATCCCTGGCAAATACGATCCAGGCAATTCGATGCAATGTTCGAGAAATGACTCTCCTGCGATGAACATGAATGGGTGACGATATCCGTCTTAGGTTGGAATCGGCTCCTCAAGATCAGTTTCTTCGGGAATATATCGAGTTATGGATCCGATATCGTGACTGGACATTTACGGGTGGTGGAGATACAGACCTGCAAGAACTGGCACATGCGATCGACTCATGGCATGACAAGCTACGCAAGACCGACGCGGTTTTCAATCATATATACCAGCCACTGTTGCGCTACCTGGAAATAGCCGAGTGTTGATTTGCACCGGAATCTGACGCACTTTTTGCATCTAAAATTGACCCACCTTGGATGTGCTGCAACGTCAATCCGGTGCGTCGATTTCCTCCTCTTTTTGCCGTTTGGGTGGGCTTTTTCGGGTTGCAGCCCGCGAAGCGGGCTGCCCCGCCGTGCTGTTTTTGAAGCGCCACGAATCGTTACCCGTTTCGACTATGTGGCAGTGGTGCGTAAGTCGGTCGAGCAGCGCGGTCGTCATCTTTGCGTCGCCGAACACGTTGGACCATTCGGTGAAGCTTAGATTGGTCGTGACGAGAATGCTCGTGTGCTCGTAAAGTTTCGAGAACAGGTGAAACAGCAGTGCGCCGCCCGTTTGAGTGAATGGGAGATAGCCGAGTTCGTCCAGAACGATGGCATCGACATACATCAGGCGATTTGCGAGTTGCCCGGGCTTGCCGGCGGCCTTCTCGGCCTCAAGCTGGTTCACAAGCTCAACAGTGGTAAAGAATCGAACTCGTTTTCCGTGGTTCTGTATAGCTTCGATACCGATGGACGTCGCGAGGTGCGTCTTTCCTGTGCCCGGGCCGCCAATGAACACGATGTTCTGCGCGGATTCGCAGAACCGGACTGTGTGGAGTTCGCGAACGAGCGCTTCATCGACGCTTGCCTGCTCGAAGTCGAACCCGGCAAGGTCACGGTGTGCAGGGAAGCGCGCAGCGGCCATCTGATAGTTGATTGACCGGACCTGCCGCTCAGCTGTCTCTGCCTTCAGCAGCATCTGCATGAATTGCTCCGGGTCGAAGTCGTTGTGACGCGCCTGCGCAACCAGTTCGGGCCACGCTTGCGCCATTCCGTGAAGCTTCAACGATTTGAGAAGTGCAGCGGTTTCATTCGACATGACCGTCCTCCTCGTTACGCATGACGCGAAGTCGCTCATAGCGGCGAACGTCTGCAAGCGGTTCGACGTTGAGCGTGATGGCTGTCCTGACTACATCGCCTGAGCGTGCTGCAGGGCTTTTGAGTCGAGCGAGGATGTTCAGAACATGCTCGCCGCTCGGCCGTCCTGACTCTAGCGCCAGCTCGACGGCAACCAGCACTGCCTCCAGACCATGAATGGGCGTCGCCGCGAGCACCTGTACCATCACGCGGTCGCCGCCAGCCTGCTTCAGCAAGTGCTTCTGCAGACGCTGCATCGGCTCAGGCATCGTCAGAAACGGTGCCCCGTTCCGTAGAGACCCGAGTTTCCGCTCAACCAGAGTGATGTAATGCCGCCAGTCGTAGAAGGTTTGATAACGGTCGAAGCTGCGCGGGTGGCGGGCAATCTCGATGCCGTCCGCCACAAGGCTGATGTAGGTCGGGTAGCAACGGAGGCTGACGATTTGGTGCGCATATTCGGTGGGCACGCCATAACGGTTCCGGTCGAGATGCACCAGGCTCGTTGGCGAAACGCGTACAGGCTTCTCGATGTAGCCATCGAACGGCTTCGGTATCTGCATTAACCTCGGACGTTCATCCAGCAGCGCATCTTCGACGCTTAGTTCCGGCCACTGGGGATGTCGCAATTGCTTCCACGCCTGATGGCACCGCTCGGCCAGCCATATGTTCAGGACCTCAAGTGACTCCCACCGAATGCTCACTGCGTCGTGCCAAATCTGCCGACGACGGTCCTGGACATTCTTTTCGACGATGCCCTTTTCCCAGCCAGCCGCGCGGTTGCAGAACTCAGGCTCGAACAGATAGTGGCCGCACATCGCGTGGAAGCGCGCATTGATAGCTCGCTTCTTGCCCGGACCAACCTTGTCGACGGCGGTCTTCATGTTGTCGTAGATGCCGCGTCGGGGAACGCCACCTAGCGCGACGAACGCTCGCGCGTGGGCATCAAACAGCATCTCGTGACTTTGCGTCGGATAGGCGACCAGCCAGAATGCCCGACTGGCAGCGAGCTTCATGTGAGCGACTTCAACCCGTCGCCTGAGCCCGCCGAGAAACACGTACTCGCAACTCCAGTCGAACTGGAATGCTTCGCCGTATTCGAAGGTGAGCGGCACGAACGCGCCGCGCTGCGCCCCCGATCGCGCTCCTTCTTCCAGTTGCGCACGAATGCGGAGACGCGGTCATAGCTGCCATCGTAGCCGGCAGCTCGCAAATCCTCGTACATCTGGGTCGCGGACCGGCGCTCTCGCCGGGGTCGCCTCGTGTCCGCGACCAACCATAGCCGCAGTTGCTCCGACCACGGGTCGATGACGCTGCTATTGACGCGTTTGGCGTATTTCGGCTCGCCCGTCGATGGTTCGCGCAGCCACCGGCGGATAGTGTTCCTCGAGAGCCCCGTTTGTCTCGCAATGTCCCGAAGCGGGACGCCGTCGCGGAAATGCATCCGCCGAATCTTGGCCAACATGCTCACGGTTATCACTCCGTTCTCCTGCCTGGCGTCCAAGCAGGAAGTTGAACATGTGGGTCAATTTTCGATGCAAATTTCTAGCGGAAGTGGGTCAGTTTTATCCGCGTATCAACACGATGCCTTTCTCCTGAACCATCCACGCAAGCATCGCCCCTGTTCCGTAGGCAGTGTCACCGACCAGACGCTTGGGTTTGAGTGCGAAGCGCTGTTCAACCCTATCGACCATCGTCTTGGTGGATTCCCCCTCCTGCGTTCTGTGTGCAGGTGTAGCCTCAACATCGACGATGATCCCCGCGTGCAGGTCAATCAAATAGTTTGTTGAGTATGCGAAGAACGCTGGTCCACCTGGCGCGGCGGTGTAGCGTGTGGCTGGATCGGTTAGCGAGATTCGTTTTGGCGGTGTGGCGGACTCCACGTCATCGGATGGCGCAGGGTTCGCTTCCTCCAGCGCACTTAAATACTCTTGCGCCGCCCGGCTCGGACTGTCGCCCTGACGCCAGTCGATGACTTCTGTTCCAGGTACTCCGCGAGCACGATTTGCGTCCGCCTTGACCACGCTCGCATCGACGGCGAAGCCTTCACCTTCAACAAGTCCTTCGCTCATACAGCGACGCAGGACAGATTCGAAGACGTGCCGCAATGCTTCGCTGTCGCGGAATCGTCCGTGTCGATTCTTGGAGAACGTCGAGTGATCGGGGACTGCGTCTTCCAGGCCAAGGCGACAGAACCAGCGGTAGGCAAGGTTGAGATGTACCTCTTCGCACAGACGTCGTTCGGAGCGAATGCCGAAGCAGTAGCCCACAATCAGCATGCGGATCATGAGCTCAGGATCGATAGAAGGCCGACCGGTGTGGCTGTAGTGCGGTGCGAGGTGCTCGCGAAGTCCATCGAGGTCGAAGTAGCGATCAATACCGCGCAACAGGTGCGTGCGCGGAACATGGTCATCAAGGTTGAAGGCGTAGAAGAGTTTGTCCTGACCACCACCTTGTTGACCCATCATGACGTTCACCCCCGTCGATCAATGTCTTCCAGGATAGCCAAAATTCGATTTGGCGGGGAGTTTTTCAACAGAATCGGCCGAGCCCGGATATCCGTCGGCTGACGACAAACGGCCCCCCGGCTGATCGCCGAACTTCCCTAGTCGACCCTTCTCTGCCGTTGACGGAATTACGATCGGAAAGGGCGGCTTTCGAATACATAGCCGTCGTCCGATTGGTTCGAGCAGGCACATTCAGCCGGCCTGTCCAGCCTGAAGTTGCGGTGCGTAATGAAACGCCGACACGGAAACCCGGTATTTCGACGCGAACCGATCAAGCACAAGCAATCAGGTTTACGTGGCCGGGGCGTCCAGCACCGTAGGGACCTCGATCAACATCGGGGCATTCGACGTCAACGCGGCCGACAATGCGTGCCTGAGCCGATCGGACGTGTCCGCTTGCACCGCGTGCACGCCGTAGCCTTTTGCGAGCGCGACGAAGTCGATGTCCGGCACATCTAGCCCCGGCACGTTATCGACCTTCAGCACGTTCGCAAACCAGCGCAGCGCGCCATAGCTCCCGTTCTTCATGATCAGAAATATGACGGGGATCTTATACTGTGCCGCCGTCCAGAGAGCAGTGATACTGTAGTTTGCCGAACCGTCACCGATGATCGCGATGACCCGACGGGACGGGGCAGCGAGTTGCACGCCGAGCGCCGCCGGCATGCCGAATCCGAGTCCACCGGCACTGGCGAAGTAATAGCTACCCTGATGTTCAAGACGCAGCCGCTCCCAAAGGACAGAAGTCACCGATGGCGCTTCGTTCACGTAAATGGTGCCCGCTGGCGCAATCTCGTCAACGATGTCAAAGACACCGCCGGCCGTCAGCATGTCGGGGCGCCCGGCCACGTCAGCGGCTCGCGACGGTCTCGGAGCTGGGGCCGGCAAAGGGCGGCCCATGCTGGGGACTCGTTCAGTTAGCGCTTCGAGAACCGCACGCACATCGCCAACAAAAGCGTCGCCGATTGGCGCGCGTGCGGCTTCCTGTGGATCCCCGACGATCGCGACAAGTTGCGCACCATCGGGTAAAAAATCACCCGGCTCGTACTGGTGATAGCGAAATACGGGCGCACCAAATACCACGATCAGGTCGTGCCCCTTCAACGCGGCGGACAGACTCGCGATCCCGGCGGCAAGCGGTCCTCGAAAGCAGGGATGGCTGGTGGGGAATGGACAGCGCCCGGCGGAAGGTGCAATCCACACAGGGGCTCCGAGCTTCTCCGCGAGTTGGATGGCAAAGCCATTCGCTTTGCAGGCATCGACATCGGCACCCAGCACCAGAACGGGACTTGCTGCTTCGCACAAACGTTTGACAAGACCGTCAAGCGAGGTAGCATCGAGCGATCCCGCTGCACATACCTGACGCCCAATCAGTGCTTCAGATCGAGGATCTACCTCGGCCGTCCAGTCGTCATAAGGCACAGACAGAAAGACCGGGCCGGACGGCGGCAGCGACGCCATGTGCATCCCACGGTTGATGGCGAGCGGCACGTCCCTGGCCGTGGCTGGCTCCTGACTCCATTTGACCAACGGCCGTGGCAAAACCGTCGCATCCAGATTGGTCAGCAATGGTTCGATGCCGCTCATCGCCCTCGTCTGCTGTCCAGCCAGCACGATGAGCGGCGAATGGGAGTTACATGCATTGGCAAGGGCGCCCATCCCGTTGCCGGTTCCGGCGGCGGAGTGCAGATTGACGAGCGCTGGCTTGCCCGTTGCTTGCGCATAGCCGTCTGCCATCGCAACTGCGACGCCCTCGTGCAGCGCGAGGTAGTATTGGAAGTCCGACGGGAACTCACTGAGAAAGGGTAACTCGTTCGATCCGGGGTTCCCGAAGACCATCGTGATGCCATGTTGACGCAGGAGCCTATAGGTACAGTCGCGAACACTCGTCATTGGTTTTACCTCGTGCTGATAGCACCCAAATGCGATTGGATCGGCGTTGAAATACGCTGATCGCCAATAGGCCGGACGTGCACCTTCGGCCGCGGAGGAAGACAGAACGGGGCGCGGCCCGTCGCGGATACCGGCTTCTACTTGTCCTCCGCCGATGCCGCCCAAGCCGAGCGCATGTCCCGCAACACCCAGGTGAGCGCCTCATCGGGAATCAGATAACCGCCGATACCATCCGTAAACAGAATGTCGTAGATCCGGCGGCTCACGGCATCGATCGTCGCCGGGTCAATCTCGCCAGTGGCCGGCCGAGCCGGCAGCAGGATCGTGATCGTATCCGGCTCCTGCGGCACGACTTCGATACGGTAATCGCCGGCGGGCATCGAGCCGAAGTACTCCCTCAGTCCCCCGACGGGATCGTCAATCAGTCGGCTACGCGCTGCCGGATCGCGCCGCAGCGTGCAATAGTGCGCGGTGAAAATATCGTGCCCGTCGTTCATTGGTTGTTCCTCCGGAAACTTTGGCGCATGCGCAACAGTTCCAGCTTCAGAGTCTGCGGCATGATCCAGCAGAACAGCTCGCCGCTCTGCCACAAATCCATCTGATTGATTACGGTCCGGGCATCTTCCTGTCGCGCCGCAAGTGGCGGAATTACGAAGTAAAGCGTATCGGGCCGCTGTTGCCGGATGTCGATCTTCACATCAGGCGATACCTCCACCCCAACGGTTTTCAACGCTCGCCGGGGATCGCGCTCCAGCATTTCGGCAAAATCAGGATATGTCCACGCAAGCTCGACCAGCCGGCGTTCCAGCGTCACACCACCTGCCTTTTCTGTCTTGAGTCGCACAGCCACCTCCGTCAAAATCCGACGACCTTCATGATGCACATCGGGCAACACATCCTCCTGACATCCTCTCACCCGACGGGCCGAAATCCTTGAGCTTTGTCAATCATCACCAATTTGACCGTCCCAACCATTCAGAGGACGTTGCACGCGCAGCGATCTCTCTCGCCGTACCCGGTCAGGGGCGACGAAGGGGCGGTCCCAGGAAGTCAACGCCCCATTTCCCGGCGAATGCTGTCAGCAGCGCGGCGTCGGGCCGGCCCGCCTTCATCACATCGCCCAACTCGGTGAAGAAGGCTTTGGCGTCAAGACCAGGGACGATCAGAACCAGTTGCCGCGAAGGGCGGTCGTCGAGGTTGACAAAGCCGTGTGGTACACCGCCTGGCACGGTGATCGTATCGCCGACGTTTGCGACGAATCGTTTTCCCTCGACCTCGAACAGGTAACGTCCTTCGAGCACATGAAAAATCTCGGTCTCGGCATGCCTGTGAAATGGAGGACCAAACCCCGGCGCATTGCATGTCTCGATCATCGTCAGTTGATTGCCGCTCGTCGACGGCTCCATGCACAAGCGAAGCTCTAGCCCAATGGCAGGAACCTTGATGGATGGATCGTCCGTCCGGGTGGTTGATAGTCGGAATGTCATGACGTTGTCTCCTCTGTTCACCGCTGCGATGGATGCATTTTGCGCGATGGGAATTAGCCAGGAATGAGGAGCAGCGTTCGCGCACCCCGCCGTGTCTCAGTCACCCTTAACGCGTCGCCGTCTTCGAGTCATGCATCGTTTATGAAACACCCGAAACGCCCATTTTCGATCAGACCTGGTCACCTGCGACGTCCGTGTGGGGCCAACCGGTGCGTCGCGCACTCGCTGTCACGAGAGCGATCGTCGTCCGCTTACGTCTGACTAATTCAGGGCTAACTCCGGGCTCTTACGATGCACAGCACTGACGCATGAGTCCGTGAACAGGCAAAGTCCCCGGTCGCGTTCCATGAAATCCGCGCATTCGCTCGCGAACACGATGATCTGGACAGGGAATCCCGCGATTGCGATTGCCTGACTGGTGACACCGCCTTTTTCCACTGCAATTCTTTTCAGGAGCCGGTAATGGAAACGCTCGACTACGAACAGACTTCGCTTGCCCGAGTGGCCCCTGCGAGACGCGTTTACCGCCAAGCTTCGCCGACGGAACTGACATACATCGAAACGCGCACGAACGTGGTGAGTCGAAGCAGCATCGCCGGAACGGTCACGAGAGACCAGTTCGATACGGCTGTGTCATACCTGGAATCGCGCTACGGCATTCTTCGTGCGGTCGTCGAGGACGGGCAATTCGTGGAACGGGCAGTAGACTCTTCGCCGGTCAAAGCCTGGCTGCCTTCCGATATGTATTCCGCCGATGATGTCTATGCGAAGCTGTTGAACGCCGAACTGGATACGCGGGTCAGCGTTTACAGTATCCACGTTATCGCCGGAGATGATGCGCTCGAAGTTTTTATTCATAGCGCGCATGCAATTACGGATGCAACCTCCCTGGTCGAACTGCATTCGTGTCTCGCGCATTTCTGCGATTGCGTCGTCCGCGGGGTCGCGCCGACCCTGCGGGTGCAGCCCTTTCCGAACCCGGTGGATGCAGCCGTAAGTCAAAGCCTGGCTTCGCTGCAGGCAGACCACCTCTGCACTCCGCCGTCCTTTTCCGGGGCATTCGCAGAAATCCCGATGCGTGCACTACCCGCGGGCCGGTCCTTGACACATCGTCTGGAGCGCACCGTGATCTGCGCGGACGACATGCATCGGATCAGCGCGGCAGCACATGCGCACGGTTCTTCCGTCCATTCACTCATTCTCGCCGCGTTTGCCCTTTCGATTCGCGACCTAACCCTGGGTAGCCCACGCCAGATCCTGATGCGGTCGAACCTCGACATGCGCCGCAGGCTTGAGCCACCTGTCTCCACGGAACTCGTCTTTACGGCCATCACGGGACACATCAGCTCCATTCCCGATCTCGACCAGCCGCTGTTCGACATCGCAAAGTACGTTTTTCATGAAATTCACGAAGGTGTGCACAATGGGCTTGTCTTTCACGACTACCTCAATTATCCGAACTCGTATGGCAGCACGAAACAGCCGCCCGTTGCGCTCAATATCTCCGACATGCAGAGGATCGACTTTCACTGGCCGACGCAGAAGCTGAGCGTGACAGGCTTTGAATTTGCGTTAGGGTGGACGAAAACGTTCCCCAACGTCTCGATCGCGGTCTATGACGGAACACTGATCGCGAACACGGTCTATGTTGAAGAGTTCATTGATCCCGCCATTATGCGGGCCATCTCTGAACAGGCAGTGAGCAGGCTGCTCGCCGCGTGCCAGTCCAGTTAGTTTCCGGGCGACGGGCGCAACGGCAAGACGAGTGTCGCGATCAGCCCGCTCTGGCCGTCGCGACGGTTTTCCAGCGAAATCGAACCACCGTGTTTCTCGACCACTGACTTCACGATCGACAGGCCCAGCCCCGTGCCTTCGACCGTTTCAGATTTCAACCGGAAGAAGCGGTCGAATACGCGGTCGAGCGCGTCCTCCGGAATTCCGGGTCCGGTATCAGTGATACGGACGACAGCATTCGTCGCATCCGCAAATACGTCGATGTCGATGCATCCACCCGCAGGCGTGTAGCGCAGCGCGTTCTCGATCAGGTTGCGCACTGCCATGCGCAGTTCTCCAGCGTGCGCATGCAGGTGCACGGCTTCGAAGCGCTTCACACCCAGGTCGATCAAGCGGGCATCCGAGACGGGCAGCAGATCGGCAACCAGCGTCTGAACCATCTGGCGCAAGTCGATTGCGTCGTCGACCGCATCGGGATCACGTTGCGCATCGGCACGTGCGAGCTCGAGAAGCTGCCGGATCATCGTCGCAGTGCGGACGATCGCTTCGCGCAACTCGCGCGTGCGCTCGGCGCGCGCGGTCGCATCGGGTGCATTTTCCAGGTTATCGATACGCAGTTGCAAAACGGCAATCGGTGTACGCAGTTCATGTGCCGCGTCGGCGATGAAACGCTTCTCTCCTTCGATGCCGATCTGCAAGCGCGCAATCATCCTGTTGATCGAATCGGCGAACGGCTTCACCTCTTCAGGTGCGTGCGATATGTCGAGCGGCGTCAGGTGGCCAATGCCAACGGCTTCGGCATCTGAACTCGCACGTTCCAGCGAAGCGAATGCGGTGTTGACGACCATCGGGATCGCAAACCATACCAGCAGGATCAGGAAAAATGTGGGTACCAGACTCTCGAGCGCCGCGCGTCCTGCGGACTGCTCGCGAAACGCCACGGGCTGGCCGACCTGATAGGTCAGATCATCCGCACTCTTCCTCAGCGTGTATATCCGATAGCGATGACCGTTGATCCGCTCAACCGAATAGCCGCCTGGTGCGTTCCTGTTGAATATGACTTCGGGGTCGGTATTGTCGGTCGGCGTGGAGAGTCCCTGTTTCCATATCTGCCCGACGAAGCCGTCGATCGAATGCTGCGGCGGGCCATTCGTGCCGATCGTGCCCACCTTGCCAGCGGCAAGCCATACCGCCGCGCCCTGCAGATGAACATCAAGCAGTTCGTCGATGTGTCTCATCGTAAGCCAGTACGACGCGCCGGCATCGGCGAGTCCGACGACGGCGAACAGTACGATTAATGTTCCGATGATCCGGCTCTTCAACGATTTCATGGCGCGAAACTCCGGCCTGTTAGTCGTGCGCATACGGTTATGACGGGATCTGCGTCATACGCGACGAAAGTACTGCAGGTATCCGCGCGCGCTTTCAGCGCTGGCCGGCCAAACTCGTCCAGCACTCTCAGTGCATAATAAGGGGACATAGCTCGCACGCGAGATCGTGCGCCGATTCAGGTTATCTGACAACGGGCTCGACATGCCTGCTTGAACCGTGGGACCGTCCTCAGCGCACGCTACACTGACGTGCCGCGCCTGCGCGCGAGGATTCGTTCGAGGACCGCCCGTCCGTTCGAGCCTGTGCCGCCGTAGCAGCTCGCGCAATACGCGCGAATCGCACGATGGTCAAGCTGTGAAGAAAGCACATGGCGCAATCCACACATCAGGTCAGTGAGTACCGCGATGCATCAGATAGTCCCGCTCGTTGTATGCGCGTTCACCAGTGCGACATGCCGCCCAACGCCCAGACTTCCTCAAAACCGCTCCGCCAGATTGGGCGAACGCGTAGTCTACGGGGCGCTGCCGGGCCATGCTCCATGTGATATCCGCACAACGCCCGTCCGCCCCGCACTATTGCTGGAACCAGGTCCAAACCCGGGAGTGTGCGCGTTTGCAGGTGTGTGTGCATGAATCGGCCGCCCAATTCGATATCGAATGCACCTGCGCCCCCCGCGCCCTCATTCGGTATGGGCATCCTTTTCCGTTTGCGGAAGTCGGGGGCGCGATGGCCCTTCGGCTGCCGCGCCGCGCTCAGCGTCGGGTTGCCGGTCGCCATGGGATGGGCGGCTGGCGACGTAGCGGCCGGGTTGACTGCAACGATCGGCGCATTTACGTCGATGTATGCTACAGACCGGCCATACCTGAATCGCGCGCGGCTTCTCGCGGGCATCGCTCTGTCGTTCAGCGCCATCGTCGCACTCGGCGTGTGGGTGCAGCAGTGGCCCACTGCGGCTGTGCCCCTCATCGTCGTGATCGCGATGGCGGCGACCTTCATCTGTCATTCACTCCGGATCGGACCGCCGGGCGCCTACATGTTCGCGCTTGTCTGTGCCGCCGGCACCTCCATGCCAGTCTCTGTCGATCGTATCGGCTGGCTCGTGCTGGGCGGCGGCATGGTGTCGTGGGTCGTGCACATGTGTGGGGCGCTTTTTGCACCGCGAGGCCCGGAAAAGGCGGCGGTCGCCGCCGCGGCGGACGCGGTGGCTCAATTCGCGCAGACGATGGGCACACAGGCACAAGATTCCTCGCGCCACGAAGCGGCGCTAGCACTTCATCACGCCTGGACCACACTCGTCACGTTTCAGCCCGCGTCGCAACACACCGATAACGCCCTCGCATTGTTACGTGCGCTCAACCGGGAACTACATCTGATTTTTGCCGCTTGCGTCGATGCCGACGAATCGACTGCGGGCAAACTGGCCACCCTGAGCGAACGCGCCCGTGACATCGGCATCCAGGCGACCGTTCTCCGTGCAGGTCAGGTTCCGCCCACAAACATTTCGCCCGTGCCGCTCGGACGACCGCCCATCTGGCAATTGTTGCGGGACAATCTTTGGGTGCGTTCGCCGGCATCGATGGTCACGGCACGCGTGGGATTCGCGGTCGTCGCGACGGGCCTAGTCAGCGTTACCTTGGGCCTGGAACGAGCGTATTGGGCAATTGCAACGGCAGTGCTCATGCTGTACCAGGGCCTCGACTGGGTGCGAACCGCGCAGCGTGGACTGGAGCGGGCCATCGGCACATTCGTCGGGCTGGTTCTCGCTGGCGCAATACTCACCGTGCAACCCACGGGTCCGTGGCTCATCGCAACCTTGATGGGCCTGCAGCTTGTGATCGAGATGCTGATCACCCGCAATTACGCTCTGGCTGTCGTTTTCATCACGTCGAGCGCACTCGTTGTCGCTTCCGGCGGCCGGTTCCTATCCGACCCCGGCGCCCTGCTCTGGGCACGTGGTGTTGACACCAGCATCGGCTGTGTGATGGCACTGCTCGTTTATGCTTTGCTCGGCCCCCGCGGCTCGCCTGCCTCCCTGCGCGAGCGGATGGTCCAGACCTTGACTGCAGTGCAGTCCGCACTCGACCACGCTGCTCCCGGCGGCGCGAACACTGATGCAGCGCTGCGCATTCGGCGCAATCTTCAGAACTCCCTCTTCGCACTGTTGAGCTCTTATGAGACCGAGACGGGCGGCATTCGACGTTATCGCGAGGCAGCTGAGCGTCTGTGGCCAGCGGTCGTCGCCACGCAAAGATTGGGCTATAAGGTACTAGCTGTGTTCTGGTCGATTGAAGCGTCAGACGACGCTGCCAACGTTGCCACGGCCCGCGCCCATCTCACGGCTGATGAGCGAGTCGCCGTCAAGGCGGCATTGGAAATCGTTATCGCCGCGGTGCGTCAAAACATCGGGCCGGTTGAGCTTCACCGATCGCCGCCTCCGCTGCGAGAAGAGCTGGTGGATCTGGGTGTGACGCTTGTCGCGGATGAGCGTTGAGAGTGCAAGGTGAACGCTTCCAGGCAGTTGGCGCCCTCGCGATCGACTCTGCTCGCGTCAACGGGCTTACGTGAGCGAAAAAGAGGAAATTTCGGAAAGCCGCGTGTGGTGCGTCGTAAGCGGGACAACCGGCGCAAACACGACGAACAGGCAAAGGGCGAACTGATGCGGAACAACTTCAAGCCAGGCGTGTCGACAGCGCGTATGGTCATGGATCACGGTACTCACCCAATCTCGTCCTGATCTGGATTCCGTCGGCCAGACTCACGCCGAGATGCTGGTGGTTCGATCGTCAAAGTGGCGAGCCTTCATGCAGGTCGGACACTTGCAGCGACGCTCGAGCTGGTCACACCGGCCCCGCTGTTTAGCTTGTCAACGGGGCACGATTTATAATGCGTTGAAACATCACAGTTGACAAAATGCCGAAGGACGCGGAATCACCGGATTTCACCTGGGCATATAAGCGGGCATAACGACGGCGCGAGCAAGCTCAACGTAATTTCGCTGGTTTACTCGGGTAATTCCGGTTAATACCAGGTTAGCAATCTGTCGATAGCGCGGTTTGCGGGCAGCACATTCTGGTGTGCGGGGAATATCCTTATGAACACAAATGCAGGTAATACCGGCATGGCTTCAGTGGATCACGCGCCGCTGCAGGTGCATGAAATCGGCAGCTTTCACGTAGGCGGCAATATAGTCTCGCTATCGGGTATGGCTCCGCGGATGCGGGTAAGTACCGCACGCGGCGCGGTTCATCCTATCGATCCCAACGGGGAAATGATTGTTGGTCAGATGTACGTGCAATATGTGAAGCTGGCATCCCCGCGCAGCGAACACCCTCTTTTGCTATGGCATGGGGGCGGAATGACTGGTGTCAACTGGGAAACGACGCCAGACGGGCGTGCTGGATGGCAAATGTACTTCCTCAAGGCAGGCTTCGATGTATTCGTTTCCGACGCGGTCGAACGGGGTCGCGCTTCGTGGGCTCCGTATCCCGAGGTCTATCCCGACGCACCGTATTTTCGTACGGCCCGTGAAGCCTGGGAGGAAACGTTCCGCTTCGGACCGGCAGGCTCCTGGAGTGTCGATCCTGCGCAGCGTCATTCTCACGAAGGACTCCGCTTTCCCGTCGCTCATATGGAAGCGTTCATGAATCAATTTGTACCTCGCTGGGGTAGCAATGACGTGCTCACCCAGCATGCGTATGACGCGCTCGTTGCCCGTCTGGATAGCAGCATCATTCTGACACACAGTCAGGGCGGCAATTTCGGATTTAAAGCGAGCTTGCGCGCGCCCGATCGCATCAGAGCGGTCATTTCGTTAGAGCCGTCGGGTGCACCCGATCCTGATCAATACGATCCCGCGCCATTACGCCACGTACCTCATTTGTTCATTTGGGGCGACTATCTCGGTCAGCACTCTTTCTGGATCAATTCCATCCCCAACGTGCGGCGCTGGTACGAAGCGCTGACCGCCGCGGGCACAGACACTCAATGGGTGGATCTGCCCGCATGTGGGATCGTCGGCAACAGCCACGCACTGATGGCTGACGATAACAGTGATGCTATCGCTAAAATCGTGCTCAACTGGATTCGAGAGAGGGGACTCGTCAGCTAAAACGAGTGCTCATCTTCCCGGTGATGACTATGCGAATCCGACGCACAAAATCCGGTGAAAATGTTTGATCACTTCGAACAGCGCCCTGCTTTGGGTAGATAGATGTCACCTGCTCGCCGCAATTCGCAGCATTGCTTCTGGCGGTGTTTACCTCTAGCTCTGGGGCAATTCTGCACGCCCGCAGGTGGCGACGACGTGCGGATAGCTATAAACCCATAATCGCCTTGGTGGAGGCGCAAAGCGCTCCGCCGCATTGATGGCCGACCTCGATGACAGAACGGCCGCTTGCCGCGGCGTAACGGACGCTTGAACGTCGTATTTCCCCCTACACCGAGTGACGGCTCGTGGCCGACTGCCGTCCGAGGTGGCGGCCGTGGACGACCCAGAGTGTGTGAAAACGCATTGATCGCCTAAACTGAATCAACGCATTGAGCCCGGGTGACTCATGAAGCGATTCGTTGAAGGCGATGACCGCAAGCAGGTCGCACTACTTCCAGAATGCGTCGATGACTACATCGGACAGGACAACCCGGTCAGGGTCATAGACGCCTTCGTCGACGAACTGGATCTTGCAGAACTCGGTTTCGACGGTACCACGCCGGCGATGACGGGCCGCCCGTCCTACCATCCGGGTGTGATGCTGAAGATCTATATCTACGGCTACCTGAACCGGATACCTTCCAGCCGGCGTCTTGAGCGTGAATGCCAGCGCAACGTCGAGTTGATGTGGCTAACGGGACGTCTGGCTCCGGACTTCAAGACGATCGCCGACTTTCGCCGTAACAGCGGCGCAGCCATTCGCAATGTATGCCGGCGTTTCGTCGAACTGTGCCGTGGGTTGAAGCTGCTGTCCAGTGACATGGTGGCCATTGATGGTAGCAAGTTCAAGGCGTCAAACAGCCGCGACAGGAACTACACGGCTAGCAAGATCGACAAGCGTCAGCAGCAGATCGAAGAAAGCGTGCAGCGGTATCTCGACCTGATTGCAACCGCAGACCGGACCAGTCCAACAGGTTTCGATGTGAAGACCGTTCGCCTATACGAGAAGATCGCCCGCTTGCGTCAGCAGATGCGTGAGCTCGCACAGATCAGGAAGCAATTAGAGAAGCAACCGGACAAACAGCTGTCGATGACGGATCCCGATGCACGCTCCATGGCAACAAGCGGAAAAGGCTCCGGCATAGTGGGCTACAACGTTCAGGCAGCCGTAGACACGAAACATCATCTGATTGTTGAGTACGAGGTAACCAATGTCGGAAACGATCACGGACAACTGAGCAGAATGGCGATAGCTGCGAAGGACGCGATGGGCAGATCGAAGCTGAAGGTGGTGGCTGATCGGGTTACTTCAGCGGGCCAGAGATACGTGCATGCGATCTGAACGACATCAGTGCGTATGTTCCCAAGCCACTCACCTCTGCATCCCGGAAGAAAGGCCTCTTCACCAAGGCCGACTTCGTCTACGTGGCAAAAAGCGACGTGTATCGATGCCCTGCGGGCGAGCGAGCCATTCATCGATTTACGACCGTTGAGCATGACATGAATCTGCGGGTTTATTGGCCAAGTGCCTGCCCGCGTTGTCCTATGAAGGAGCGATGTTCACCCAGCGACTATCGCCGCATCCGACGCTGGGAACACGAGAACACATTGGAAGCCATGCAGCGCCGGCTTGACCGGAAACCCGACGCAATGACCATCCGCCGAAGTACCGTCGAGCATGTCTTCGGTACGCTGAAGCACTGGATGGGTCCTGCACACTTCCTGACCAGGACGCTCAGGCGAGTGAGTACGGAGATGAGCCTTCAGGTGTTGACCTACAACCTGAAGCGGGTCATGAACATACTTGGCATTGCGGGGACGTTGAAGGCCATGAAGATGGCCGGAAGCTAAAGCCCCGAGGGGCTTTGTTGGGCTCGTGATGTTCGATTAGTGCAAACTCGTCGTATCAACCTCGATCAACCTGACCGGCAATCACCCGCTTAGCGGTAGAAATGGAGTTTCCACACACTCTGGACCCTGAACCGCCGGTCGCTGGATCATGATTTTGGCGTCGGGTAATGAAATACACCGGTTATTCGACCGCAGGGCCGAAATTTAAAAATCACGGAAAGCGATGTCATGGTGGCCGCACCCTGATCAAACGACGCGTCAAACGAGGCCATGTGTTGGAAGAAACCATGGCTGCTTTCGTCCGACCAGTCGACGAGCCATGCGAGTGGCTCAAGCCGGCAGGTCCAAATTCAAAAGAGCTAACTTCAGTGCCTAGCGCCGTGCGATCGAGGCGACGTTCGCATTGCGGTACTGCTGCGGCTGAGCATGGTTTTAGGTATGGGATAGTGTAAACCCTAAGTCGATATTCCCATTGAATGGGAATCGCATTTTTGTCCAGCGGGAGCGACGTGGCATTCTGCGTGATCGGAATCCCATCTCTTCGGGCAAAACTCAACGTGAAACAGGAATCCAGCGTCATCGGCGCCGAGCGCCTGCTGCTCGTACTTGCTTCGCTCGCGAGCCACGGCAAAGCCATGTCCGTGAAGGACATGCTCGGCGTGACCGGCCTCGCGCAAAGCACGCTCTATCGCCAGATCGCGCTGCTTAAGCGCTGGGGCTTCGTGACGGAGGACGCGGGCTGCTATGCCCCTGGTCCTGTGAGCCTGCAGCTCGCACTCGGCTTCGACATCAATTCGATGCTGGTCGAAGCGAGCCGCGACGGCATGGCGGAGCTCTCGCGCGCGACGCAGGAGAGCGTCGGGCTCATCATCGCCGTGAACGACCAGGTGATCTGCCTCGAGATGGTCGAGAGCACGCACTCGCTGCGTTGCTCGTTCGAAAAAGGCCGCGCGGTGCCGTTGCGCGCGGGCGCGTCCGCCAAGTCGCTGCTCGCCTTCATGGCGGAGAGAACGCGCAACGAAGCGCTGGAGCGCCAGTTCGCCGGCGACGACGCGGCGCGGGCCGCCCTCGAAACGGAGCTCGAGCGCATTCGCGCGCGCGGTTACGCCGTAAGTGACAGCGAAGTCGATCCCGGAGTCTGGGGCGTGAGTGCGCCCGTGTTCCGGCGCATGTCGCGCGGCGCGGGCGCGAGCGCATCGATCACGCTGATGGCCCCGTCCTTGCGCGCGGCGGGCCGCGAACAACAACTCGCCGACTGGACCGTGCGAACGGCCAACAGCATTTCTACCCGACTGCAATCTGCCTGAGCCTCACTCAACCACGACCACACACTTTGGAGCCCGCACCATGAAACTGAAAACCCTTCTCTCCACTGCAAGCCTCGGCATGGCGTTGCTGACGGCGATCGCGCCCGGCACGGCATCCGCGCAGGATTCGAACGCGCTCAACGTTGCAACCGACGCAACCTTCCCGCCGATGGAATTCGTCGACAAAGGCCAGCGCACCGGCTTCGACATCGACATCATGAACGCGCTGGCCAAGGCGATGGGTAAGCAGGTCCAGTGGACGGACATCGACTTCAAGGGGCTCATTCCGGGTCTTGTGGCGCGGCGGTTCGACGCGGCGATCTCGGGCATCTACATCACGCCTGAGCGCGCGCAAGTGGTCGATTTCACACAGTCCTACTTCGCGGGCGGTCTCTCCGCGCTCGTCAAGGCGGACTCGCCGATCAAAACCCTCGCCGATCTCAACGGCAAGAAAGTAAGCGTGCAGGTCGGCACGAAGTCAGTCAATTTCCTGCGCGACAACTATCCGCAGGTGCAGCGAGTGGAGGTGGAAAAGAACCAGGAGATGTTTGATCTCGTTGGTATCGGCCGTGCCGACGCCGCCGTCACTGGCAAGCCCGCCGCGTATCAGTTTGTGCGCACGCGCCCCGGTTTCCGTGTGCTCGACAAGGAGTTGACGACCGAAGCGTACGGCATCGCGGTGCGCAAGGATGAACCGCAACTACGCGACCAGATGAACGCCGCGCTCGCGAAGATCAAGGCGGACGGCACTTACGACGCCATCGTGAAGAAGTGGTTCGGCGCGAGTACCAGCACTGCGGCGAACGCCAAGTAATCCGGCGGACCCGACTCATGCAACTCGACTTCACGCCGGCGTTCGCCGGTTGGGCCGACATCGCGCACGGCGCGCTGGTCACAGTTGAAGTGACCGCCGCCGCGCTCGTGCTCTCGTGCCTGCTCGGCCTCCTGATTGGCATCGGCCGGCTCTATCCGCAACGGCGGCTCGTTTACGGCTTTTGCACCGGCTACTTGATCTTCTTCCGCGGCACACCGCTGCTCGTGCAGCTGTTCTTGCTGTTCTTCGGCCTGCCGCAGTTCAATATCCTGCTTCCCGCGTTCGTCTGCGGGATGCTCGGGCTTGGGTTGTATTCGGCGGCCTACGTGTCGGAGATCGTGCGCGGCGCGATCCAGTCCGTGGATCGAGGACAAATGGAAGCGGCACGCTCCATCGGCATGTCGTCGGGACAGGCCATGCGCGCGATCATTCTGCCGCAGGCCATCGTGCGCATGATCCCCCCGCTCGGCAATGAGTTCATCGCGCTGATCAAGAACTCGGCCCTGGTGTCGCTACTGACGATCGACGACCTCATGCACGAAGGCCAGAAAATCATCAGCGTGTCCTACCGGTCGCTCGAAGTGTATATCGTGATCGCGCTCGTGTATCTCGTGCTCACGCAGGCGACCAACTTCATTCTTCATCGCGTCGAGCGTCGGCTGCGCGCAGGAGGCATGGTGCAATGAGCAGCGTTCAACCCATCGTCAGCATTCGTGAACTCACGAAGTCGTTCGGCACACATCGCGTATTGAACGCCATCGACTTCGACATCCAGCCGAGCCAGGTCGTGGTCGTGATCGGGCCGAGCGGTTCCGGCAAGAGCACCTTCCTGCGTTGCTGCAATGGACTGGAACAGCCCGAGCGCGGCACGATCGATATTTGCGGTCACCGGCTCGTCGATCACGGCACGATGCTCAAGGACCGCCCGCTCAACGCGCTGCGCACCGAAGTGGGCATGGTGTTCCAGTCGTTCAACCTGTTCCCGCATCTCTCGGTGCTGCACAACATCACGGTGGGTCCGCGCATGCTGCGCGGCGCCTCGAAAGCCGACGCCGAAGCCGCTGCGCTTGCCCTGCTCAAGAAGGTGGGTCTCGAGCACAAGGCGGATGCGATGCCTGCGAGCCTTTCGGGCGGCCAGAAGCAGCGCGTCGCCATCGCGCGGGCTTTGGCGATGCAGCCGCGCGTCATGCTCTTCGACGAACCGACTTCCGCGCTCGACCCCGAACTTGTGGGCGAAGTGCTGCAGGTGATGAAGCTGCTCGCCTCCGAAGGCATGACCATGCTCGTTGTTACGCACGAGATGGGCTTCGCGAAGGAAGTGGCCGATGTCGTGGTCGTGATGGATGGCGGCGAGATCGTTGAAGCGGGGCCGCCCGCGCAGATTTTCTCGACGCCCACGCAACCCCGCACCCGCTCGTTCCTGCAGGCCGTGCTGTCGCGCGCGTGAACCCGACCTTGATACGCGGCGCCGCGCTCGTGGCGTCGCCGTGGAAAAACGGCGGCGGCATCACGCGCGACGTCGCGTCCTGTGCGCACGCGTGGCGCGTGAGCATTGCCGATATCGATCGCGACGGGCCGTTCTCGCGTTTCGACGGCATCGACCGCCTGTTGATGGTTCTCGACGGCGCAGGGATGACGCTCGGTGGCGCAGGCGTCCTGGGTGCGTTTGACGTTGCGCACTTCACCGGCGAGGCGCCAGTGACGGCGCACCTCGCAAACGGCACGGTGCGGGTGTTCAACCTGATGACGTACCGCGGCGCGGCGCGCGCCTCAGTCGACATCGTGCGCGCGCCGGGGCGCCGGACCTTCGCCGCGGACACGGCGTTGCTGCTTTGCGCGCAGGGATCGAGCGAGGTGCGGGCCGGGCCGGCGTGCATCGCGCTGACGCCACTCGACACGCTGCGCATCGACCGGGCGAATCCCGTCGAGATCGCCATAGAAGGAGATGGCGTGCTGGTGTGCACGTCGCTGAATACGGATGCCGACTCTTGAATTTATCACCGAAATCGCTCTTCGCAGCCCATGCGCTGCTGCCTGACGGCTGGCGCACCAACGTTCTGATCGAGTGGAACGACGCGGGTACGCTCGTCGCCGTTACGCCCGACACAACCATCGCGCCGACGGATGCCGGGGTCGCAGCGGGGCCGGTCATTCCGGGCATGCCGAACCTGCATTCGCACGCGTTTCAGCGCGCCATGGCCGGCCTCACGGAATACCGCGCCAATCCCACGGACAGCTTCTGGAGCTGGCGCGACCTGATGTACCGCTTCGCCGCACGCATCACGCCCGAGATGCTCGGTGCGATAGCGCGCTGGCTGTATGTCGAGATGCTCAAGGCGGGCTATACGTCCGTCTGTGAGTTCCACTACGTGCACCACGCGCAGGACGGCGGCCGTCACTCGCATCCGGCCGAACTCGCGCAGCGCGTCGTGGATGCCGCGGTCGAGACCGGCATCGGCATGACGATGCTGCCGGTGCTCTATCAGTACAGCGGCTTCGGCGCGCAACCGCCGCGCGCCGACCAGCGCCGCTTCATCAACGCGACCGACGCCTTTCTGGAGCTTCTCGGCGCGCTGCGCGCCGCGCGTCCGGAACACGGCGCGCTGCGTTACGGAATCGCGCCGCACTCGCTGCGCGCTGTATCGGAGGATTCATTGCGCGCCGCGCTCGAAGGACTCGACGCGATGTCGCCCGGCGCACCGGTGCATATCCACATTGCGGAGCAGACCGCGGAAGTAGATGCCTGCGTCGCAGCGCTCGGCGCACGGCCCGTGCAATGGCTGCTCGAGCGTTTCGACGTCGACGCGCGTTGGTGCCTCGTGCATGCGACGCACGTCGACGAACGCGAAACGCTTGCACTCGCGAAGAGCGGCGCGATAGCGGGCCTGTGCCTCACCACTGAAGCGAATCTCGGCGACGGCCTGTTCCCCGCAAGCGACTACCTCGATGCAGGAGGCGCATTCGGCGTCGGCTCGGATAGCCATATCGGCGTGGACTGGCGCGCGGAACTGCGCCTGCTCGAATATGGCCAGCGGCTCGCGCGGCGTCAGCGCAACGTGCTGGCCTCGCCGCAGGCATCGCATGTCGCCGACCGCCTGTTCCAGGGCGCGCTTGCGGGCGGCGCACGTGCGACCGGCCGCGCGGCCGGCGCCCTCAAGCAGGGCGCGCAAGCGGACTGGATCGTGCTCGATCCCGACCATCCCGATCTCGCCGAGCAGACCGGCGCGACGTGGCTGTCGTCCGCCGTCTTTTGCGAGCACGGCGAAACACCGGTGCGCGACGTCTTCGTCAACGGCGAGCGCGTGATCCACGAGCGCCGTCATCGCGACGAAGCCAGGCTTTACGCGGACTATCGTCGGGCGTTGGCGCAGCTTCTCGCCGACGCCTGAGCGCAACCGTCAACCGATCCCAGGCTCCATGAACGATCTCTTCTCACTCGACCGCGGCGATGCGCCGCTGATGATTTCCATTCCCCATCTAGGCACGCACATCCCGGTTGCGCTGCGCGACCGGTACACCGATATCGCGCTGAACGTCAGCTGACACTGACTGGCATCTGGACCGCCTCTACGGATTCGCCCGCGCGCTCGGCGCAACGATTCTAGGTGCGCGCGTGTCACGTTACGTGATCGACCTGAACCGGCCGTCGAACGACGAGAGCCTATATCCGGGGCAGACCACCACGTCGCTGTGCCCGACCGAGACCTTTCGCGGCGAGCCGCTGTATCGCGACGGCTGCGCGCCGGACGCGGCCGAACGCAATCGCCGCGTGGCCACTTACTGGCAGCCGTATCACGACGCCCTGCATGAAGAACTGACGCGCTTGCGCCGCCAGCATCTCAACGTGCTACTGTGGGAAGCGCACTCGATCGCGAGCGTGCTGCCACGGTTATTCGAAGGCAAGCTGCCGGACCTGAACATCGGCACCCAAGATGGCCGCAGCGCCGCGCCTTCAGTGCAGGAAGCGGTGCAGCGCGTCGCCGCGGCGAGTCCGTTCACGTGGATTGCGAACGGCCGCTTCAAGGGCGGCTTTATCACACGGCACGCCGGCGCGCCGCATGACGGCGTGCATGCGGTGCAACTGGAGATGTGCCAGTCCACCTACATGAGCGAGAACGCGCCGTTCGACTATCTGCCCGAGGTCGCGAAGAAAGTGGAGCCGGTGGTACGCGGCATGGTGAATGGTGCGCTCGACGCAAGGCGGTGTCAGGTTGGTGGACAGACAACGGTAGAATGAAGCGATGAACAAGACGAAATCGCTTTATCACGGCCACCGCTTCCCTGCTGTTGTCATCAGTTGCGCCGTTCGCTGGTATTTCCGGTTCAACCTGACCCTGCGCGACATTGAGGAGTTGTTGCTTGACCGTGGCGTCGTGGTCACGTACGAGACGGTCCGCTGCTGGTGCGACAAGTTCGGCGCGGGATTCGCCCGGTGGGCGAAGTTGGTGCGGCGGAAGTCGGGCAGCACCTGGCACCTTGACGAGATGTTCGTGACACTGCGAGGCGAGCCGTATCTGTTGTGGCGTGCGGTCAACGAGCATGGTGCCGAGCTCGACGTGCTGGTACAAAAGCGCCGTGATAAGGCCGCCGCGAAGCGCTTCTTCAGGCGGGTGCTGCGATCAAACCCGGTGCCGCGCAAGATCGTTACCGATCAACTGCGCAGTTATCCGGCGGCGAAGGCTGACATTCCTGAACTCGCTCAGGTAAAGCACGTCTTCGTCAAAGCGGCTGCTCGCGTGAACAACCGCGCCGAGAACAGCCACCAGCCAATCCGCAGGCGCGAACGCCAGATGTGCGGCTTTCGTGACGCGCGTCGCACGCAGGCGTTTCTCTCATGCTTCGGCCCGATCCGGCAGCACTTCGCGTTGCCCAGACATCAGATGAACGCGGCATGTCATCGCGCCATACTAAAAGAACGCCTCGCCACATGGCATAAATGGGCTACCGCAACCGCAGTCGAACGAGTTAGCTGATAAGGATACCTACGCGGTATACAGACACGTAGCCTACGCACCTCAACTTGACAGTGCCGGCGATCAGGGTACCCGCCCCATTCCAGAGCCGATATGTGCTGCTTGTCGGTGAGACGGTGCTCGGCTTCGCGCTGCGGTGATTGGGAGCGAGGCGATGAGCTTGTTCGGCCTTCCGATACCGCCTCCATTCGGGGCGGCGGACAAGGCAACACGCCATCGGCGAAACTTAGATCTTGTAGGCTGGACCACCATTGCCGTCGCGGCTGTCCATGCCGCGGCCGCGCTTTTTCATCACATCGTTTTACGGGATGACGTACGGCAAATGCTTCCAGGGCGAGCGCATGACAACAAGCGGACGGCCGCTGGGACAGGCTTTTAAGTTCCTCGGTAGACTTGCGTTTTTACGATACGGGTTTATCCTTACCCCGTCTCCTCCATGTCTCCTCCTGATATGGATTCGGCCCGCTATAGCGCGGGCTTTTCTTTTTTGGCTGACTGAGCGCGAGGTTGTTCCGGGTGCCGCCATTTCTGCTGGGCAGAAAGCGCAAGAGCCACGTGCCATAATCCAAATAGCTTACGCGGCCCCGACGGAGCTCGCGTCGACCACATGCGTATGGCGCTCCGGCCGCAGCCCCCTTGGCTCGCCGGATTTGAAAGAAATCGTTACGGTCAGTTGTAAGTCGACGGAGCCCCAAGCCTCGTCGAGTCGCTCGCCCACGAGCGAGCGTCCGCCGTTCATCGCCCGGCGTCGTGGGTCGCCATTGCCTGCCAGACACTTGGGGATGTGCCGATGACTTGCTTAAAAACCCGACTGTAATGTGCATAGTCAGCGAATCCGTATTTGTGCGCGATTACGGTCAGGCTTAAATCGCCTTTTTGCAGATCCCGTTGTGAACTGCGCACCTTTGCTCCAAGGCGCCAACTGTGGGGTGTCGTTCCTGTGGTGCGTTTGAACACGCGCAGGAAGTGCCCCTTTGACATCCGAATAGAAGCTGCTACAGCTTCTATCGACGTACCAATACACAGTGTCGCAAGCATCAGGTCCTTGGCCGCTTCAACAGCATCAAGCTCCCTAGCCAAGCGGCTGTCTTCCGCTTCGCTCATCGATCCGCAACTTTCGTCTTGCGCGGCCAGAGGGTTGGTGATTCGTTCCATGTCTTAGAGAATCAAAAGGCAGCTGGGCTTGACATCCTGTCGCATGGAAAACTTGTTTCATAGCCTCGTGCAATCAAAACACTCTTGATTTGGAATCAATAATCGACCGGGAACCGGCAAGCGCTTCGCCGTGTGTCTGGTAAGCCAACCGGAAACAGCTGCGCGCCACAGCGTGGTGAGCATCTCATTCCGACGGAATGTCGCGCCTGGCCACACTCGTGCGTCCGTCACCGCCCACCATGTCCGACCACCGCAGCGAACCGGCCGCAGTGAGGAAAGCACGATACAGCCGCCGTCATGGTACAACCACCCGCACTGCCCGGAAGACCTGCAGGCAGCCCAGTGGATTTCTAACCCCGCAAAAGCGGACATCTGAACTTGGCTGGACAGCGGACATCTGAATCTGGCTTTGACATGTCTTGAAGGAATCCTATATTTTTATGCGACGCTTCAAGCGACGCGTTGAAGTTGCGTCCCGCGTAGCTAGCGCGCTAACTATGGATGTAGCCGAAATCGTGAGGGATCAAATGAAAGCGGGTGACAACCCCGCGAGCAGATCCGCAGCAGGCTCGACGGACGGTCGGGCTGACATCAGCGACGCCCTCAACTGGCGCACTGGACAGAAAAGAACCCGGAACGATGTCCGGGCGAAAGGCGTGAACGATGTTCCAGCCAAACCATGAGGCACTCCCATCTGGCTATCACTATTCACCACCTGCGTGAATTGCGCCGCTTGCAAAAAGGCATGTGGATGTTATTCCTTCCCCCCCTTCACGACCCTGCTTGAACCGAAATCCTGCATGCCCGTTCTTCGATTCGGTCCTGCGCTCACAAATCGGGAATTCGAGACGGTACGGCGATCCGCATACGCCAGACGCGAAGGCGACGAACGGAGTCCTGCGTGATGGTAGTCTGCGTTCTGGTCAATCTTTGCTTGCGCGCCGACCGGGGCGATCGCTACCAAAAGAAACACGAGCCGAATTGTGGTTCTCGCGAGCAGTTTCCTTTTAATTTTCCATGTAGTCATGCGTCACCTCTGAGTTTGCGGCAGGAACCGCGATCTCGCGTTCATCCGTTCATTTCGACACACTCTAAAAGAGAGCATACAGAAAAGTCCCGATCCGACCGAAAGCAGTTAGATGAATTATTCTTTAGGTTAGGACTCGCTCCGTATTCCGAATTTATTGGCCAGCGCTGCTCTCGGATTTCGCTCCGATGCTCGCCAAATAGTCGCCACAATCCGCTTCGCTGCAATTCAGAATTTCAGTGTTTCTTTCCCGCCTTAAAAACTGGCTCCCTAGACTCACAACGCGCTCAATCAAGTGCATCTGCGCGGCCGCCACATAGCGGGTGCGCAGTCTTTCCACTCAACCTGAACGATTAGTGACCAAGGAACGACGGGAATGAATACGAAAATGCGGCTGCTGATTCCTGCACTGCTGATGTGGGCTGGGAGCGCCTGCGCGCAAAGTAGCGTGACGATGTATGGCCTGATTGACGAGGGTCTGAACTTCACAAATAACGCAGGGCATGGCTCCGCGTATCAGATCAAGAGCGGTGACGTCGTAGGCAGCCGGTGGGGTCTTAAGGGCGTGGAAGACCTCGGCGCGGGTAACAAGGCTGTGTTCGGACTCGAAGGAGGCTTCGATGCAAGCACCGGGCAACTGGGTCAAGGGCAGCGCCTCTTTGGCAGACAGGCCTATGCTGGCCTCGCCTCGGAAACCTATGGCACGCTGACGCTGGGCCGCCAGTATGATCCAACCGTCGACTTCTTCAGCGCGCTGACGGCAGCCGGCAATTGGGAGGGTGACCTTGGCGCCACCCCGTTTGACAATGACAACTCCGACTGGGATTTTCGCGTCAACAATTCGGTCAAGTATGTCTCTCCCACTATTGCAGGGCTCACGGGCGAAGCCATGTACGGCTTCAGCAACACCGCTGGCGGCTTTGCTGAAAACCGCTTGTACAGTGTTGCTGGCCAGTATCAGAATGGCGGACTTACGGCGGCGCTGGCCTATATGAAGATCGACAACCCCGGCGCGGGTACGTCAGGCGCCGTCACCAACGACGCGGTGTTCAGCGGTTCGTCCCAACAGAATATCGATGCCGCTGTCGGCTACAAGTGGAACAAGTTTTTCCTCGCGTTCGATTACTCCCATACCCAGATTGACGCACCGACCGCTAATGCCTTTCTGACTGGCACCATTCAGCCCCAGGGCGGCACGTGGTCGTCATGGAAATTCGACAACTTCCAGCTCAATGGTCAGTATTACTTCCAGCCGGATCTGTGGATCGGTGCCGCCTATGCATATACGCTCGGAAAGCTAGACTCGACGGCAGGCGACTACAGCCCGCGATGGCACCAGGTATCACTGATGCTTGACTATGATCTCAGCGCGCGGACGTCGCTTTATCTTCAGGGCGCGTATCAGCACGTTCAGAGCGCTCATACAGGTACGGAATTCGACAACGCACAGCTTCTCGCCAGCCCGGCCGCGTCGTCGTCGCCGAATCAGATGGTTTATCGCGTCGCGATGATTCATCGCTTCTAGTCGCGTCACCCGGTGAGTGCAGTCGAGGATACAGATTGTGCCTTGGATCACGCGCCGCCGAACCTAAAAACTCTTTCATCCGTTTGGCGTTGCATCACGCTGCGATGGTACGTAACTTCCGTGTCGTACCATCAACCGTCTTTGGCTGGAGGCAATCTTATGCATCACGGGCTAAAAATCGAAATGTTCGGAAACAATGGACAAAATGTGTTATCGATTACGGTCGGCACACGTCAATTACACATGGACGGCCATGAGACTGAACGGTTGATCGAACGTCTCGGCTTCTTCCGCGCCGCGATGCGTCCTGGCATCGCGACTCAGATGTCTCCAACGCATCATTATGTGATCGAGATCAACCCGAGCTGGCATGCGGAGCCACACCCCAACGGAGATGGACTCGTCGTATTGTTGCGGCACACTGGCTACGGCTGGACGGGCTTCTTCATTCCACATGCCCAGGTGCCGGTGCTTCTCGATCAGTTTGCTAATTTCATTGCCACACCGGTACCTATACCAATGTCGGCGAACTGACCAGGACCCTATCTCAAGCGCCCCACTATCTGGAGAACACAATGCTGTCCGATATCGACATGGAGATTATTAACGAGTATGGCGAGCAATCTCTGCTGCTCAAGCTTGGAAATGATCGTGCACAACTCGACGCATCGCAGCTCGATCAACTGATCGAGTACCTAAGCACGGTGCGCTCCGACGTCGGGCCTGAGACCTCCGACACACCGGCCCTTTCACATCAATACGTAATAGAAACCGCGCCACGTTGGCAAACAGTTCAAAACCCACTGCTGGATGGACTCGTCGTGTTCTTCCGTCATAGCGGTTATGGTTGGACAGGCTTCGGTTTGCCACGAGCCAGCATCGAACGGCTCAGCGAGATCATGGCTCCTCTGGGCGCCTCGCATGCAAGCGAGCGAACCCGTCTCTTCATGTGAAACAGTTCCGCACGCGGCGTTCCGCGCCGCGGGTTCTGCGCACCCAGCCCGCTCCACTTTACATTGCAGGATGCAGCATATGCGGCCAGAACTCGATCGTAATCAACGCACCACAGTGCTTTCCATCACACCCGTCTCCGATGTGCATGCGGAAATCGTGCAACCGTAATACCGCGGCGACGATCGAAAGGCCGAGGCCCGTCCCCCCTATATGTGTATTGCGGGCGTACTGCGTGCGGTAGAATGGTTTCGTCACCGCCTCACGTTCGCCAACAGGGATGCCAGGCCCCTGGTCGGCGATCGTGATACAAGGCCCGCAGAGCGAAGGATGCAAACTGAGCGTGACACGTGTGCCCGCCGGTGCAAACTTGATTGCGTTATCGAGCAGGTTCCCAAGCGCCTCTATGAGCAGTTCACGGTCGCCGTGAATAGCATTCACCGGTACTGCATCGTATTTCAACTGGATGGACTTTTCTTCAGCGAGCGGCGAGTAAAGCTCGACCAGTTCCTCTGCCAGTACGTTCATAGATATCGGCCTGAAGCCACTGCGCCGTTGCATCGATCCAATCTCTGCGATGCGCAGCATCGCGTTGAAACGCAACAATACCGAATCGGCCTCCGCGCGCAGGCGTTCGATTATTTCATCGGCCACTCTATCACCGCGCTGCGCCGCATGCTCAGCC
Source organism: Paraburkholderia caribensis (assembly GCF_002902945.1). NCBI lineage: Bacteria > Pseudomonadati > Pseudomonadota > Betaproteobacteria > Burkholderiales > Burkholderiaceae > Paraburkholderia > Paraburkholderia caribensis. The sequence goes on from NZ_CP026102.1 coordinate 1,817,813, forward strand.
AGACTAGCCAGTTGCAGGCGTAATCGGACGAGGGGTGTGCGCAAGTCATGCGCGATGCCATCGCATGTAGTTTTGATCTCTGCGATCACACGCTCGATTTCATCGAGCATCCGATTGACGAGATGCGCGAGCATATCGAGTTCATCGCGCCCCTGCACCCGCAGCCGCTGATCGAGATCCCCCCCCGCAATGAGCGCCGTAACGCGGCGCATGTCCGCCACCCTGCGCATCTGGTGCAAGCTCAGCAGGAGGCACGCCACAACACTCGCGACCAGGCATAACAGCGCTCCTCCCAGCGCTGCGTGCATCAGCTCGTTGCGTACGCGTGTCACATCGGCCAGGCTGCGGGCAATGATGAGCCGCTTTCCGTCTCCACGGCGCTCTCCCATTGCCCTCACGATCAGAGCCGCATGACCGTTCGCCAGTGTCAGCGTCACGCCCTTGGTCAAGCCGTGCGCGGCCCCCGGGGCATCGAGAATCAACCCCGCGGGCATGTCCACCATGTCGCCCGCGACGTGCCGCCCATTCGCGTCGAACAGGCCGTAATAGTTCACGTGGCGATGCTCGCGCTCGATGCGGCTGTCGATCGTGGCCGCGAGTTCGCTGACGGGTACCGAATCGAAATAGCGCAACTGCCATCGCACGCCGGCGTCGGCTGCACGTTCCATTGCACGAGTCACCGAAAACTCAATCACGCCGATCAGCACCGCCATCGACACCGCGAACACGGGAACGAAGATCGCAAGCCATCGAAAGGTCGTTGTGTGCCACTGCCGGCCTAATTGTTCCCCGGGCGTGGCAGCATCCCCCTCGACCGGCTGACTTTCGCTTCTCAGTTGACCAACAGGTTGAGCGATGTCGATCACACGCGCCTCGCAGATTCGAAACGCGCAGTCCCGCATCGATTCGCATGCGTGGGGAAGCTTGCATTTGTACTGTGGTAAGCGGGGTTCTCTATTTTCATTGCTGTTCGCTCTCGACTGATGAATGACATGTTGCGCACGACGTGCGCATTACAAGGCGTGTCGATGATATCTATTCATGAAGCCGTGAAGCGCTACGGAAACATGAAATCGGCCGGTGTGCGATTGCGACGGTACGGGGCAGTGAAGCTCTCGGTCTGAAGCCGCGTGACGACATTGCGCGAGACCCGCTGCCCTCCTGCACAACCGGGCAAAACCATGAAGGAAAGTTTATGAATTTTGTTGGCCCGCATCGACGGCATCGTCAAAAACAACCCGACGATGCGCGCCGCTCCACTTCTAGAACAACGTGCGGATGCCGGCGGCTACGATGTAGTCCGTCGGTTCGAATCCGTCGAACGCCGCCCCATTGAACTTTGAGAACATGTAACCCGCGTACACATCGGTGCGCTGGCTGAGACGGTAGTCCGCGACCAACGAATATTGAAGCTGGTTGCCGCCTGCCACGCCGTGCGACTGCATTGTCTGCGTATCGTAGAAACCTGCCGCCAGATCCAGATGTGGTGTGATCCTGTAGTCGCCACCAATGAAATACAGATTATTCTTGCTCGGAGTAGAGTTATTGGTCAGCGTCCCCGAGAAGCCGTAGTAGTTAACGATTGTCCCCGCGACGGCCGGGTCGCTTGGAGCTTTCAGTTCGAAACGTTCGTAACCGCCTTTAAGCGTTGCAGCGCCGAACGAATATTTGGCAGCCACCATGAAGTCTTCGTCGTTATTCAACGTTAATGTACCGACGCTCGTCCCGACGAGCGGACTGCCCACCGCATTCGCACCCGTTAGCGCGCCCGAGTGAACGGCATCCCGTGCGCTGTAGTAAGTCGCCTGTATCCCGAGGCCGTTCGCTTCATAGCCGACGTTTGCGCCGAACGTCGAGCCGGCGCCGAACTTGCCTGCCACGCCGCCGAAGCTATATGAGATACCATAGTTGAAAGGACCTGTATGGTTCGTGTATTTGATGTTGTTATCGGTACGCGATCCTTCCGTGATACCCCCCGCAGAATACGAACCTGAGAAGCCAAGCGGGGAGAATAGTTGAGAAGCGAATACCGGGTCATAGTTGAGGATCGTATCGAATCCCAGTGTCGTCGTGCGGCCGAGCGCCACAGAGCCGAATGTATCGTCGCGCAAGCCGACGAACGCCCCCCGGTTGAATAACTGTCCGTTCAGCGCAGATGCCGCGCCCACCGTGCGGTTCGTCCCCGCAATCGAACCCGCCGCGTTGTTGAGTTCGCCAGACTGCACATTGATGCCGGACTCAAGGCCGAAGAATGCGTGCAGGCCGCCGCCGAGATTTTCATTGCCACGGATACCCCATCGGGAGTCAGACATGCCGCCATTGAACATCCCATAGACGGGATGGTTAAACTGACGGCTCACTTTGCTTACCGGATTGACGGTTGCAGGAAATAGTGCACTGGCATCTGCGCTATGTTCGACAGCGCCGACAGCAACGTCGAGCACGCCATATAGCGTCACGCTGTTTCCGTCGTCCGCATGTGCGGCGCCGATCAAAGAACTCAACATGGCCGTGGTAATCAGATGCTTCTTCATTTATTAAGTCCCCTTGGACGTAGATCGAGTGGTCGCGACATAACGTGCGGTTCGCTTTCTTGCGTACATATGCAAGTGCCGGCACATTAGATCGAAAGCTTCCGACACCTGCTACCAAGGTAATGATTGAATGAAGAAACTAAGTATTCCGGAAAATTAAATACACTTGCTTCATAAGGCCACAAGGGCTTGCGACACTATCAAATGGTCGTCCCTTAGTTGCACGCGCGCGACACGGCTCCTGTCGACGCTTTCGCTTTTCATACCAAGCTAACGAGTAAACATTTCTTCACAAACATGTGGTGTGAAAGTTAGACGGTGTATTCGATGATGCATGGCATCGCCGGACTGGAGTCCTTTGAATGAACCAGATTCAGGGAATGCGCGTTTTCATGCGAGTGGTTGACCTGAACAGCTTCGCGCTCGCAGCACGTCAGTTGGGTATGTCCCCCGCTGCCGTGACTCGCAGCATCAACATGCTCGAGGCACACCTGAACGTGCGTCTGATCAATCGTTCAACGCGTTGCCTTTCATTGACCGAAGCGGGCACAGAATATCTTGAGGGGTGCCGGAGCATTATCAATACGCTCGACGAGATCGAGTCGAGCCTGATCAAGACGACCCGGTCGCCGCACGGAACGTTGAGGATAGCCACCTCCGCTGCGTTCGCGGTAACAGAGCTTTGCGAACTGCTCACCGCCTATCACCAGACCCAGCCGCTCGTCGACTTCGACATTACGTCGTTTGACTCGCAGATCGACATGATCGAAGGCAGTTTCGATGTAGGATTCGTGGATACGCGCCGCCAATCCGGCTCGTCTATGGTTAGCCGGGAGCTCGTAAATTTCGACGAAGTGCTTGCGGCGTCGCCCGCATATCTTGCGCGGCGCGGCGCGCCCGCCATGCCCACCGCTCTCGGCTCACACAGCCTGCTCATCGTTTCCGATGGCTCCCCACGAGCATGGGAATTGACGGACGGTACGGAAATCTACCGCGTCCAGGCGCTGCGCAATGCACTGCGTACGCCAAGCCATGCGGTAGCGCATGCCGCAGCCGTCAGCCATCTGGGCATCGCCTTGCTGCCAACGCCACTGATCCGCCACGATCTCGAACGAGGCGTGCTGGTGCGCGTTCTCGAGTCATATCCTCTCAAAGACGCATCGCGTACTGTATCGATCGTCTACGCCGGACGCACTCAGTTGACTGCAAAAGTGCGCACGTTCATCGACTTCTCGGTCGGTTTCTTCCGCGCCAAAGGTCGCTCCGTCCCACTTCGTGCTGTGGCCTAAACCACCCGACTGCGCAACGGGTTGCGGGCAACCGGCAAAACGCCGGTGCCCGTCACGCATCAGTGATGTGCATAGATCGTTTTGTTTAGCCAGGCGAGTTGGCCGTCCTGCCGCGCCCGAATCAGTTCCTGTTTCACCTGCGCACGGGTCTTCCCTTGCTCGTTGCTATCCGGGAGAACCCATTGCCCCCCCTGGATTTCACCTGATTGGAGCATCGTGCCCGTAGTGGCGGGCAATAATGAAGGCCCCTGCGGCGATGCGTTCGATTGCGCGAACGCGGTTCCCCAGGAAACGACGATCGTCGACGCCGTGATAAAGAAGATCAGGTTTCGCTTCATGATGCCCCTCCGGACGATGAACAGTATTGCGGATTGTCGATGATGGCAACGTCTCCCCTGAATCAACGATACGGGCGCCGCGCTAACGCCACGACCATCCACGCATGAAGAAAATTTTATCCGCCCGTCGGGCAACTCCCGGCTGTGCGCGAGATGCCGTCTAAAACGACCTTCATCTCTCTAAGGCCGTTCTGCGAGTTCCACCCTCCTACCCTGTTTAGCGCGCTTGTCGTGTTTTATACGGTCCGCACCGAGGAACACGGTCATTGATACGCGTGCTCTGCGATTTTTCTCTGGAGATGACGATCATGAATCGAACATTCAGGACGCTAGCGTGCACCGCACTGCTTGCCGTCACAGCCTCTGCATTCGCCGCTGGAAAACTCACGCCCCAGCAGTGCAACGACTATCCGTTCACACCGCTTAAAGGACCCGTCACGCACGCCCAATTGATGAACGAACTGAGCGAACTCGAATCTGTGGGATATGATCCGTCCGGTGGCGGCGATGCTGACTACCCGGCCCCCCTGGAAGAAGCCGAACATCGGCTCCATCTCAAGTACGAAGCGGACTGTGCAGGCGCCGCACCTTCCGGTATTTCGGCACAAGCAGAATCCGGACAATAGCGTAACCTATACACGGGTCGGGCCCGGCCCGAAAACCGCCGCGCCCGCGACAGATATCAATGAAATGCCAACCTCTATTTCATGAACATCGCAACAACATAAAGAATCCTTAATCGACATAGCTGCAACCTGTTAGTAGAGCTCCCCGAAGATGACCAGCGTCTTTCATACACGGTCTCAAACGGCCGCCGACACAGGTGAAGCAGATGCCGAAAATTCTCACTATTGAAGATGACGATCTGGTCGTCGAAGATGTGGTTCGCGCCTTGACCGCGAGCGGCTTTAACGTCGATGTTGCCCGAACTGGGCGCGACGGCATGGCCAAGGCCATGTCCGGCGATTATGATGTCATCACGATCGACCGGGTGCTACCCGACCTCGACGGACTGAAGATCGTCTCCACGATGCGCGGCGTCGGGATCGAAACACCCGTACTTGTGATGAGCGCGTTGTCCAATGTGGACCAGCGCATTCAGGGGTTGCGCGCCGGTGGCGACGACTACCTGATAAAACCATTCTCCCCCGAGGAGATGTCCGCTCGCGTCGAAGTGTTGATGCGACGCCGTCCGCGCGTAGGCAAGGAAGAAACGGTGCTGCGTACTGGACCGCTCGAACTCGATCTGATACGCCGTCGCGTTACGTATCGCGGCCAGGAACTGTCACTGCAGCCCACCGAACTACGTTTGCTCGAATTCATGATGCGTCATGCGGGCCAGGTGCTCACCCGTACGATGATCTTCGAGGCGGTATGGTGCTGCCGCTTCGACCCTGGTACGAATCTGATCGATGTGCACGTAGGCCGTTTGCGGCGGAAGATCGATGTGGCTGGCGACTCCCCGCTCATTCGCACCATTCGCGGGTCGGGCTATTTACTGGGATGACGCTCCCGGTATCCAGACTCCGTTACATGTCGCAGCGGGCATTAAACATCTTTCATGTTAGTAGACGCTGTGCGTTAGCGTCCTTTCCCGACAATACGGGCTCCCGCTTGTCCTGGTCGACGGCCAAAAATCCCTTTTGGTCGCGCTTGATGAGTGCCCTGCACGGAGTCGTTGTCCATGCTGAAAATTGTCCGGTTAGCGCTGGTCCGGCCTTATACCTTCATCGTTCTCGCTCTGCTCATCCTGATTGCCGGCCCCCTCGCCGCGCTACGCACACCCACCGACATCTTCCCCGACATCCGCATTCCCGTTATCAGCGTTGTCTGGAGCTACACCGGCCTTCAGCCGGACGACATGTCCGGCCGCATCGTCACGTATTACGAGCGCACGCTCGGCACGACGGTCAACGATGTCGAGCATATCGAGTCCCAATCGTTTCGTGGCTACGGCATCGTGAAGATCTTCTTCCAGCCTAACGTTGACATCCGCACGGCCACTGCGCAGGTGACGTCGGTCTCGCAGACAGTTCTAAAGCAGATGCCGCCCGGCACGACCCCGCCGCAGATTCTGAACTACAACGCGTCGACTGTTCCCGTGCTGCAGATCGCCCTGACAAGTAACAAGCTCGACGAACAGAAGCTCGCTGACTACGCGACGAACTACATCCGGCCGCAACTACTCAGCGTTCCGGGCGTTGCAATCCCAACGCCTTATGGCGGCAAGACACGTGAAGTGCAGATCGACCTCGACCCACAAGCGCTCCAGGCCAGACAGCTCTCGGCTCAGGATGTTGCGAATGCGCTTGCACAACAGAACCAGATCGTCCCCGCCGGTACCGAGAAGATTGGCCCGTTTGAGTACAACATCAAGCTGAATAACAGCCCGATCGCGCTCGCGGAGCTCAACGATCTGCCGATCAAAAGCGTGGGGGGCTCGACGATCTATATCCGCGATGTCGCACATGTGCGCGACGGCTTTCCACCGCAGACCAACATAGTGCGCGTCAACGGCCAGCGCGCCGTGCTGATGAGCATACTGAAGAACGGTAACGCCTCGACCCTGGACATCATCGCCGGCGTTAAAGCAAAGTTACCGATCGTCGAGGCCACGCTGCCGTCCTCGCTTAAGATCGTGACCCTGGCTGATCAGTCGACGTTCGTCAAAGGTGCTGTTAGCGGCGTCGCCCGTGAGGGCGTGATCGCAGCCGCGCTGACGTCACTGATGATCCTGCTCTTTCTCGGTAGTTGGCGCTCAACGCTCATCATCGCAGCATCGATCCCGCTTGCCGTGTTAAGTGCGATCGCCGCGCTCGCGGCCTTGGGTGAAACACTGAATGTGATGACGCTAGGCGGCCTCGCCCTGGCGGTCGGAATTCTAGTCGATGACGCGACCGTCACGATCGAAAATATCAACTGGCATCTTGAACAGGGCAAAGACGTACGCTCCGCGATTCTCGACGGCGCTGCTCAGATCGTCACGCCCGCCTTCGTCTCATTGCTTTGCATCTGCATCGTATTCGTCCCGATGTTGCTGCTGAACGGCATCGCGCGCTATCTGTTCGTGCCGATGGCAGAGGCCGTCATCTTTGCGATGGTCGCATCGTTCATCTTGTCGCGCACGTTCGTCCCGATGATGGCAGCCTATCTGTTGCGACCCCATGCTTCAGATGGCCACGCGTCTGGCGAGCTTTGCGCCGTGATGGCGGCACACGGCGCAATGGATCACGTGATACCGTCGCGCAACCCACTCGTTCGCCTGCAACGCGGGTTTGAACACCGCTTCGAGCGCTTGCGCAGAATTTACCGTGTGCTGCTCGGGCTCGCTCTGACGAGCCGCCTGCGTTTCGTCACGGGTTTCATGGTAGCCGTGATCGGCTCGCTGGCGGTGCTTTCGCCATGGCTCGGCCGCAATTTCTTTCCCGACATCGATTCGGGGGCAATTGTCGTTCACATGCGCGGACCTTCTGGCACGCGTATCGAAGACACGGCCGCGCTGGCCGACCGCGTCGAGGATGTCATACGCGAAATTGTCCCGTCCGACCAGTTGGCCAGCATCACGGACAATCTCGGTCTGCCGAACAGCGGCATCAATCTGACTTACAACAATAGCGGTACCACGGGACCGCAAGACGGCGACATACTGGTGTCCCTGCGCCCCGACCATGCTCCAACGTCCGGTTATGTGAAGACGTTGCGTACGAAACTGCCGCGCACCTTTCCTGGGGTGACGTTCGCGTTCCTGCCCGCGGACATCGTTAGCCAGATTCTCAATTTCGGAGCACCGGCACCCATAGACGTGCAAGTCGCGGGTCCCAATCAGGCCGCGAACCACCGCTATGCGATCGAGCTGTTACGCAAGATCAGGCTGATTGGTGGTGTCGCCGACCCACGTATACAGCAGGCGTCTAACTACCCCGAATTTACCGTGAGAGTGGACCGTTCGCGGGCCGACCAGCTTGGCATTACCGAATCCAATGTGACCGACTCCCTTGTCGCGAGCCTCTCGGGCACGAGCCAGGTCGCGCCATCGTTCTGGCTCAACTCGCACAACGGCGTGTCCTATCCAATCGTTGCACAGACACCCCAGTACCGGATGACGTCCTTGTCCGCCCTCTCCAATCTCACAGTCAGCGGCGCCGATGGCCGGTCGCAACTGCTCGGTGCGATTGCATCGATTACGCGCGGTGCCGGCGATCTCGTGATTTCGCACTACAACATCATGCCGCTCTATGACGTCTTCGCCACGATGCAGGGGCGCGACCTGGGAGCCGTCGCCGCTTCGATCCAGCATGTGCTCCATGCCACGGCCAAAGACCTGCCCAAGGGCTCGACTGTCACGCTGCGCGGCCAGGTACAGACAATGAATGGCGCATTCACCGGGTTGCTGCTTGGCCTGGGCGCTGCTGTGCTGCTGATCTATTTGCTGATCGTCGTGAATTTCCATTCATGGAGCGATGCGCTGGTCATTGTCAGTGCTCTTCCTGCCGCACTTGCGGGCATCGTGTGGATGCTCTTCACCACGCAGACGCCGTTGTCCGTGCCGGCGTTGACGGGCGCAATTCTTTGCATGGGGGTCGCGACGGCGAACAGCATCCTCGTGGTCAGCTTCGCGCGCGAACGCCTCGCGGTGGGCGGCGACCCGTTGGTCGCGGCGCTGGAAGCGGGCTTTACGCGTTTTCGCCCAGTACTGATGACGGCACTGGCAATGATCATCGGCATGACACCAATGGCGCTCGGCATGGGCGACGGCGGCGAGCAGAATGCGCCGCTCGGGCGAGCCGTCATTGGCGGCCTGATGTGCGCGACCTGCGCGACGCTGTTGTTCGTCCCCGTCATCTTCAGTCTCGTTCATCGAAACGACCGCCCTCAACCTGCTCAATGTTCTCTTACCAGTAACGATCGAGGAGAATCGCATGTCCACTGAAATCGACGTCCGTTCGCCGCGACGCCTCAATCACCTGAAGCTGGCCGGTATTGCCGCGCTGCTGGCCGCAGCGGCCATTGTCGGCAGCGGCATTACAAGCCGCATACATAGCCGCTCCGAAGTCGCGGACTGGACCCGGGCGCAGGCAATCCCCACGGTATCGGTCGTGCAGCCGCGCGCGCCCGTCTCTGCCCAACAGCTCGTGCTGCCCGGCCGGCTTGCTGCGTACATCAACGCGCCGATCTATGCGCGGGTGTCCGGCTATCTGCACGCCTGGTATGCGGACATCGGCACCCACGTGAAGGCGGGCCAGGTGCTCGGTATGATCGACACGCCTGATCTCGACCAGCAGTTGCAACAGGCGCGTGCCGATTTGCAGAACGCCGAAGCTAACGAAAAACTCGCAGCCACCACGGCGAAGCGCTGGACCCTGATGCTTTCGCAGGACTCTGTCTCGCAACAGGAAGCCGATGAGAAAGCCGGGGATCTCGCTGCCAAACAGGCCACTGTCGCCGCGCAACAGGCGAATGTCGCGCGCCTTGAAGCGCTTGAATCGTTCAAGCGCATTGCTGCGCCGTTCGATGGCATCGTGACCGCGCGCGACACGGACGTTGGCGCATTAATTGACGCCGGCGGAGGCAACCGCCCCCAACTCTTCACCGTGTCAGATGCGCACCAGCTGCGCGTCTATGTGAGCGTCCCGCAAAGCGAAGCCGCCTCGATCCGCACCGGCATGAGCGCGACGCTCACCGTGCCCGAGCGGCCGGGGATGACTTTCGACGCCCATCTCGTCGATACCGACGATGCCATCACGCCATCTTCAGGCACGCTGCTCGTACAACTCGCGGTCGACAACCATCGAGGCCTGCTCATCCCCGGCGAGTACACCGAGGTGCATTTCTCGCTGCCCGCGAGCAGGCGCGCATTGGAGGTCCCAGCGAGCGCGTTGATCTTCAGCGACGAAGGGCTTCAGATAGCTACTGTCGACAGTGGCGGACATGCGACTCTCAAGCACGTTGCGATCGCGACCGACCTTGGCACACAAGTCATTATCGGGTCTGGACTCGATCGCGCCGACCGCGTGATCGACAACCCGCCCGACTCGCTCGTCGATGGCGATGCCGTCCACGTCGCGGCCGCAAAGAACCCTGGTAACGACACGCGTGCAACGGAAGGCTCGAACCCGGGGCCGGGGGAGCACACGCATGGCTAGCCTGTCTGTTTGTGCGTCGCTGGCGGGCGCTGTCTTCGCGATCTCGTCATTCAGCGGATGCTCGTTCGCGCCGCAGTACCATGCCCCCCTCACGGAGATACCGGCCACGTTCAAGGAAGCTGGCAAATGGCAAACCGCGTCGCCCGCCGACCGAGTGCCGCGCAGTGCGTGGTGGACGGTCTTTCATGATCCCGTCCTTGATCGCCTCGAAGCGCAGGTCGGGGAAGCGAACCCCGATGTTGCCGCCGCCGTCGCCCGTCACGACAAGGCACTCGCACTCGCCGACCAGGCGCGTGCGAGCCTGTTTCCGACCATTGGCGCCGGGGCGCAGGTCCAGCGCATAAGGCAATCCGATAACCGGCCGCTTCGCAGCCCAGACCAGCCGTCCGTCTACGACTCAAGCACGTTCGATGTCGGCCTCGACTATGAAGTGGACCTATGGGGCAAGGTCCGCAACGAAATCGCCGCCGGAACTGCGACGGCCGAAGCCAACGCGGACGATCTTGCATCGTTGCAACTGAGCCTGCAGGCACAGCTCGCAAGCGACTACTTCGATCTGCGTGGTCTAGACGAACAGCAAAAACTTCTTAACGACGCCGTGGCGACTTATCGGCGCGCGCGCAATCTCACACAGAGTCGGCATAACGGCGGCATTTCCTCGGAACTCGACGTCTCGCGCGCAAGTACGCAATTATCGGCAGCGCGTGCGGCCGCCGACGACACCTTGGCGCGCCGCGCGCTCGATGAACATGCAATTGCAACGCTTGTCGGCGTGCCGGCATCGCAATTCACATTGCCCGCGAATGCCGTGCGTCCTTACCTGCCGCATATCCCGGCGGGGATCCCTGCCGCGCTGCTACAGCGCCGTCCGGACATTGCGTCTGCGGAGCGCACCGTCGCCGCCGCCAACGCGAAGATCGGCGTCGCCAAGGCGGCGTTCTTTCCCGATCTTTCGCTAAGTCTGGCCGGTGGATACCAGACCGACGTGTTGTCTCCGTGGCTCATCACGCCCAACGAGATCTGGTCAATCGGTCCGACGTTGCTGTTCACACTGTTCGACGGTGGCCGACGAACGGCCATCACGCACGCCGCCGAGGCACAGCTTGCCGAGAATGGCGCGAAGTACAGGTCCATCGTACTGAGCGCGTTCCAGCAGGTCGAAGACAACCTTGCGCTATTGCATCATCTCGGCGACGAATCCATGCAGGAGCAGGATGCATTGACCTCTGCGCAGCGCACGCTGACCCTGTCTACGTCCCGCTATCGCGACGGCGTGGTGAGCTATCTCGATGTCGTGACCGCGCAAACGACGGAACTGAACACTGAGATCAGTGCGTCGGCGCTCTACACGCGCCGTTTGACGGCGGCCGTAAGGCTCGTCCAGGCGCTGGGTGGCGGGTGGACACCAAACGGCACCGGAGCCGTCGCCGCGCGCTGATGCGTTGTGCGTTTCGCCTTGCAACGTTGAATGGCCTTTCATGAAAACGCAGCTCTATCGGGGTTCTCAGCGCACTACGCCGAGGAAAGCATAAACGGCGCATGAATATCTTTTCATACTGGTACCGCCAAAGCGCTAGTTCCACCTGTCTATCCTGATTCGTGTCCGATGCAACAACTCCGCATCGGTCATTCATTGCATAATATGGAGAACTAAGATGCATAAATTCACTTTGACAGCCGCGGCCTTGGGCCTCATCCTCTCCGCCTCGGCATTCGCACAGAGCACTCCCAGTACGCCCGGTACCTCGGGTGCCGCTGCCTCGCCTGCGCCACAGGTCGCGCAGAGTTCAGTGCCTGCCATGGCGGGGCAGTGGGTGCCACCTTATGGTGAAGCGGTTCAGCCCAAAACGCGTGCGCAGGTCTACCAGGAACTCATCCAGGCCGAGAAAGACGGACAGCTGGCCTATCTGAACTCTACCGTCTACGCGCACTGAGCGTCGTAGCGCGGATCTGCCATGAACGCGATGAACAAGCCTCGTCCACCTCGCGCGCTGTACCGACTTACAGCACGCCTCACGCTCATCGTCACGGTCCTGCTGTCGGGCTGCGCAGCGCAAAACACGCAGGCCGCCGGCGGTTGCGTCGGACCTCCGAGCTTTTGCAATATCTATTTTGGATCGTGAGCCGTTGAAGCCGGAATGCCCATATGCGTGGGCATTCCGCTTTATAGAAAGGAAGCAACGCGGGCACGACCGTGCGCCACAGGCAGCACGTGGTAGCCAGACAGACTAGCGCGTGCAGGAGATTTGATAGCCGAAACGGCTTACTGTTTCGATCTTGATATATGGGAATCGCTGCACCAGTTTCCTGCGCAGACGCGAAACAACCAGATTGACGCTTGCGGGGTCGACATCCTCCTTTTCCGACCATGCATACCGGATCAACTGGTCCCGTGGCACGGGCATGTTTGGCTGACGCAGCAGACATTCGAGAAGCTGATATTCACGCTTCGTCAGCGAAAGACGGGTGTTGCCGTCGACCAGCTCCCGCGTTGCAGTATCGAGCCTCGGGAGAACGCGCGCCGTCATGGCTTCGTTCCCTACCTTCGACGACGATCGGTGCAAAGCTAGCATCCGCTCGTGAATTTCGATGAACGACCACGGGTACGACAGACAGGCGTCGGCACCCGCGCGCAGCACGCTGATTCGATCCTGTGTGTCGATCGAACGTACCATTACGACTACTAGCGGACTATTCGGCAGACTCGCGAACAGCGGCACGGCGGCAAGCATCACGGCCCGTGCGGCCGCGTCGGCGGCCAGCACGACCACAGCATCGAAGGGCTCGTGGGACGCGAGAAATAGTCCGTCCCGTGCATCTTCAGCGCGTTGCAGACTATGTGCACTTTCCTGAAATGCCTTGTGCAGCCAGCCGGCTTCGGGAATTGCCGGTGACACCAATAGGATGCGCATGCGATCAGAGTGAATCGAATGGTTCGACTACGAATATGAACATGGCGGTCTACGCGAGTGTATGTGACCAGCATTCGACCGCCGCGCGGGTGCCCGGTGCGCAGTCGTCGATGGTCAGCCTGAAGTCGTGAACCCTCATGACGGCGCACACGACACTCAGGCCCAGCCCAGACCCTGCAAGATGCCGGGTCTGCTCGGCGCGGTAGAATCGTTGCATGATGGCGCCCCGTTCCGTGCTGGGGATGCCCGGCCCGTTGTCGATCACGGCTGCCAGCGGACCGAACGGCGTTTGTTTGAGCTCGATGCTCACCACTCCGTTATCAAGCACGAACTTAATCGCATTGTCGACTAAATTGCTCAGCGCTTCGAAAAGCAGCGCGCGATCGCCATGAATGAGCTCGACCGGCTCGCTTTGTACGGTCAATTCGATTGAGCGTGCCTCTGCGAGCGGCTCATACAGTTCACAGACATCGCGCACGAGGTCTTCCAGTTGCACCTGTGCAAATCCCCCGCGACGTTGCAACGCGCCGATTTCTGAAATGCGCAACATGGCGCGAAAGCGCTCTAATAATGAATCGGTTTCCTTGCGTGCGCGCGAAAGCATATCGAGAAGCATGGGATCGCCGCATGGTCGTGCATGCTGGTCGATATGTGCAAGCAGCGTACGCACGTGAGCGAGCGGCGTGCGCAGATCATGAGCAATGCCGTCACATGCGCCTTTCACTTCTGTCATCAAACGCTCGACCTCGTCGAGCATGTGATTGACGAGATGCGCAAGCATGTCGAGTTCATCTCGCCCGCCTACGGGCAACCGCTGATTTAGATCACCCCTCGCAATCGCCTGCGTAACCCGCCGGATGTTACTCAGCCGGCGCACCTGCCGAAAGCTCAACGCAAGGCCTCCCGCCATCCCTACGATCAGGCAGAACGGGCCGGCGATGAGCAGGGTGTTCACGAGGTCGTCGCGGATGCGGATGATGTGGGTTAGATCGCGCGCCACAACCAGAATATCACCGTTACTGCTGCGATTGGCCATCGCGCGGACCACAGGCGCGGCCACTCCTTCGCCGACAGGTAACGTACGGTCGAGCGTGACGGGACTACGATCGGTCGGCACGCCGCGCGGCACGCGCGTCACGTCCCCCGCAATGTGCTTCCCATCAGCCGCGAACAGCCCATAGTATGCGGCATGCATGCGCTCGTGCTCCAGACGGCGCTGAACGGCTTCAGCAACTTGATCCTGCGGGAGCGAATCAAAATAGGTAAGTTGCCAGTCCATCACGATATCGTTTTGTCGCTCCATTTCTCTCGTCACGACGAAACAGAGCACGGCGAGCAGCATCATCACCGTGATCGAAAAGATCAGCCCGTAGGCGGAAAGGAGCCGAAGGTTTGCGGTATGCCAGCGGCGCGATAGGCTCGAGCCAAGTGCAATAGTCATCTCGGTAGCGAATGATGATTTAGCCGAATATGTAGCCAGAGCCACGGACAGTTTGAATCATGGGTTGCGTCCCCGGAGGATCGATCTTCTTGCGAAGCCTTCCCATATGAACATCAATCAGGTTGGTGCCCGGGTCGAAGTGATAGCCCCACACTGCTTCGAACAACATCGTACGGGTGATCGTGCGTCCGGTATGACGCATCATGTACTCGAGCACGCGATACTCAGTCGGCAGCAGAGGAATTTCCTGCCCGTCGCGCGTTACCCTGCGTGCAATAAGGTCGAGTTCAATCGGACCGACCGTCAGCGAGGTTTCAGACTGCCCATGCGGCGTCGAGCGCCGCCGCAACAGCACTTCGAGTCGAGCAACCATTTCCTCCGGATCGAACGGCTTCGTGAGATAGTCGTCGCCACCCGCTCGCAACCCTCTTACACGCTCATCGACATCGCCCAGTGCGCTCACCATCAGAACTGGCGTGGTGATGCCGATGCTGCGCATGGTTTTCAATATGGTCAGGCCATCAACGCCTGGCAACATCCTGTCGAGCGTGATGATGTCGTATTCGTCGTTGAGCGCGTGGGTCATGCCATCGCGCCCGTCGCTAATACGCTGAACGGAGTATCCGCGTCGCGTCAGTTCGTTGACGATCTCGCTTGCGGCGACATCGTCGTCTTCAATGGTGAGCACTCGCAACATAGGTCTGCTTCAGACACCGCCGGCACGGCAAATAGAGGTTGGCTTGGGGGTCGCACACACGCGTGAAAGCCCACGCATTACATAGCTTTCAGTCAACGTTCTGAAAATGCAAGGTTAGCTGTATGCGAACGCTACGACCGCAGCATTTCAATGAAGAAAAATATAAGAACCTGATGGCGCATGTCGAGGCGCGCGGCCCAATGTGCGCTCCTGTCCCTGAAACGTGTTTAAGCGACTTATGATGCGTCTCCCGTCGAGACCCGCCTCTTAACAGGCACACTAGGCGACATCAACCTCGCAATACCGGATCGCTTCGCAACCACAAGGCCCGCAACGAGACAGAGCAAGACGAGCATGAGTGGAGGAGGGTCTTCGTCATTGAAGGGCCTGACACCGCATCAGGCGTCACCTGAACGGCGGCAGCTGCGATAATGCAGCGCAAAACTTAAATTCGACTTAATAGTTGAGAGCGTGATCGTCTAATTTCTAAGACAGGTCGATACAAGGACAAGACTTGATCAACAAGAAAAGAGCGAGATGACAGGGATGTGCCGGCGATTTAACGCCAGCTTCCGGGGGTGGAAGTAGAACGGATGGCGCGAGACCGAGGACGTGTCAAGGTCCTTGTCCATGAAGCTTGCCGACGGTTGTTCGAAAGCGAGACACACCGGCGACTGCCCCGGCTTGGCTAGCGGCCGTCTGGCGAAACGCGATAAGGCCCCCGGCCAGCTACCGCGCGGTGTCGTGACCACATCTCTGATGGGCTTCTAGTGACCTGATACCGTAGATCGCACACTCCGATCGCTATACCGGTTCGTTACTCAGCGCGACGTGATCACGTAACAGAATCATGCGGCGCGGCTGGGCAGCCCCGACCTCACGTTGCTTGAGTGATTCGACGGAAATGAAGCAAGTGACATGACCGGATGGCATTCGTTGCTACGACTGACAGCGTTTCTGATTATTCGGCATTCGGTATTCAGCAATATGGCAGAGCAAGCCTAGGAACGAGACTCGGCAGAATACTTATTGCGGTGCAATCTGACCATGTGCGCGACGGCAACGTGATAACTCCTGCCTGGTGGATCTTCACGCGTCACACGAATGGTGCCATCAATAGACGCAAGCGTGCAACTAATGAGGTTATCGCTCCCATGTCAAAGTATTCTACTCTCGCGGGAGCATAATCACTTTTCCGTCGCTTGAACACTTGCACCGAGTTGTGGCTTGACGCAGTCCCGTTGGTACTCCGACTGCAGGCGGGCTTCGGCGGTATCAAGATCGTCTGGATAGTCGTCCTCGCTGCCTCCCGGTTGATAACCAACTGCCTCTAGTTCGCTCAACTCATTCATCAACTGACTGTGCGTCACAGGATGCTGTAGCTTCGTAAAGGGATAGTCGTTGCACTGCTGTGGCGTGAGATGAGACGACGCAAAAGCGGGGACGCTCGTAAGAAAAAGCAGTGCAAACGCGGCGGTGATCGAAACAGTTTTCATGGCGACCCTCCAAAAGTTGATTTCGACAAATTCAGCTTACAGAGTGCACCTGACCAATTCGGCAGCATGGCGATGAAACTTGTTTAATGTGCGTGTCACACGCTATCGCCTGCCGGCCCTCCGGTAGACCGCATTGAAACCCCGTGCACGATGGACGGACTGCCTGTTGAAATACTATCCGCGCCGGTTTTTCGCGCGAGGGATAGACGTTGAGACAAGGAATCGAACAAAACTGAGACCGAGGCGGCGTGCACCGCCAGTCGACGCTGATGAAGTGTCCGTCAGCGTGCATCGTTAGCCCTGGGCTGAACACCATTACAACAAGTGCCGCCAGAAAGTACCGCTCCACGAAAATCTCAGGTGCGCGGATAGCCCCGCTGTCATGTTTCACTGCGTCGCTGTGCAAACCCCAAGCCGTGTGGCGCCGCAGTTAATCCAAGACCTGGTGCGCCGCAGCAGGTCCTCGCGAGGTTCGGTGTCGCACGGGGCGCCGGACTTATGTCACCGAGGGATTTCAGCAGCTATTCCAGATACCGCCGCTTTAGTATTCTACGCAGCGCGCACATGACGCCACGCTCTGTCCACGCCCGAATCGAAAATGCGTGCTGCCGTGCGCGCTCGAACATAAGCAGCGGAGTTTAGCGACGCTGGACGGCGTCCGTCGTCCATCCACATTAACGAATGACCTTGATTCCACTGACCCTGTAGAGCGGCATTGTCATTGAAAGGAGAGAACGAATGACTTCGACACCTGCATTTTCGATCCGAGCTTTAGCATGCCTTGTCAGCCTAGGTGTCTTGACGTACGGCACGCATGGACTTGCGTCGCATCAGCATTTGCATTTCGCCTATCTGACGCTCACGGCGCTCGGAGTAATTGGCGGAGCGCTCTTCACTAGTACGTGGACATTTAAGGCATGAGCGGGTCATAGCAAGACCGGCACCTATGCCGGGATCCAACATTCCTTCTTTTCGTGAACGCTAGGATCGCAGTATCGGTTAAGTGGTACAAAGAAGTCGGTATCAACTTCGCCCGGTGACCTGCTAGTCACCACGCTGAACTTGTCTTGCCGGCACCCAATAATTCATTGATCCGCCAGGTATGCCGAGCAGGACTGCGGAAGGATCGTCAACCCCGTCATCGGAAAGCTCGCATGCCAAAACATTGGCTGACAGCAGCGTTACCTGCTGCGACGCGGTCATTTTGGCCAGCTTTTCGACGGTTACGGGGTGAAGTTGGCGATAAATGTCGTAGCTGATAGCCCCCGGTACGTCGCCTCTCACATGCACCGGCGTTCCTCGAGTGCAATTCGCCGCATGTGAGTTTTGCGAACAGATAGCGGCTACGATCATAAGCAGGAACCCTTTCATACACACCTCGTGGACCAAAAGTCAATCTTAACCTGAACTGCGCGCTGTCGAACTGGATGCCGTTCGCCATACGGCCTGACGATAAACCTCTTTGCACTCATACTAACAATTCACCCTCGACGGCTTTCCAGGTATTTGTGAACGAATGCGATTGCCATACTGCCGTTCTCCAACGGCGGACGCGACGCGTTTGACCGGACTCAGTCGTACATCTCCGCATGCGAATACGCCGGGGATACTCGTTTCGAGTAAGTAAGGGTCGCGAGTTTCGGACCAGAGCCCGGCCTTAACGACATCGTCGCCCGTGAGCACGAACCCTCGTTGATCGCGCGCGATCTCCATCGGTAGCCATCCCGTCTCCGCGTCTGCACCGATAAAAACGAAAAGCCCTCCACAGGCTTTCCAGCTCTCCTCTCCATGTGACCCATCCCGCAAACAGATCTCCGAAAGACGGGACTCCCCCCGCACCGCGGTCACTTCCGAATCGAGTTGGACGGAGACGTTGGATTTTGCCTTGATCTGCTCGATTAGATAGCGGGCCGCCCGTCGCGGAATCACCCGTCCCCGGGGAAGACTACGCGACCGTTACCGGCGGCTCACCGGCAGGTCACTACGCGATTGCCCAGCGTGCGGCAAGGGTCATATGGTCCACATCGAAGGCGGTGTGCCTGGCATCCTGCCGCGCGCTCCTCCTGACCCGACCCATGTGCACTAGCCAGCATCATTGAGTCGTCCCCCTGTCTGACCGATCACCGTAGATCGATCAGCATGCTCCACCGCAGAACTGCTACATAGTCCTCGGCGACAAGCGCTTGCCGGAACATGGCCAGGCCTGCCAAGTGCTCGCCGACGCAACGCCCGAGATGGTATCGGGGCCTTCCTTAACGCACATCCGTGGCCGAAATGAAGTAGGGCCAGATTGCCAACTTATTTATGTAAAATATGCGGCAAGGGAGTCACTGGGCCGGCTGCAGTCGGCGTGAGACCGGCAGTTCGACGTCTCTTCACGAACGACGGCTTATCCGGCATGTAAGTCCGCATCAAATCCACGTCTGCCTGGGGAACTGCAAAGACGCTAGGTGGCCATGTTTGACGGATGCGCCCCCTTGGACCGCATGCGGGCCGCGCGCGGAGCTTCCAACGCGACTCCGTCAAGTAAATACACCAGTCGTCAAGTTGTGGAAAGCCTTTGCCGCCGGGGTGAGGCTCTGGTTCTTACGCCAGAGCATGTTGAGCTGGCGGACCACGC
Organism: Paraburkholderia caribensis; assembly: GCF_002902945.1. Taxonomy (NCBI): domain Bacteria; kingdom Pseudomonadati; phylum Pseudomonadota; class Betaproteobacteria; order Burkholderiales; family Burkholderiaceae; genus Paraburkholderia; species Paraburkholderia caribensis. Next base: position 1,837,283 of record NZ_CP026102.1, read on the forward strand.
GAATGTCGCTAATGGGCAGCTCCACCAGATTACCGGCTTCGAGTTCATCTCTCACGGACAGACGCGACACCCACGACACCGCATGCCCGATGCGCAGCAGCCGCTTGATCGCCTCCTGGCTGCCGACCACCAGCCCCGGTTCAAGTGTGAGTTCGTGCGCCGCATAAGCCTGTTCGACGACTTCACGCGTGCCCGAACCCTTCTCGCGCATGACAAGCTCCACGTCGGACAAGGCCGCCGCGTTGAGCCTGCGCCTTCGCGACAGCGGATGATCCGGGCCCGCGACCGCGACGATCTCGTCGGCGCCGAGTGACATGACATCGAACGCATCGTCGCCGTAGGGTCCTTCGATCAAACCAAGCTGACAGCGCTGCCCAAGTACAGCGCTCTTGACCTGTTCAGTGTTGGAGATCACGAGTTCGATGGTCACGCCCGGATACAGATCGCGATATGCGTCCATCAGCGCGGGCATCAGATACGTGCCGATCGTATGACTCGACGCAATCACCAGATGCCCGCGTTTGAGACCGGCAAACTCTGCGACCGCCGCCTCGGCCGCGTCAGCCAGCCGGAAGATCTGGCCTGCGTATTCGGCGAGCATCCGGCCCGCCTCAGTCAACTGCATGCCGCGCGGCATACGGTCGAACAGCGCGACGCCCAGCCGCTCTTCGAGCTCACGTATCTCGCGGGTCAACGCGGGTTGGCTAACGTGCAATCGTTCGGCCGCGGCCGTCACGCTGCCCGTCTGCGCGACGGCATCGAACGCTGCCAGATGGGTGAAGTTCATGGAATACCGAAATGATATGAGAGCGATCGAAAAGATGTATTTTTAGTATATATCGACCCCCCCTAAAGTTCACTCACCGAACCCCTTAACGGAGATTGCGATGAGCCAAACCCTGACCGCCCGGCGCTCGCGCAGAGGCAACCATGAAAGCCTGCTGGAAAATATCCGCCAGTTCACGCCGAACTGGTTTGCCGTGACGATGGGCACGGGCGCCGCGTTTCTGGTGCTCAATGCGCTTCCGGTGTCGTTCGACGGCAAGGCGCTCCTTGCGCAGTCGCTCTGGATCGCGGATATCGGCCTGTATGCGATCTTCCTGTTGATGTTCGCGGGCAGATGCATCCTCTTCGGCGAGACGATCGGACCGCTGCTGCGTCATCCGTTGCAGTCCATGTTCCTCGGCGCCATGCCCATGGGGCTCGCGCCGATCATCAATGGCTTTGTGGCTTTCGCTGCGCCGCATCTCGGCGCACCGGCCTATCAGATCGCACTGAACCTGTGGGTATTCGACGCGGTGCTGTCGGTCGTGATCGCGATCGGCGTGCCCTATGTGATGTTCACGCGCCAGGAGCACAGTCTGGAGCGATTGACTGCCGCCCTGCTGCTTCCCATCGTCGCGCCGGAAGTGGCCGCATCCAGTGCGGGTGTGCTGGCGCCTCACCTGCCCGCTTCCCCGGCGCAGCTCGTGGTTGGAGCCGGTTACGTGTTGTGGGCTATTTCGGTCCCGCTGGCATTCGCGATTCTGACCATCGTGCTGTTCCGATTGATCATCCACAAGCTGCCGCATCGCGAACTGGGTGTGACCAGCTGGCTCACATTGGGTCCCATCGGCACGGGCGCACTTGGCCTCATCACACTCGGCGACGCCGCCAACAAGGCGTTCGCACATACCGGCTTGCATGACGTCGCCTCTCTCGCCAGCACCTTCGGCGTATTCGGCGCGCTGCTGCTGTGGGGCGCAGGTCTGTGGTGGCTTGCTTGCGCGGTGCTGTTCATGTGGCGCTATCGCCTTGAAGGGCTGCCCTTCAATCTCGGCTGGTGGGGTCTCACTTTCCCGATTGGCGTCTATACGCTCGCCACATTCGCCCTTGGACGCACGACTGGATTCGATTGCTTCGTGCACATCGGCATCGTGCTCGCTGTTGCGCTCGGCGCGCTGTGGATCTTCGTAAGTTGCCGCACGGCCAGGGCGCTGCTGCACAAGGAAGTGCGATTCCGCGCTCCGTGTCTTGCGCAAGCCCGCGCCCCGGCCTGATTGCACACCCGCTTTGCCCAACCGGGCATCGACAACCGTTGAAAGAGAGAAGGAAAAAAATCATGTCATCAAAAGCCAAACGCATTGCGGTCACGGGCGCAGCAGGTCAGATTGCCTATTCGTTGCTGTTCCGCATCGCCAACGGTGACCTGCTCGGCAAGGAACAGAAGCTCGTCCTACAACTGCTCGAACTTCCGCAGTCGATGGACGCGCTGCGTGGCGTCGTCATGGAACTGGAAGACTGTGCATTTCCGCTCGTCGAAGCCATCGAAATCGGCGACGATCCGTACACCGCTTTCCGCGATGCCGACTATGCGTTTCTGGTCGGATCGCGACCGCGCGGAAAAGGGATGGAAAGGCGGGATCTGCTGGCCGCGAATGCGGCGATATTCCGCACGCAGGGACAAGCATTGAATGACGCGGCAAGCCGTGACGTCAAGGTTCTCGTGGTGGGCAATCCCGCCAATACGAATGCATGGGTCACGCGGCAATTCACACCCGACCTTCCAGATGACGCCATCACGGCCATGATCCGCCTCGATCACAACCGGGCAGTGGGCCGTCTCGCTACCCGCTGCGGCGTACCCGCGGATGAGATTTATCACATGGCCGTATGGGGCAATCACTCGCCGACCATGTACGCGGACTACCGCCATGCGATGGCACGACGGGAATCTATTCGCGTGCTGCTCGCCGACGAAGCGTGGAATCGCGATGTCTTCATCCCCGAGATCGCACGACGCGGAACGGCGATTATCGAAGCGCGCGGCGCATCGTCTGCCGCGTCGGCCGCCAATGCAGCGATCGACCAGATGCACGACTGGGTCAGGGGCAGTCACGGAAGATGGGTGTCGATGAGCATCGTGTCGAATGGCGAATACGGCATTCCAGCCGGGCTCGTATTCGGCATGCCCGTGACCTGCGGTAAAGGTTGCTACCGCGTTGTATCCGATATTGATATCGATGCATTCGCACGTGCACATATCGATGCCTCTGTCGCGGAACTCATGGACGAAATGAAGGCCGTTCGCGCGATCCTCGGATTGCGATAGTACGCCCGAGGCATCATCTATAGCGCCTGCGCCCGTCGGGAAGGGGCGCGTTTCAGCTCATTGGTGTGTCGACGCGTGTGCCCTCCGTGCATTTTCAAAAACTTTCTTGCGATGTCGAAAGCGCCCCATTTGTACTACGGCGAGCATGTCTTGTAAGCCAAGAGAACTCATGGGAATAGATGGGGCCAGTTGCCCCGATATCTGGCGCCTAAACGCAGGCATCTTCTGAGAAGAACGCGAGAACGCCAAATCGAGGGCGTGTGAAAACGCACCCTAAACGCGACGCTCGAAAAAATCGACCCTCCAGATCGTGCTGTGTTGGCTTCGCAGTGCCTTGGGAAGGGTAAAGCGACACCTGAAAAACCGGGTACTGTCGAGTTTTCACACGCCCTCGACCCGGAGCGGACAATGAGATTGCTCGACAGCGGACACTCAATCGGCGGACGCTTGAATAGCGTTTTGATCCCATATCGGGCCGAGTCGGTGCGCAACATGTTTGCCTGGATGTCTGCCATTCGGACGCTAGCAATACGAGTCGTGTCGTATATCTCGCTCAGATTGCGGAGCACTTTACGGCTCGATCGTCAGTTGATCGGATTTGATCCAACGAAGCAGATGCTTGCCAGAAGCGTTGCCGTAGTCCACATAGGCCCAACCGGACGGCGACTGCTTCAATACCGATACTCTATCGTTTTTGACCAGATAGGCGCGTCCCGCGCTGGCATCATCCGGGGCCTTATAAAGTGTCGCTCTTTGCACCGATATGGTCGCGGCAGGATTCCCGATTTTCGCGGCAGATGAAAGTGGCGTGCCGACGATATCAATGTCCGCTTTTGAAAGCCCGTCGTCTATCAGTCGAGCATCGTTTCGCGCGCCTGCTGCATGCAAAGCGGCCGTAATCCCCTGATACGCCCCACGATTGGCCGCCGACGGCGGATCGCAACGCAGGAGATTTCCGGCGCCCGAGTCGTTGCTAACGAGTAACCTTGGTGGCTGACCAGCACGGATAAACCGCATCAGCCGGCTGGCCGATGGACGGTCTTCCTTCAACATCAGGTTCGTCTGGTCGTCGTTTCCCCACTGCGCGGGCTGGCCCGCACGCCAGCCCGCCCCGCATATCTCGCCAGTTTGATCCGCTGTAATACAGCCCGTGCGAATCTCGATGGCAGAACAGTATTCCCGGCTCGCACCAGACTCCGTTTCTGCAGGCCCCGACGAAACCGATCCCGACTCGATTCGTTCTATGACGACATATTGGCCAGAAGGAGAAATATTGCTGTCATGCGGAGGTTGCATTAACGCACCGGGCGCGGTCGAATCGCCGGCTTTTGGCAAGACGCTGAACGTCGTGCCGTTCGGGAAATAGAAGATGGCCTGCTGCCATGCACGCCGGGCTAACGGGGCTTGAGGATTCGTCGCCTTGCCATACACAATTGCCCCTCCGCCCGGCAACGCGAAACGGAATGTGGACGACGGAGCGGCGGCAAGCGCTGATTCGGCAGTACCGCCGATTAGCATCAAGGCTATGGCAAACGCCGCGCCGGTAGATACAGTGTGCATGCTAAAAGAGCGGATGCGAAGTAGCAGAACATGAGTGTCTATGAACTGTTTCAATCGCTTTTCCTATGCTCAATCTTCTTGAGGCGCACTCCGATAAGCACAAACGTTGCAATCAAGGGCACCTCCACGAAGTTAGTTATCGGTCGATGTTCGGTCGCTCCAGCCATGCTTCGATAGGTTCCTTCCCCGCGCGGTTATAGCGAACTCTCACCCAATCCGGCTTCTGTTCGCCAATAATGACAACGCGATCGCCGCGGATGAGATAGCCGCGACGGTTGCTTCCTACTGAAGGCCGCTCGTAGAGCCATGCTCGGTCGACCTGCACCGTCGATACCCTCAACGCATCAGCATCGGCTGGCATAGCTCTGGTGGAGGCGGGCGTCGAGTGGTTCCCGGCAGAGGATGCGTCGCCCAGCGCGGCCTGTATTTGCGCGTAATACCGTGCGTTTGCTGCGCTCGGCGGATCACATGCTCGAAGATTGTCCAGACCCAACGCGACGCGCAAGAATGGCTTGATATTCGTTGCTTTGGCCTGGCTGAATTGAGTCCATACGGCTCGCGCCGTCGGCTTTTCCAGCGCTTTCATCGATTGCGAGTCCGTTTTGCCTGAGTCGAGCTGGCTGCGCCATCTCGTCTCTTTGTCATCCCATGCGCCACCGCAAACAACGCCAGAATAGTCACGCGCGACACACTCAGTCACGGTGTCCAGGATCGGACAGAATTCACGACTTACCACAGTAGGCTTACCATCTTCGGTTTCCGTCACTCCGTTACGCGTGAGATCGAGTACGACATAGCGTCCATCGTGCGAGCGCGCTCTCGCGCCAACCGTCGAAAAGATGACGCCGCCCTGAGAAATGAGCGCTTCGTCCGGGACAATCGCAAGTGCGGTACCGTCTGGGCGCGTGATGGTGAGACGCGTCCAACCAGGCCCGAACGTGCGGCTCAGTTCCGGCGATACGGGTGCGGAATAAACCAGTTGCGCGTGATTGGGGAAATCGATCTCCCGCTGGTTATCCTGCGCACACCATGCCTGTTGGGAAACCAGAAAAGCTGAAAACAGCAAAGTGATTCGTGCTGGGTGGCTCATATCTGATAGCGCACATCGTACAGCGCGTGCCGATCGCCAGTTGATCCGATTCGGACGATCGAAGCAGACGCCTGCAGGAAGCATCGAAACGGTCCACATGACTGTAGGACCCGCTGCCGCTACTTCGTGCAGAAACATCATTCAGTGAATATCAACCTTCGACACAGGTACTTCATTGACTCCATCGAAAATTTTGTTCGAAAAACTCTTGTATCCCGAAGCCGTACATTCCTGATCAAATATTACTTTTCCATTCTTCGATACGTAGACCTCGCCTGGCGAAACAGACGAAACGACATACGTGTAAGCTCCTTTCGAGAATTTCAAATGCAGCCCACGAATACTACCTTCAGAGACGTCGGTAATCTTGACTGTGCTTGCGGGAGGAACATTCTGACCAGGAAATGCGAAAGCATTGTCCTTGGTACCGTATCGATATTGCACGTAGCCCCGATTAGGGGCAGTGTTGTCCTTTGCGCATACGGAGACAGTCTTTTGATTTTCTAGCGGACAACTGAAATAAATCTCTTCCCCGTCGTTGCAAAGTGTCTGTTCATTCTGAGAAGTCTGATCCTGCCCATTCGCCACGTCATATTTAACGAGCGAGAGCAGAATAATCGTTAGAATTCGTGCTATCCACATTACTTCAGTCCTCCCCAATTGCGAATCGACGCGAAATTATTTCGCCGATCCACGATGTCGTTCATATTCTCCGGATTGATCGGGTGACCAGGCTGATGCTTGAAAAGTCCGGGATTGATCGCTCGCGTGATGTTATCGACATCGTCTTCGGCTGCGCCATGATCGGCCGTTTCGTACATTCTGTTATTGATCCAATACGCCGCGGCCGATCTCACGGCGTATTTGACCTCGCCGACCAGCGCGTAATCTACCAGAAAGTTCAGATTGGCCTCGCCGGCCCAGCCACTTGAATTCTGTCGGTGCCATTCGGTAAACAATCGATATTGAGTTTGACCCGTAATCTGGATCAAGCCTCTGCCTCGGTACTTCCACCCGTCACCGCTTGCGATGTCTCCATTACCATTTCTGCGCTCATATGCGCGGTTCGCAATTGCTTGCTCATCGGCGGGATGCTCAGCCGTACGTCCGTACAAATCAGCCTCGTCAGGATGTGCCTGGAAATAGCTAAATTTCAGTTCCAACCGTCAGGCGGATAATTAAGGCTTTCACCATCGTGAACAGCCAACGACGGTCCTGCCTCACGTCGAATTTGTGCGAAGAAGTGCTCGCGTCTGAGTGGCTTGTCGAGTTTAAACAAATCGATATTCGTATTCAATTCCGTCATAGCTGCTTGCAGCGTCGCAACACTTGCACTCGGGAAAATGTGCTGCATCATCGCGAGCGTAAACTGGAAGTCGGTACGGCGGAAATTCCCCACGAGACCAAGAGGATGAAAATGATAAACGTTAGAGCTCGTTGGCCATCCACTCACACCGCTGATCCCACTCCAAAATCGCAGCACATCAATCCGCGTCTTCTCCGCTTGCCACACAGGCAGCCCTGCATGCATATGCGAATCGAGCGCATCCCACTTGCTCATCTCCCCGCCCCATTCACTCTCGTATCGCACGATCAGATGATCGATCCGATCTGCGAGCCACGGTTTGCCGAGCGCCGTCTGTAGTTCGTGTGCGGTGATCTTGCCATCGCGCTGCCCCTGAGCGTCGATCGCGTCTTCAAGCTTGCGAATGGTTTCGTCGGAGCGCGCATTCGCGAATGAGCCCTCGAATTGCGCGATCTCGTCCGGCGTGCCGCTGTCTGCGATATAGAGCGCGCGTGCAAACATGTCGGAAACCGACGCTTGCAGATTCAGGACATCGAATCCCGGCCAGTCCCAGGGACTTTTCAGCTCAACGAGAGGATGCCCGTGATCGCAAACCCAGCCATTGACTTCGGCATTGTTCCCGTCGGCGATGCTCACTGCGTACCACCTCTTGTTCTCAGCCTCAACACAACTTTGCGCCGATGCGGTGCTCACCACGCGTGTCCAGGCTGCCGCCGCGCCGCCCGCCGCCCGCCGCCCGCCGCCCGCCGCTTGCAGGGTCAAGGGAAACTGGCTCCACGCCGGGCGATCTTCATTGCCGTGCGGATCCGCGCGCGCAATCCAGAGCGCCTGATTGTTGAGCGGCTGCCCGCTCGGGTTTACCTGCAAGACCTTCCGCCACGCACCGCTGGCTGGCGAGCCCGGGGCGTCCTTGACGGATGCTCCGTGCGGGATCGATGAACTGGGAGAAGACGGCTGCACCAGCTTCGCGCCTTTCGAATCAGCAAGAGATTGCGCGATTTCGGATCGAGTTGCTGCGCCCGTGCGCGGCTGCGCGAAACGAAAGCGTTGATGTCGTCGCCCGTGAAGACCTCGACATGAAGCAGCGGTCGTTCACCCTGCTTGGGCGGCAAGCTATGATGCGCCCGCGCTTCCACGAGCCGCTGATACTCACCAATAAGCGCAACCGTCTCGCCTGCGGCGATAGCGTGAGGCTTCGGCAGGACATGGATCTGATCCACCGCAGACGGTTGGCTTTGCTTGTCCAGCTCGCCCAGGAAAACCCATCCTGTCGCGGCATCTGCTGGCAGGGCTGCGCCTTCCCGATACGATTGAACCGTACCCGACACAAAACCCCCGATCTTGCCCCATGCGCCGTGTTTCTGGCCGACCTTGATCTTCGTATCGCGAGCAAGCCAGCCTGTCACAGCACTACCGGCCGTATGCGACGCCCGAACGCGCAGGCCGGGCTGGTTGTGATCCTCGGAACCAGCGACGTTCTTGCGAGGATCGTTTGCCTTGTTGCCCACCGTATAAATGTCTGTCGCGCCATAGTAGGCGCGTAGAGCCTTCGCCGCACCGTAACCATCGAGCGGCAGCGTATGCATATAAAGGCTGAAGAACGTCAAAACGTCTTCGGCAGGTGTGCTTGTGTTCTGCGTCGGTGCACCGTTCGCCGTATTCGCCGGCTGCGCCGAAGGCGTGGACGGCGCGGGAGGCTTTGGCAACACGAGCCGATGCCGCACCAGCGTGAACCCGCTCGAGTATCCAGCCCTGGATCCGTCAGGATAGGCGAGCTCCTGCAGCTTCGAATTGAGGCGACATGCGACGACTTCACCGTCCGCAATACACTTGACGCCGGCATCCTGATCGAACTTGCCAGCTGTGCCTTTTCCGAAATGGATGCCACCGTGCCAGAGCCCGTTTGCACCGATTGGATAGAAGCCATCCTCCGATGCACTGAGGGCGCTCAGATAATCTTCGGGAGCGGGCTGCGCACCGGGGTTCTTCAATGAGAACGGATACGCCCAATTCTCGACTTGCGACGGCTTGTCCTGTTGCTGCGCCACTAGCTATCCTTTATTCAGTTCGTTTTTTACGGGACGCCCCATCGTCGTCACCCCGAAAAGTCTACTGACCGTTTCGGCTCGCTGTCAGTCCACGACGGGAACTTCTCGTCAAGCCGAACGGGCCCATTGAAGCCATGCTGAGCCCCCTTCACATCGATCGCGCCGGGTGAGTGAATCTCGATGTTGCCGTCTTTCAGCCGGATGTATGCGCCACCCGAAGTCAGCAGAATTTCCTGTTTCGCCACGCCTTCAATCGTCTGTGTCGCCGAGATGAGTTTGACGGACTTTTGCGCAGTCAATTCGATGTTGTCGTCGTGCGCCTGAATCTCGACCTTGCCTTTGCCCGCGAACAGCTTCATGCCCGCGTTTTGCGCGAAGAGACTGAGCTTTTGCGCGACGCTCGCTATCAGCGACTTGCCCGTTGCCACATGAACACTTTGTGTAGAGTTCATCAATTGATGTCGTAGTTTGACAATCAATTTTTGTCGCTTTTGACGGGTTGCACGGTCTGCTTTCTCACCGTTTCGCTCCACGTCCAACCAATACGTGTCGCCTCGGCACACAAATATTTAAAACTTTTGTGATCTATCCCTGTTTGACGCTGCGCCTTTGACTGGGACTCATTTTCTCTGGTGGCGCAAATAACCTCTGAAACGACACGAGCGCCGGTCTAGACCAGAAACTGAGAGGAATCCCAAGGGCGCTGTCACGTTGACGGGGCGACGGCGTAAAAACTTCTGAGGACATGTGTTTGCTCAGACGGCGGACGGAATCTGGGCGAGTTCGGTGAAACGATGCCACGCGTCAAAGCGTTGAGCGAGCTGTTTGCGGTAGAAAGACGCGCGCAGCAAATGACGCTTGAGCGCGAAGTGCTGCCGGATCGGTCCGAAGCTCGAAAGAAGCGCCTGGGTGCGCTTTGGGTCGCGAAATCCGCGCAAGCGCCGCTCACGTTCACGCGTAGGTTGATGGCTATTTTCGGCCCGATTGTTCACGCGGGCCGCAGCCTTGACGAACACGTGCTTGACGTTTGCCAGCTCGGGGATCCGGGACTTCGCGGCCGGATAACTGCGCAGCTGGTCAGTGACGATCCTGCGCGGCACCAGGCAAGACCGAAGGATGCGCTTGAAGAATCGTTCGGCTGCGGTCGTGTCGCGCCGCTTTTGCAGCAGGATATCGAGTTCGGCGCCGTGCTCGTCGGCGGCTCGCCACAGCACATAATGTTCACCGCGCAGCATCACAAACGATTCATCGAGATGCCAGGTACTGCCCGGTTTGCGCCGAGCAGCCTTGACGCGATGCGCGAACCCTGTGCCAAATTTATCGCACTAGCGGCGCACGGTTCCGTAACTCACCACGATCCCGCGCTCGAACAGCAACTCTTCAATGTCGCGCAAGCTCAACTGAAACCGAAAGTACCAGCGAACGGCACAACTGATCACCACCGCCGGAAAGCGATGACCATGATAGAGCGATCTAGATTTATTCATCTCCAGATTCTACGCGACCACCTCGGCAACGTGACAAAGCCCGCGCTGCTCCTTGCCATAGTGGAAAGTCAAACCCGAACACGTGTGCATCCAACTTGATTGCATGTATGCCGTCAACAAATTGTGAACACGTTGTTATGACCAACTCCTCCCAAAAAGCGCAGCTCGGAACAAGCTAATTCATGAACAACGCGTGACGGTCCGGGATGCCCGGCAAATGAGAATTTCGCTGGACGGTAGTCGGTATACAAGCTTGAGTCGTCCATTACCAGCAGACCGTTGTGAGCGAGCGCATCCCGGCAGACCTTATAGTCAGCCAATGCAACTTCATAATCGTGGTTGCCATCCACATAGATCACATTCCACGCTCTGGAACGGATGTGCTCGGTCGCAATCGTGTCCGTTGACAAAGCCTTAATAAAATTCGGATCAGGTAATCCGAAAGACCGATTAGAGGCAATCGCGTCGTCGAGATAATCAATGTTCTTACGATACTTACTCACGGTATCCGCGGCTGAAGAGAACGGTGAGATACCATGGACCTCGCATGGGAATGCGCACAACTTCGCGATCAGGCCCATGAGGGAGGTGATCTGTCCGCGATATACGCCGATCTCAAGAGCACGCTGTGGCTGATAATCGCGCAAGAGAAGCCACCACATTGCATGGAAGGCATCCTCTCCAAATCCGCGCCGTCGCTGGCTGAAATAGGACCGGTGGTGACGAATCTCTGCAGGCGCGATATTCCACAGATAATGATGCATATATGCATAAAGGGCATTCCGATCCGGGTACTTATTGACCGCCTGCTCGAAGGATAAATCTTCTGCAAGTGACTCGCGGTAATGCGCAAATGACTTGCGCTGCAAAGTTGCCTGAAAGCGGGAAATTCGAGCAGAGACCGCACCAGTTACAGAAACCATTTCATCTCCCGAAACAAGGTCGACAAGAACACCATGATTACTGCGCGTGAATTAGCTCATGCTTGATGTGAAACGCCCGCACGGAAGACACCCAGATCGGACGCCCCCGCATGTGCATTTTCACATTGCACGTAAGGAAACGGACTACGATCGAATTTTCCCCGTAGCGTTTGACCTGCTCGCTTGAACGCTCGATTATCTTTCGAACAACTTTCTCTTCACAATGTTGTCGCCCGATAGACAATCGGTGCTGTCTGCTTCAGACTCCCTGATAGACAGGGTCCAGCAATGCGCGAAAATCCACGCAGGCAATTCCGACGTCGCGTGCTCTTAGCGCCTTCAGCCTACCACCGCCATGCACGACTCATGAGTCGTTCGACACAATGGCGCATGGCAGCTCATTAGATACGATTCCAGAACTTGCGAGAGGCTTTCTGATTATCCGTATCGTCAGTCTAGTCATCGTTTGGCACTGCGGGATTGCTACGAACAAAAAAGCGATAGTTTTCTCAATTTGACTCGATATTGATGTATCTTTTTTACAGCAAATAAGATGTGTAGCGCATTCAAACCTCTGATGTTTAAGCCGATCAAGGTCGGCCCCGCTAGAGCACGTCGTAGGTCCGCGAAAACCGAAATGCGCAGCCACGCTATCCCTCTGGCGAGCGGATTATTGGGCCGTATCCAATATCCCCCAACTGTTATATGACGGTTGCTCGACAGACTGCACTACGACCTGGTCGAGTGGCGGGAACAAGCTGAATCTCTGCCCTACGACTACCCCGGAACGGAAAGACTCGGTCAGCGCGTGTGGGGGAGTATCGATCTGTCCCATGGCATTGACTTCGCCACGCCATTCGCATGTCTGCTGATATGGGTCACCAACTTAGACGATCTGTGCATGCGGCGGCCGGCCCAGAAGCCACATCATCACGCCGTCGCTGTCCTGTGCCTCGTCAAAAAGGATGAAGTCGGATTCGTGCGCGGATACCCTTGCGCCCATACTTTCAGATAGACGTCGGGAATAATGGCGCTGCGGTCACCCGGGACCGTGCTCTCACACCACAGACGCGCGACATATGGACTCGGCTTCGTCCCCTTCGTACGTCGACGATACTTGCGTGGGCCATTGACTTCAGTGGATTCCGTCACTGTGACTATCATTCTTTTGTGGACAGTCACATTCATGACCCGGCGAAAGCATGGCGTGCCCATCGTCGGGTGTCTATACGGTCACAGTCGGACACTTACCCGTTCTCCTTTTCATCATTGGGCGCAGAACTGTACAGCACACCGTCACGACCGCAATCGCTTCTGTTACGAGTTGCGCAACCTGCGTCAATCCGGTTCCCTGTCTGGTATCACAATACCGCTGGCTTGCTTGGTAACTTGCTTCGCCGGTCCTGCCTGGCGGGCACGTGAGCATGCATGCCTCGATCTGCAACGATTTCGACGTCACGGTCGGCAAGCAGGAGATAGATGAGTACGCCATTGCTGTGCTCGGTGTCCCACACCCGCAGTTGTGAAAAGACGTCGATCGCCCGCTCTCTTGCAGACATGCTGGTCAACAACGCCTCGATTGGAAGCGCTCCCTCGACCACGAATCGAACCTGCCCGATATGGGCCTGATGACTTGCCTGAACCGCTTTCTCGATTGCGCGTAGCGTGCGCGGAGGGAAGGCAACCTTTACGTTCCACCGCGTGAGGAGCAGGTGTCTCACTATCCGTTTGATTCCCATGGCTACCACCTGCCCGAGGCCCCACCGCCGCCAAAGCCACCGCCGCCGCCGCGAAACGTCGTGCGGCTGGACCCATTACCAGACACGCGCTGCGCATCGCCAATGACGTGCGGAGTTGCGGCGACGAATCCATCGCTTAACCATTTCGGTCGGAAGCGGCTGTAATCGACGTACATGCTCATTGGAGAATACGTTGTAGCTGAAAAAAAGATCGCGTCAGCATCGTACTCGTCAGCAAAACGCCACTTACTAAGGATCGCGTTGTCGTTTTGGGGTCCGGTTTCAACCATATGGTCACGCACGTTCCGCGATCGAGGCTGCTTCGAATATTCATCGGGCAACACCCTCCGCAATCAGAGTCTGCCGTTGGGTTCATTCAGGCGGGTCGAATTCGGCCTTAAGCGTACCCTCATCGATCGCCTGCTTGAACCTGGCATAGTCCGCCTCGTTCTGGTCGGCGTACAGGATCGAGAACGCGGCGATGGCCTTGTCGAACTCATCGCTCTTTCCCAGATATCCGCTGATGATGGACGGATCGCCAGAGCGTGCATGGGACAGCGCGAGCGATTGTCCGCACCAGTCGGCAAAGCCGATCATTTCGACCTTGCCGAAGGTCTCGACGGCAGGCTTGATTTTGACGTCCCGCAACTGGCGCACGTAATAGTCCCACCCTTGCTCCCCCTTTGTCCAACCGAGAAACATGTCGCTTGCGGGTTGAACCAGCCGATGGCCGTTGACGACACGTTGCCCGTGATTCTCATAGACGCTCTTTCCCGCGTAGGCTTCCAGCACCGAGGCGCGCGCTTCCTTGACCTGGAGGAAGAGCGGATCGCCCGCACCGTCCATTAGCAGGACGACCCAGCAGCGGGTCCCGACGCTTCCTACTCCCACCACCTTAATCGCAGCATCCACGATCTTGAAACGGTCGACGAGGACCCGCTGGGCTGGGGTCAGGCTTTCACGATAGCCGCTGAAGCCCTTCCTGATCGCAACCTCAAGGGTTCCGGGTTTCTGGCCCTGTGGATGGAAGATCGACGGACGTTCGTCCCTGATGAGCGCTGTCCCCCCCTTGCCGGAAGCGAGCTTCGGGAACAGAACTTCGGCCATGCTGCTTGCACGCTCTTTCTCCACCCTCCTGATCACGCGGCGGCGCAGAGCCGGGTCGTCGATGGAGGCGATCAAGGCCTCCGCCTCAATCGCGTGGTACCAGAGATCCAGTGATTTCATTTCGCTGAATGTTGCCATGCTCTCGCGGTACGAGCGCACACAGGCGAGAACCGCATCCTTCGCGGTGGAGTCGCTTAGCCCGTTGTCACGGCAGGCAATCGCGAAACTGACCGCAAGACGCTTCAGGTCCCAGTCCCACGGCGCAGGAAGGGTTTCGTCAAGATCGTTGATCGCAAAAATGATGTTGCGCTCCGCGGTCGCGAAGCCGCCAAAATTCATAAGGTGAGCGTCACCGCAACACTGCACATGTATGCCGGGAGTCGGCAGCGACGCGACGTCATGCGCCATGTTGAGCGCGGCACCTCGATAGAACGTGAATGGCGACTGAAGCATGCGGCCGTGTCGAAGCGGAACGAGTTCGGGCAGACGGCCCTCATTGGCTTGCTGGACCAGACAAACGGGGTCAGGACGATCGACAGTGCGCTTCCATGCGCCGTGCAAACCGCGCGGGCATTTTCCACGGAGGCTTTTCCCGAGCGCGCGCCGCTCCGCCCGCGAGGGAGAATGCGTCGCGGTGCCATCCTTAAACTCGCTTAACAGGATCTGTTCCATGACCGGCCCGCCTGCGCTTTTTAACTAACGATGGCACGGGGCCCGTGATTGGGATTGACGCACGTCAAGCAAACAGCCGGAAACGCAACGAGATGGAACCAGCGATGGGCGGCGCGAGGCGTGACCAGAGAATGCAGGTGCACTGGAGAATCAGTATCAAAATCCAAAACGACGACGCTGAGGGCGATGGCAGCCTGCCGTTCGTGATCCACGTCACGCAGTCGTAAGATGAACGCCATGCAGACGCTTTCATCAACACGGCTCCCTTTCTGGCCACCGATCATCGGCGAATGCACGCTGCAGCTTGCTGGCAAAGTTCACTAGTAATCAGCTGGCGTGGGCACGTTTCGCTTCGCGTGCTGTTATCTGGCATTGAGCAACAGGACCACTACCAACGAGTGCACGCATCTGGGCAAACGCCGTTTCACTTCCACGCCCTCCCAGGCTGCAAGAGAACGCGACGTGGCGAAATCCTGATTTATTCGCAATAAGATAGGCGCGAACCGGCGATGCCACCGACCCGGCCCATATTGGGGTCCCGACTATCACTAACTCGTACGACAGAGGATCTTTCGTGGTCGGCATAATACCGGCTGGACGCTGACGAATTGCCTCGACCAACGAACGCTGATACCCGAACGGACCGGCGCGGCCACGCCGATCGAGAATCTCTTCGACGTCCGGGTCCAGCATCTGGCCGAGCTCCGATGCGATCGCACGCGTCACGCCCGACCGCGAATAGTAGACGACCAATATCCTCTTCCTTTCCATTTCGAGCCCCCGCACATTTGAACGACGCCTGCACGAATGGCGCCAGAAACGCTTAAGCGAAGAATAGAGCTCGGGTTGCATAGGTACGTGCCAGATCAAGGGCGATACAACGCTTGTGTCAGAGCACGAGTGCATCTACGAGCGTATGCCCTATACAGAGGGGAGCGGGTCCGGCAACGAACGGAGCGGGATGCGACGCTCGTCGCTCCGGCACGCAGCGTGCTTACAGCAGGAGAGACAGCAGGAGGCACCGGCATTGTCGGGCAAGACGCAATCGTATTTCAACCTCCCAACTGCAACTGCTCACGGTAAAAGCGGACAAGCTTTGAGTAATCAATCGTACCAACGGTGGCTTCATAAATGCTTTGCTGCGAGTGGTTTGGCTTCAGGCAAGAACTGTTGAACTCTCCCGACCGAGCTGAGTATCGAACGACCCTGCGCGGTCAGACACAAGTGTGTGTATCCTGACGCGAGCGTCTCCAGCGAAACAAGTTGGCGCTCGCGCAACGCGTCCAGATCGCCAAGGTCGAGATGTTCCGACTGCCTGGTTGTCTCAACCAGCATCAGCGCTGCTATCTCATGTAGGCTAAGCATCGTCGTCTCCATTTATCTGACGGTCCATGCATTGATGGATTCTTTGAAGGATAGATGTTCATCAAATGCTGTCGATGCGCACTTTGTCGCATCCCGAGCTTCGGCACGGCAACATTGTGGATGTCATTTGCTGTGCTTGACGCAAATCAAGCGTGCCCGTCAAAGCGGGCCTACAGTGGAACCGTGCTGCACACCGTTCAATGCTGGGCAGGCACTCCGTTGAGACACATCTATGAACGCATCGTCGACCATCCGCAAGACGGCTTCAGATTTGCGGGTGACGCCTAATTTTTCCGATTACGAGGGCGAGCGCCACCGTTTCTCGTGGGCCGCAGCGGCAGCTGAACTGACCGCTGGGAAACGTGACATCAACATCGGATGGCAGGCCGTCGACCGGCATCGCGCCGAAGGCCTCGCAGACAAGCCAGCATTGCGCTTTCTCGCACGAGACGCTTCACCCCGAACATTTACATACGACCAGCTGGCCGCACAGACCAACCGCTTCTGCAACGTGTTGCACAGCCTTGGGATCGCGAAAGGCGATCGTGTCTTTATCCTTGCGGGGCGCATCCCGGAGCTCTACATCGCGCTGGTCGGCGGCCTGAAGTTCGGTGCCGTCATCTCCCCGCTCTTCTCCGCGTTTGGGCCAGAACCCATCATCACGCGCGTCAATCTAGGTGGCGCAACGGTGCTGCTGACCACGGATGCGTTGTTTGAACGGAAAATCGGCCCCTGGCGCGCCCGCATGCCGACCTTGAAACATGTGCTCCTCGTTGGGGAAGAAGGCGCACCGGTTGCCAGCCCCGGCACCCTCGATCTTTCCCAGCTCATGTCAGGCGCGTCAGACTCGTTCGACCACGCGGCAACGGGTCCCGAGGATCCCGCGCTGCTGCACTTCACCAGCGGCACAACAGGCACGCCCAAAGGCGCTGTCCATGTGCACAGTGCTGCCATCACGCATTGGGTGACGGGACGTTATGCACTCGATCTGCATCCCGAGGATATCTACTGGTGCACCGCTGATCCCGGCTGGGTGACGGGTACGTCATACGGGATCATTGCGCCTCTGCTGCACGGCGTGACATCCATCGTCGATCGGGAAGAGTTCGACGCGGAACGCTGGTATGGCATCTTGCACGACGAAGCTGTTTCGGTGTGGTACACGGCGCCGACTGCGATCCGGATGCTGATGCGCGCTGGCGCCGACGCGGCCGCAAAATATGCGTTCCCGCAATTGCGCTTCGTTGCCAGCGTCGGGGAACCGTTGAATCCTGAAGCAGTTCGCTGGGGAAAAGACGTGCTGGGTTTGCCGATTCACGATAATTGGTGGCAAACGGAAACGGGCGGGATCATGATCGCCAACACGCCAGCATTCGATATCAAGCCTGGTTCGATGGGCAGACCACTACCGGGCGTGGATGCCGCCATCATTCAACGCAGTGGCGACGGCGGTGTCCGTATCGTCGACGAACCTGGCGCGCAAGGTGAATTGGCACTCAGGCGCGGGTGGCCCTCCATGTTTCGCGGTTACCTCAACGAGGACGCGCGCTATCGCAAGTGCTTCAACGGAGACTGGTATCTGACGGGCGATCTGGCACAGCGGGATGCAGACGGCTATTACTGGTTCGTCGGCCGGGCTGACGATGTCATCAAGTCCGCCGGCCATCTGATCGGGCCTTTCGAGGTGGAAAGTGCACTCATGGAGCATCCCGCCGTAGCGGAGGCTGGCGTTATCGGCAAGCCCGACCCGGTGCTGGGCGAATCGGTCAAGGCCTTTATCTCACTCAACAAAGGTTTCGAACCGGACGAGGCGTTGCGCATGGCATTGCTCGGACATGCGAGGAAGCGGCTTGGCGCGGCTGTCGCGCCGAAGGAGATTGCCTTCGTCGCACAACTGCCGCACACGCGTAGCGGCAAGATCATGCGACGACTTCTGAAAGCGCGTGACTTAGGTCTGGCGGAAGGCGACACGTCGACACTGGAGAGCGCAGCATGACAGTCGACCATCCCGCTCCCCTGCCACCGTCGGGCCCCGTTCCCTATGAGAAGACCTTCGCGCTCGGGTTGTTGCGTGACATGCTGCGCGTGCGGCGGCTAGAGGAAAAATGCGCGGAGCTTTACGGCGCCGGCAAGATTCGCGGCTTTCTGCATCTGTATATCGGTGAAGAGGCAACCGCAGTGGGCGCGCTTCATGCGCTCACGTCCGAAGACAACATCGTCGCGACGTATCGTGAACATGCCCATGCATTGGTACGCGGCATGGACATGGGCGTGCTCATGGCTGAAATGTATGGCAAGTATGAAGGCTGCGCGCACGGACGAGGTGGCTCGATGCATCTGTTCGATCGAACGAAGCGGCTGTTCGGCGGGAATGCAATCGTCGGCGGCAGTCTCCCCCTCGCCGTCGGGCTGGCCCTCGCGCAAAAAATGCAAGGCAGCCACGGCATCACCGCATGCTTTTTTGGCGACGGCGCGGTAGCCGAAGGGGCCTTTCACGAATCGATGAATCTCGCTGCACTGTGGCGATTGCCCGTTCTGTTTTGCTGCGAAAACAATCTGTACGCAATGGGGACGGCAATCGAGCGAAGCCAGTCACAGACGGATCTGTGCGCCAAGGCCGCTGCCTATAACGTCGCCACACGCAGCGCGGATGGAATGGATGTCGTGTCTGTACACGAAGCCACGAGAGAGGCTGTCGCGTACGTACGAGCCGCACAGAATCCACTCTTTCTCGAGTTCAAGACATACCGCTTCCGCGCCCATTCGATGTACGACGCCGAACTGTACCGCGAGAAGGCTGAAGTTGAGCTATGGAAGACGCGCGGTCCGATCCACACTTTTACCGCCCGTCTGAAGGACGAGTGCAAATTGTCTGAGGACGAGTTCCTCGTACTCGATTCGGCGGCTCTGGCGGAAGTTGAGGGTGCCGTAGCGTTTGCGGAGGCCGGCACATGGGAGCGTGTCGAAGATCTCCTGACTGACCTCTACACCGCAACGGGGCAAACGCCATGACCCGCCATCTCACGTTCCGGGAGGCCTTGCGCGAGTCGCTGCGCGAGGCGCTCGCGAACGACCGTCGCGTGTTCCTGATGGGTGAAGACGTGGGTAAGTACGGAGGAACCTACGCGGTGTCGGCCGGACTTCTCGATGAGTTCGGGCCCGAGCGTATCCGGGACACACCGCTGTCGGAACTTGGCTTCACGGGAGCAGGCATCGGGGCCGCATTGGGCGGCATGCGCCCCATCGTCGAGGTTATGACCGTGAATTTCAGCCTGCTGGCGCTAGACCAGATCGTCAATACGGCGGCCCTCTATCACCATATGTCGGGTGGAAAATTCTCGGTGCCACTCGTGGTGCGTATGGCGACAGGCGCGGGTCGTCAGGTGGCGGCGCAGCATTCACACAGCTTCGAAGGCTGGTACGCGGGCATTCCCGGAATCAAGGTGATCGCTCCCGCGACCATCGAGGACGCCCGTCATATGTTGCAAGCGGCGCTCGCCGATCCGGACCCGGTGCTGATTTTCGAACATGCGGGGCTGTACAACCTCGAAGGGGACATGCCCGACGTCGAGCGCGTCGACATCGTCAGCGCAAAGGTCCGGCGCGAGGGGAAGGATGTGGCGATCCTTGCCTATGGCGGTTCAATGCGCAAGGCACTGGATGCTGCGCAGACGTTGGCGAAGGACGGCATCGATGCTGAAGTGGTGGACCTGCGCGTGTTGAGGCCCCTCGACGATGCAACGATTATGCAGTCAGTGTCGAAGTGCAGACGGGTCGTCATTGTCGATGAATGCTGGCGAAGCGCAAGCATCGCAGGCGAGATCATGGCGCGGCTGGTCGAACAGGTCTTTTACGAGTTGGATGCGCCAGCGTGCCGTGTGTGCTCCGAAGATGTGCCTATCCCCTATTCCCGCCATATGGAACAAGCGGCATTACCCCAGGTCGACAGGATCGTCTCCGCGGTGAAACAATTGTTTGCGTGATGCCACGTAATGCAGGCAGGAGGACGCATGATCGAGTTCACGTTGCCTTCGATGGGGGCCGACATGGACGAGGGTACGCTCCTCGAATGGAAAATAAAGCCAGGTGACGTGGTCACAAAAGGTCAGATAGTGGCCATTGTCGACACGAGCAAAGCGGCCGTCGACGTCGAAAACTGGTATGAGGGAACGGTATACGAACTGATCACGAAGCCCGGCGAGAAAATACCCGTGGGTACGCCGATGGCAATTTTTCTCGAGCGAGGTGAATCCGCGTCAGAGGTCAGGAAGCGTCCGCGCGCGATACCGCCGACACCCGCCCCACTGCCTGTCGATGCAGCTCCGCAGCGCCACAAGGTCTCGCCTGCGGCGCGAAAGCATGCTCAGGAACATCATGTCAATCTCGACAAGATCGTAGGTAGCGGCCCGGGCGGTTCGGTGACATATGACGACGTCGAACAGGCCATTCGCAGCGCCGCCTGCATCACACCTGCGCCAGCCGGCGACAGGCTCGCAGCGATCAGAACGGTGATCGCGGGTGCTATGGAGCGCTCGAAACGGGAAATACCTCATTACTACGTCAGCGAGATGATCCCAATCGAAAAAGCGCTCGAATGGCTTCACACCGAAAACGCCAAACGCTCGATCAATGATCGGATGTTGCTTGCAGTCCTGTTGCTGAAAGCGGTGACTGTGACACTGCGACGCTTTCCCGAGCTAAACGGCTTCTACCGCGCAGGCTCATTCGTTGCGGCCGGGAAGACTCACGTCGGGGTGGCAATCTCGTTGCGCCACGGCGGTCTCGTCGCACCCGCCCTGCTCGACACCCAGAATAAAACGTTGCTGCAACTCATGCGGGAGCTGACCGATCTCACGAAACGTTGCCGCGCCGGTTCGCTACGCAGTTCCGAATTATCGGAAGCCACCATCACCGTCACGAACCTCGGCGATCAGGGAGCCGCCGAAGTATTCGGCGTCATCTATCCACCGCAGGTTGCGCTGGTCGGATTCGGCCGCGTCATCGAACGTCCGTGGGCGTACAACGGGGAAGTCAAGATAGTACGCACGCTGACCGCCACGCTGTCAGCAGATCATCGCGTGTCTGACGGTCATCGTGGCGCGCTATTTCTTCTTGAACTGAGCGACGCGCTGCAACATCCTGAGGAACTCGATCAATGAACCATCCCGACATTCGTGCTATTGTGCTGAGCACACTGCAGACGATCGCGCCCGAGGTCGACACAACAACCTTGCGCGACGATCGCCCGCTACGCAAACAGGTCGATCTTGATTCGATGGATTGGCTCAATTTTCTGACAGGCCTCCACGAGAGGCTTCGTGTGGAAATACCTGAAGCCGATTATGGTCGCCTCGTCACGCTGGCCGACGTCGTTGCGTATCTGGAAGTCGAGAGCAACGACCGGTAGCTTCCCGATGGCATTGGCGTCACGCGTGCAAAGACGTCTGCAGCACGCTCCCAGATGCCTCGCGATTCTGCTCGTTGCGAAGGATGCTGGTCAGCATGATCCATTCGCGCCCGAGTGCTGTGATCACATCGTCGAGAGACAATATCCCCATGATGTCGATACCGTTGCTGACCACCGCCAGGCGGCGCACGCCATGGCTTGCCATCGCCTGCATTGCCTCAGTGATGTCGGCGTTCACATCGATAGACAGAATTTGCGGGCTCATCACCTCGCCTACTCGCACAGTGATCGGCGACGACCCGGTGCAAACCGACTGTAATACGATGTCCCGGTCGGTGAGAACGCCGAGTATGCGGCCTGAGCCACCGCCCTCCGATACGATCAGTGCGCCGACATGCTGGTCTCGCATTTGCACTGCCGCTTCCTGCAGACTGCAGGTTGCCGGAATATGGACCACACCCTGGCTGTAGAACTCACTGACTTTCATGGCAAACCTCCTCGGACTCGCGACGCAGCCTTGCAATAATGAGACCTATCGCCAGTCATATCCTGATTCAGCTCACAAGGCCAACACCGCAAGCTGCGGTCGTGCGGCCCAACCATCTCTTAGTCGCGCCGCCATCTCGCGCGAAGCACACCTTCGGCATCGCGATATTCGATCGTAAGGTGACCGTGATGCGCACGAACAAGCGCCTCGGCGAGTTTTCGCAGAGTGTGTGGGCCAGTGGTAGTCACTCGCATTCCGTCTGGCTGATCTTCGATGTTCATCAATCGCTCGAGCGCATGAAGCTTTTCTTCATCTGCTGACGCGTGACGGAAGAGTGCGACAACCTCTTCATGATGCGTACGGAGATACTCTCCCGACTCCAGCCATAGTTCGCCTGCTGGCGCGTGTTCAAGTATTCGGCGGCACGCCGGGCAAACCAGCTGACTTGTATGTTCCGCGCTTACACTCCACATCCAGCGTCCATTTTCAAACACGGCGCCACATTCTCGGCAGCCGGTGCCACCCTGCTCGCGAGCTGGCGACCGATAGCTATCGGTTGTGTGTGGCTGGAACCGTTTGTCTCGGCGCATCGTCGACACGTTCCGGTTGCGAGACTCTGTCATGATTTGTCTCCAGATAAATTTCTATGACTTTCTATCCGCCACCCAGCGTATTCTGCACCGCGGGTGGTGCTGACTTATGAACTATCTTCGGCCATCGGCCACGCCCCGGGTTGACCGACATCAACGGACCGCCTGTCTCGTCTTCGAGCTTTTTTGCAGCGCGGAATAAAGACGACACGTCTGATCTTCGACGCGCCAGGCCGTCACAGCCGGTCATGCACGCTGCTTCAGTTCAAAATGTGGTTGCCGCCCCGCGATGAGCGACAGTTCCGACAGCAGCGCACACGCCGAATCAAGCAGATCATCTAGCGAAATGACGCCAACCAGTTCTCTGGCTTCGTCGACAACAGGCACGCGGCGGATCGCATGCAATCGCATCCGCTTCGCGATTTGCCACGCGTCTTCCCAGTCATAGGCGCAGACAAGCGACGAGGACATCACATCGTCGACAAACAGTCTGGACGCGTCGACGTCTCGTGCAAGTACCTCGAGAACAATGTCCCGGTCGGTCAGTATCCCCTTTGGACGCAGTTTGCCGTCCGGGGTCTCCTCCACGACAACGATATCGCCGACATGATGAACGCGCATGATCTTGCATGCTTCCAGAACAGTTGTGCCCAGCAGGCACGTAATGACCTCTCTCGTGCAAATATCGGCGGCTTTCATACTGTCCTCCTCACTCGATGGAACGCGTAGCAATGTCATCAGGCTAGCGGGGTGGGCTAGGCCGACCTTGATCGACGTCATGCGGGCGAACAATGTCCGTAGCCGAGCATCGCGTCGAGGGCAGCGATAAACCCGTCGACCCTTGCAGGATCAAGTCCGTCGATGCCGGCGGCGGCACGTCTGCCGTTTCCGCCGAATTTCCTGCATAGGCGGTCTGCGCCGCACGGCGCTCTCACGCTGACGACATACTTACCGTCGGGCCGTGGCACAAGGACGGCATGCCCGCGCAAAGGCTCGCGTCTTGCCAGGAGGTTGGCGAACTCGCCTTGCACACGGTGTGACCATGCAGCCGCCGGCAACATATAGGCCGATGCGTTCGCTACGCGCTGCACCGTCGCGAGCCTTGAAGCACAATCGAGATCTTCCATGCGTGCCAGCGTCAGGCGGCCCGGCAGGTTGGTGGCCGCAATGAAATCCAAAGGATTTGGAAACGGCTGAATATTCCGATACATCGCGACAGGGTCGACCATCAGATCCGCAACGCTTTCTCCATATGCGTTGTAGTTGATCGCTTCGCCCAGTTCCCGCAGCCGCTGTTCCTCGGGAGGCGGCAGCGCACACGTGATGGCAAGCTGATGCGCGGCATGGGAAAGGTTGTCGCCGTACGCCGCGACTATCGCCCACAATCTGTTCTCGCCCCGAAGATAACGATTCACGATCAGGCCGGTGCATGTATCGGCTGACGTATCGATATGCGTAGCCAGTCGGGCAACGTGCGGAATGCGCCCTGGAAAGTGATGATCGAAATACTCGACGTTGACGCCGTGATCGAGAAGCGACACGAGTGAAGTGCGGTTTGCATCGAGCGAGACATCAAACACAGTCACCTTATCGCCGGAACCGGCCCTTACGCGGCGCAGCAGGCAGACGTCGCGCTTGACCCCCGTAACTAGCTGCGCATCGACAGGATGCTTGAGCCTCAGTTGATGCAGCGCACAGATTCCGTCGGCGTCGCCATTAAACACATCGAAGTGAGCCACCTGTCACTCCATTGGAGGAAACATCGGGCGTATCACTTGTGCGCCAGTTTGCAGCGCGACCGCACACTGTCGCGCATGTGCCTCCCCAATCCTCAAATAGGTCAGCGCGCGTCTGTGCCAATGTCCAGCCCGTCCAGTCTTGCGTTCGAGCAGATGTGCGGCAGCCAGTCTCGCTCTAACGGTAGCGGGAATGCTTTGATAGAAATGGAGCAGGCCCTCATCGACGGGATCGTGCATCGACTCGGCATACGCATCGAGAAGCACGGCTCCGATCTTGGGGGCGCCCAGGCGCTCGCATTCGAGCGCGAGAAAGCCCACCTCATCGAGGGTATCGATCGTCCGCAACCGCTCTGAAAATTCAAGACAATCGATGATCCCTATGGGCCGCGTCAGGCAAACATGTTCGGGACGGAGATCGCCATGACACTCCCTGATCCAACCGTGCGCGACACGCAGTTCGAGCCGGTTCAACACGCCGGTCAACATCGCGAGTTGGATGCCGCACAATCGCCGGATGTCGAAAGACTGTCGGGTCATGATGCGTGTCAGTACCGACTCGTTTCGCGCGATCTCTGACAGGAAGTGCGCGTGGTAAGCGGACGCGCTCATTTTGGCGCCTGGTAACGCACGATAGAACGTGCTGAGTCTTCGAACGATCCTTGCGATATCGGACTCGCGAACGGCGCCCCGCGCAAGCGCGCGATCGAGCATCAATCCTTCGGGCAATCGCCGCATCTTGAGAAGCCAGTCGACCACCTTCCCCGATCTGCCAACGCGCAGCACACCATCGGCACAGAGCGTAAGCGGAACGATCCCAAGATAAACCGATGGCGACAAACGGCGGTTCAGCCGAAGCTCCGTCTCGCAATTCCGTTTTCGTGCCGCCACGCTGCGCAAATCGACAGCATCGTAGCGCCCCGGCTTTTTGAGCTTCCACGCATGACGGGTCGTGAGAAAAACCCAGGACAGATGCGTCTCGATCACTTCGACACGGCGTGTCCGGTCAGGCCACACATCACGTTCCTGCAGCCGCGCAACCTTTCTCTTTGGAGACATGCCTGCTGCATCGCCTTGCTTCCTGTTGCTTCTGCGTTTTCGCTTGCGAGAACTCGCACCCACTTTTTCGATCGTATCGGCCATCCCTGCTTCAATGTTCGTCATATCACAGTCCACGGGCCGCTCTACACAAAAGGCGTCTCGGCAGTCCCCTCACGTCTATGCCACCCGGCGGCCGGTTCGAGTGGCTCGAGCGCGCTGGTTTCGTCGAGATGAAAGAGCGCGTCGAACTGTGACGCGAGCGTCGCTTCGAAATAGTGGCTCTGTCGCTCGGTCTGCGGCAGATACAGCACACCGATCGCCCGCTCAAGCAGCGGTTCATCAAGCGGACGAGCGCCTTCGTCCTGCATCGGCAAGAAGAAGCGGTCGTAGCCTGTGCTGTGAAAGAGATGCTCCCAGCTATCGGGTAACGCGGGACGCACCCATTTCTGCTCGACCTCGCCGTCCCAGTGCGATGCCGCCGACACATGCCCTGTGTACGTCGTGAATCCGACCAGCAGCGCCCGATGCTGAGCGTTCTCGCGCACGATCTGGCCGAGATTCCACTCCCCGCGACGCCGCGACTCTGTTGCACGGGCGTCGCCGAGGTGTGAGTTATGCGCCCAGACGACGACCTTGCCACTGCCGCCGCGGCGCATGCGATAGCGGGCCAGTGCGAACAGCGTGCCGGCCATGTGAGCGTCGCGCAGATTCCAGGTGTTCAGCCGGCTGCTGAACATCCCACGGTAGTACGCTTCGGCGTTGACCACGACCTGCGCATTCTGTTCGGCAAAGAACTGCGCATCGAGTGCGTCGGTTCCGTCGCGCGCCAGATAGTCGTATTCGTCTGCGCGCAACTGAAGAAGCTGCCGTACCGCACCGGCCTGAGCGGCAGGCCGGGCGCCGACGGCGGCAGCATAGCCGTAGGCCTGCGGCTCCCGCACATGGTCCAACGCAGAATAACGCACGCGCGCCGTCGCCGCCTCTGCGGGGTCCACACCCTCGAGGTACCGGATGACCGCGTCCGCAGATCGGTAGAGGCTGTAGAGATCGAGCCCATACACTCCCACCCGTTTCCGCTGCGGGCGCGTTGCGTTGATCGTGCGCAGCGCCACAATAAAGTCGCGCACTTCCCGATTGCGCCACATCCACACCGGGAAGCGCTCGAAGTCACCAAGCGCCGAGGTAGCGTCGTCGGTTCCCTCAGCCTGCACGAAACGATCGATGCGCCACGCGTCGGGCCAGTCTCCTTCAATGGCGACGGTGTCGAAACCGTTCTCGGCGATGAGCCGTAACGTGATCTCCGCACGCATTCGATAAAACTCGGCCGTGCCGTGAGTCGCCTCGCCAAGCAGCACCAGGTCGCGGCCGTGTGTCATTTCCAGCAATGCGTCGTAGTCGCTTGCGTTTCCGTTCAGACGCTGTCCAAGCGCGCGAACAGCAAGGAATGGTGTTTTGGAGGGCTGCATGATGAAATTCTCCGTGCGGGATACGAACGTGGCGCGATAGCACGACAAACGCAACGGGTGCGGCTTGCTGGACAC
This sequence comes from Paraburkholderia caribensis, assembly GCF_002902945.1. Lineage (NCBI taxonomy): Bacteria > Pseudomonadati > Pseudomonadota > Betaproteobacteria > Burkholderiales > Burkholderiaceae > Paraburkholderia > Paraburkholderia caribensis. Next base: position 1,864,473 of record NZ_CP026102.1, read on the forward strand.
GCCAGCCGAAAGGTCGATCAAGCCGTGCCACCTTTCGGCGAAGCGGCGTGCGCGCCCCCGTCTTCGCCAAACGAGGCTTTCTGTTGCCAAGCCTGCGCGGACGCCAGGCAGGCCCGCACCTCTTCGTCGGTCGTCTGCGTGAAATCAATGTAGAACTGTCCGATCCCCATGAACCAGTCCGGCTGCATCACGCAGATGAAATCATCCGCAACCGACTCGAAACTGGCTTCGGCACCGGCCGGGCATACGGGCACCGCGACGACAATCCGCGTCGGACGCCGAGTGCGCAATGCGTTAAGCGCTGCGTGCATCGTTGATCCCGTCGCCATGCCGTCATCCACAACGATGACTGTTTTTCCTTCCACGGCAGCTGGCGGCTGCGCTCCCCGGTAGGCGGACTCGCGGCGATGAAGTTCGATGCGTTCGCGCGCGATCGCCTCCATGATCTGCTCCTCGCTCACTGAAACGGCACGCAGCACTGACTCGTTGAGATACAGTGCGTCGCCCGTCGCGATGGCCCCAATTGCAAGCTCGGGGTTATGCGGTGCGCCGAGTTTGCGCACGACCAGCACGTCGAATGGGCAGCGCAAAGCCTCCGCCACCTCATATCCGACTGGAACGCCGCCTCGTGGCAGCGCCAGCACGACGATGTCGCTGCGTCCGGCGAAAGGCTCCAGCACCGCTGCGAGTTGCCTGCCCGCGTCGATACGGTTTCGAAAGATGTCGCCCATTGTCGATGTCCAGTAAGCAGTATGCTGCGCGCCGTGGCTAGCCAGGGAAGCTCAACCTTTTTGCCTCCGTGTGCGCGCGCAAGGAATGATCGTCGTTCAGGTCAACGGGGCAATCAGCCAGCGCGCGAACCAGCCCGCTGCCAGGCGCGTCACTTCGTCGAGCGCGCCGGGTTCCTCGAAAAGATGCGTTGCACCCGGAACGATCTCCACGCGATGCCCGCAGGTTAGTTGCCCAGCTGCCCTATCGTTTAGCCGGATCACCTCCGTGTCGAGTCCACCAACGATCAGCAACGTTGGTGCGGAGACCGACGGGAGCGCCGCTCGCGCCAGGTCCGGGCGCCCGCCCCTCGACACGATGGCATCGACGGAGCTCACCTCCGCCGCCGCGACAAGTGCTGCAGCAGCGCCGGTACTCGCGCCGAAAAGCCCCACGCGGAGCGTCGCAGTGTCCGGCCTTTGCCTCAGCCAGCCAAGGGTCGCGGACAGTCGGCGAGCCAGCAATGGGATATTGAAACGGTACGTCGCGTCGACGTCGTCGTGGCGCTGCTCCTCGAGCGTCAGCAGGTCGAACAGCAGCGTTGCGAAACCCGCGTGCTGCAGACCTGCCGCCACCTGCCGGTTTCGTGGGCTGAAGCGGCTGCTGCCGCTACCGTGCACGAACACGACCACCGCACGCGAATCGTCGGGAATTTCCAGAATCCCGCCAAGCTTCACGTAATCAACGGGAATCTCCACCTGCAGCGTCTGCATCTGTTTCTCCTGAGTACATCGCCGCGCTATACATCGGGTGACGGGGGCTTCAGCCTCCGGCCCTCCCCACGTCATCCCGTTCCATCGCGCGATGGCCGACCTCTTGCGTGAATGATCGTATTTGCTCCGCACTCGCGATTGACCTCGATCAACTCTCTGGTGCCGGCGAAGATCAACTGACCTCACATCCGCTGCGGCAGCAGCGCGCACGGCAACACAGTCACGTGGAGCCGTGCGGACGGCCGCCCCGTTTTGTTGGCGCCGCGTCGGCATGCGCGGAGCTACGGCGCATGCGCCGAATCCGCGCTCTTATGGCGAGCGCTGCAGCCGCGCCGATGCACATAATGACGAACCACAGCACCAGCACATACCCGATCAGTTGCCAGAATTCGGCAACGCGCCGTTGCAGCACCCACGTCTGGTACGAGGCCGCATCGTCTGCCGCGTCAGGAAACGACGCGCGATACATGAAGAAGGCAAGGCAGCGATCGCTCTCAGGCAGTGCGGCAGCGAGCTGTGAACCGGCCGGTGACGCACGCACTGGCGCGCACTCCGGCGCTTTCATCCCCGCCACCACGCCGACGTCCACTGGGAAGTCGAAAATCGCGCCCAGCCAGGTCGTGGCGATGGCGAGCGTCGCACTGGCGCACACGACGTATATGCATCGGCTAAGCCAGCGATGCCAATCGGGACGACCGGCTTTATCCATCGGGAACTCCTCCGCCCGCGCACCTGCTTGTTGAATGGCCGTGCGTGGAGATCAACGGCGCCGTCATCACCAGCAGACGCCTCGGGCCGACGGCGCTGTGGTACGAGACGGATCAATTTGAATCCTCGTCCCGCTGTAACCACATCAAGTTGACATCGATCAAGCACCAGTTCCGTTCCCTCGTTTCAGGGACGCTGATCTGGATCAACGGTTGGATCGCGCACGATGGCCATCCTGTATTCGAACCGGGTTTTGCATTCACACACTTTCCCGCGTGACATTCCCAGCGCACCGCACTGAGCCCATGCCAATCCATAATGTCGATATCGCCGACGTTTTCACCGAGATTGCCGACCTGCTTGAAATTCAGGGCGACAATCCGTTCCGCGTGCGCGCGTATCGCAATGCGGCGCGTTCGGTTGGCGAGTACGCGAGAAACGTGCGAACGATGATCGCGGAGGGTGCCGACCTGAAAACGATTCCCGCGATCGGCGACGACCTTGCGCTCAAGATCCGCGAAATCGTCGCCACTGGCTCATGCCCGCTACTTGCGAGCCTGCGAGCCCAGTTGCCGTCGGCAGTCGTCGCGTTACTGCGCGTGCCGGGCCTCGGACCAAAGCGCGTGCGGCAGCTCTACGAGCAACTGCATGTGCAGTCTCTGGAACAACTGGAGCAGGCCGCCGCGGAGGGCCGGATCCACACGTTGCGCGGATTCGGTCCGCTGACCGAGGCGCATATCCTTGCAAACCTGCAGGGTCGCCTCGACAAATCGCGCCGCTTTCAATTCGCACAGGCCAGCCAGCGCGCGGAGGCATTGCTGGTCTGGCTCCGGGCATTGCCCGACGTAGAACGCGTGGAATCGGCGGGTAGCCTGCGGCGCCTGCGCGACACCGTTGGCGACATCGACATTCTCGCCACGGCACGCGATCCGGCCGCGGTCACCCAGAGGTTTGCCCATTATGACGACGCCACCGCGGTACTCGCGCATGGCCCTACCCGAGCAAGCATCGTGCTTCGCGGCGGACTGCAGGTCGATCTGCGCGTGGTCGAACCCCAGAGCTTCGGCGCTGCACTCACCTACTTCACCGGTTCGAAGGCGCATAACGTCGCGTTACGCCGCCTGGGCCAGGAACTCGGCCTTAAGGTCAACGAATACGGCGTTTTCCGCGGAAAGACGCGTATTGCCGGCGAGACCGAGGAGTCCGTCTATGCGAGCGTCGGCCTGCCGTGGATCGCGCCAGAGCTTCGCGAAGACCGGGGTGAGATCGAAGCGGCGCGAGACGCTTCCCTGCCTGCCCTGGTTACGTGCAGCGATCTGCGCGGAGACCTGCACACGCATACGCTCGCCAGCGACGGCCGCGCATCGCTACGCGAGATGGCCCTTGCCGCCCGCGAGCGCGGCCTGTCGTATCTGGCCATTACGGATCATTCGAAGCGCCTGGCGATGACCCACGGCCTGGACGCAACGAGGCTCGCGGCACAGATCGGTGAGATCGACCAGCTCAACGCACAGTTAACGGGTATCACCCTGCTCAAGGGCATAGAAGTCGACATACTCGAAGACGGCCGGCTCGATCTTCCCGATGCTGTTCTTGCCCGGCTCGATCTTGTGGTCGGCGCGATTCACAGTCATTTCAATCTGCCGCGCGAGCGCCAGACCGAGCGTATCCTTCGCGCGCTGGACCATCCCTCGATGACCATGCTGGCGCATCCTTCCGGCCGGCTGATCGGCAGCCGGGAACCAGCGGACATCGATATGTTGCGCGTGATCCGCAAGGCGAGGGAGCGCGGCTGCTTTCTGGAACTCAATGCCCAGCCCGAGCGCCTTGATCTGACCGATACGGTCTGCCGCATGGCGAAGGATCACGGTGTACTGATTTCCATCGATTCCGACGCACACAGCGAGGCCCAGCTCGACAACTTGCGCTATGGCGTCAATCAGGCGCGCCGCGGATGGCTGGAAAAAACGGATGTGCTGAACGCACGCTCGCTCGCGCAACTGCGCCCGCTGCTTGCGCGGACCATGCGCTCACGTACTCGCGAGGCTTCCGAGAGTCCATAGGTTGCTTCGGTCAACCAGTCTGGCAGACGTATCTGGCAGGCGTGCAGCGGCTTAGCTGCACGCTTTGGAGAGACCACGAAGAGCGCGTAGCGCATGCTCACGCCGCACGAATGCAAACAGACCACCAGGAGACATCACGATGAACACCGCGCCAATGCTCTTCTCCCCTCCCGCGAGTCACGCCTACGCGCAGCGTGTGGCCACCACGCTTGGCACGGCGCTGGCCGAGCACGAGTGGCGTCCTTTCGAGGATGGTGAACACAAAATGCGCCCGCTCGAAAGCGTCCGCGGTCGCGACGTGTATGTGATCCATTCGCTGTATGCCGAACCCGGTCACACGGTGAACGACAAGCTGTGCGAGCTGCTTTTTTTCGTGGGAGCTCTGGTCGACGCCTCCGCGGCGCGTGTGAGTGTCATCGCACCCTACCTCTGTTACGCGCGCAAGGACCGTCGTTCGCAGACACGCGATCCCGTGACCACACGCTATGTTGCGCAGCTTTTCGAAGCCGTGGGCGCATCCCGTTTCGCCACGCTCGATGTTCACAATCAGGCCGCGTACCAGAACGCTTTTCGAATTCCGACCGAGCATCTCGAGGCAAACGGCCTGCTCGCACAGTGGTTCGCGTCACATTTGCGCGACAGGGCGCTCGTTGTCGTTTCGCCTGATGCAGGCGGTGTCCGGCGCGCAGAGGACTTTCGCGCCCGGCTTTCGAAGCTGCTCGATAGCCCCGTGGAAGCGGCGTTCGCTGGGAAACTGCGCGCCGGCGGCATCGTCACCGGAAAGCCTGTCGTCGGCGATCTGGCGGGCCGCTGCGCGATCATCGTCGACGACCTGATCGGTTCGGGAACCACGCTCTCGCTGGTTGCCGGCCATTGCCTTGCGCTGGGCGCGACCGAAGTTCATGCTGCTGCCACGCACGGTCTTTTCCTCGCCGATGCGTGCGAAAAGCTGGGCAACGGCACGCTGGCGAGCGTCGTCGTGACCGATAGTGTCGCGCCGTGGCGCGTGCCACGCGGTGCGTTTCTAGAGCGGCTTACCGTGCTGGATAGCGCGCCACTAGTTGCACAAGCTATCGCAAACATGCAAGCGAACGCCGGCTAGCGTGGTCCGCAAGGACCGGGTCCGCGGCGCTCTCGGCTTGAGATATCTCTGGAAGCGCTGCGACGGCAACGCAGCAGCGGCATTTTTCGCTGGCTGTGGACCGGACTACATACCCGGTCGGGCTTATCATCCGCTTACCAATTGTGCCAATTTCGGGCTGCCCGCTCGAAACGCAGATCCATCGCGGGGCGGCCTGTAAAGCAGCACTAAGATGACTTGCAACACCGCTGCGAGGAACGTCGTTTAAAGCGCACGCACGGTCACCATCGCGGTAGGCCATAGAACTCGTTGATGCGATTCATTTCGCCACTTTTCTTAGCCTGCTCCAGTTCCTGCTTCACCTGCGCACGCGTTTTCCCTTTATTTCCCGACATTTCCGCTGGAGCCAACGATCCTCCGCGAGATTCCGAGGCCATATCGTCTGGCGACTGGGCAGCCGATGGAGGCGCACTCGCGCTCTGCGCCTCCGTCAACCTTGGACAGCCAAGCGACATGATCAGTGCGGCCGCTATCCTAAATGATCTCGATCTGAATATAGAAGGCATGATGTGCTTCATCTCAGTACAGTACTGGCGCGGTCAGCGCGTCCCGTTTTGAAGGTGGTTGATGTCGAACGCAAATCGCGTACGCAACCTCCCTTGCGATCAGGCCAGGAACGCCTTTCGCGCAGTGGGGCATCTGAAGGAACGCCTCGTCTGCGTAATGCGCTGACCGCCAGATCCCGGATACAGTCGTTTTGCCACTCGTCATTGCCGCGCTCCGACAAACGCAAACCCGACTGTTGTCCAGGAGTTCACACCTACGGCAGTGATCTTCGTTCCTGAAACGACAGCTTCGACGTTCATTGATGTTCCGGTTCCAGACGCGCACGACACATCATTGAACGTTAAACTTCCATCAAACACGTGCTTGCCCGTTGGCCGTGCACGCACCGAGCCACTGAACGAACACGATCCCTGCGTGCCCGTGAAAGAAAGATCCGGGCTGATCGTGAGTCTGGTCTCCCCCGTACTGCCTATGTTTCCCACCCAGGTGCCAATGGCTTCCGATATATCTACCGGGGTGTCGTAGGCGGGGCTATAGGTCCCCGTGACCGCTCTGACGCCGCTGGACTCAGCATCGGTGAGGGATAGCGACTGTCGTGTCGTGACGGAACCCGTAACGCTCGCAGTAGTGGCGGCCCCCGAGGCCGGAAAATCGATCGCGGCATTGTCAATAAGCGTGTTGCCGCTCACGCTAAATGCTCCCTCGACCATGCCGCTTACCGTGGTGCCGGAAGAAAAGACCATAAAATACTGACCCTGTTCAAGGATCAAGGTGGAAACATCCCGTCCATCGCCCGCTGTTCCCTGCCAGAATCCTTGCGGGTCGGCGTTTGGCGTCGGCGGAGAACTACCACCGCCACATGCGGTCAAGCACACCGCTACAACCGCACATATCGTTCTTCCCCTCTTCGCTCCGTCCATGACGTCTCCCGAGTTCAGCGCCTGCCGCGAGCAGACGTCCGGCTTGATTCGCACTGTTACGCTATGAATGTACGATTGAGAGCTGCGATCCAATTGACTTCCGTCAACTAACGTAAGAGTGGCAGCGGGAAGACTGCGCTCGATACAGAACGACGTTTTGAGCGTACGCGTAACGCTGCAATTCGACCTGGTCGTTCCCTGATGGGCACGTGCATGGCCCAGGCGGGTCCTTAACGGGAAGCGCGGCTCCAGCATTAAACCGCGCGCAGCGTGAAAGTACGTCTTCCAAGCGATCCTTCAATCGCTCGCAGTGATCGGGCATTGCAGGCGTGTCGGATTCGCCGCGACCATTGCAGGCCTGGTTCTTGAAACAAGCTTCCAGCCGTTATCCCGGTGCGCGCGAAACCGCGCGTGAACCGCCGTGGAAAGAGGCTAACCAGTTCGAGGGCAACCCGATGCAGGATGTGCTGACGTACACTGTTTTTATGAACCTGTCAGCGCCTACAGTGGCGCATCACGCTGCGCAGCTTTACCATCCGAGGAAGTGATCTTGGCCCGTCCAGCCCATTGCTCCACTCCACCTCGTAGCCGTCGCATGGCTTCCCGACAGCATCAGGCCGGCCGCTGAAGCGCGATGTAATCGAACGCCAGCACGGCGCCCGAACACGCGAGGCCAAGCGCCAGATTCGTCAGCCGATGCTCGAAGTCCGGATGATGAGTGGACCAGACCAAGGCCATAAACAGCAGGGCGATGACAACCTGTACCGCGAACATGGCAAGCATCAGGGCATACTCATAGCCCGTCTGGCTGAATGCGACAAAGTTCATCCCCTGCTGGGAAACCCAATATCCGACGCGATAGATCTCGTAGATCAAGATCAATGCTGGAAACAGGTAGCTGACAATATAGGTCGGCACCGTGGCGTGCCGCAATTCGGGGTGAAAAGCGTGATCGCTCTGCATCGCAGTCTCCTCGTCATTGATTCTTCAGAGCGGGCGCACATCCATTGCCCGCAGGCCTTTTTGATCCGCTTTGACCTCGAAGCTGACCCGCTGGTCCTCGTGAAGGGACCTGAAGCCATCGGACTTGATCGAGGAAAAATGAACGAACACGTCCTCGCCGCCGTCATCGGGGGAAATGAAGCCGAAACCCTTCGTGTCGTTGAACCACTTCACCTTGCCTGTTTTCACGTTCGTTCTCTCTCTGTTTGCGAAGCACTTGAGCCAAGCGTATCGCCCGATCCGGACGAAAAATTGACGATGGTCAATTGCGGCACACATCTGAGCGTTAGTCTGAGGTTCAGCGAAGCGGCCATCGAACGGCCCTGTGCAGTTGCCCAACGATTTCGTGCGACTGCTTCGATGAAGAGCGAGTCGAGGCAAATGAAACAGCGCGCATAACATTCGCGTGATCTTGTTTCTTTTATGCAATGCGGGCCTTATGGCTCTTACGCAAATCATCTGTTCTCCCCGATTGCGTAGCCCACATCAGGCGCTACAGGTTGCTACAGATTGCTGGCGCTGGGACTGGTGTGGTACGGGCCTAACCCGGCTCCGGTTGCCGCCTGGGCTGCTTGCCCCGCCAGACAGTCATGGATCGTCACGGCGAAGCGCGCAAGCTTTTCTCGCGCATCACCACTTTCGACATCGCGCGCGGAGACGGCACAGGTCGCGATCGGCGCACGCTGCGCCAAAGCCTGCATCTGTGCGAATGCCCGATCGCTGCCGCGGCCACCCATCGTGCAGAAGAACGCTACATGGTGAAGTTCGTGATGGTGAGCAGCCAGCCAGGTAGTGATGGGTGTCGACGCCCGGCCCGCCCATACAGGCGTTCCAACTACAACCAGGTCATATTGCACCGGGCGATGTTTCATCGGCTGCAGATGCGCCGGACGCCCAAATAGCGTATCGAGGATCGAGCGGACAAAGCCCGTGATGCCCCGGCGCGACCTGGTACTCTCTTCATACACGCGTTCAAGATCGGCATCGAGTTCGTCGGCAAGTCGCCCCGCAAATTCTGCCGTCGTCTCGCTGCGCGAATAGCAAATGATCAGGGTGCGGTGTTTCGCTTGCATGACTGCCTCCGGCCGTTTGCGTGTGCTGATTGAATTCCAGCATACCGGTACAAGCGTTGTGAACGCTGACACAAATCAAGGAACCTCAGGTACGCAAAGCATCGGCGGGCGCTACCATACTGCGAATGGGCATTCGGCGTTTGTATTAACGGCAGACCGGCATCCGCTTCCGTCGGACGCAACCGGATCCTGACACATTAAGGTCCGTTCAAAGCATAGATTCGACGTCCATGTCAGACCTGCGCTTTCGAATCCGCCATATCGGTGGGCAAGCAGAATTGCGGCACAAATCACCGCGGACGCTGTCACCACGGAAAATGCCAGCCGCTCGAAAGAGGGAAGATGGCGACGCATGAAATGCTCCATAATCTTCGCCGCGGTTCCGCGGAAAAATGCCAGCCGCAGCGAGATCATGATGTGTGACACGTGGCCTCATAACACTGATGCAGATCAGCATTTTCGATAGCGATCCGAGACATTGGGGAACGCATTGAATTGCGGCGCGGGTGATTCTTCGCTCGGGAGCAAGGCTACATAACTGGGTCTCCCCCGGTCACGCCGCTGACCTGTGTCAAGACAAGTCGGCTTGTTGACGCTATCTTGAAGGCGGTCCGGGCATTCCGGGGCGCTGCGTTGCAGAACTACCGTGTGCTTCCCTATGAACCAACCTGGCGTATTGCGCGATTCGCAGAGTCAATACCCAATGCCCGCGTCTATGTTGCGAAGCTCCAGTTTCCGTACATTTGACGGAAGCTCGATATGACCAATTTCATCTTCGCCCTGTTTCCAGACGAAGCAAGTGCCCGCGCAGGGTTGGAAGCGTTCGAAGCGCTGCATATGGCAGGTGATATCACCCTGTTTAACCATGCGATCGTTCAACGCGGGATGGATGGCACTCTTGTTGTACTGGAAAGGGAAACTGCGCCCATTGGCTCCGGCGTCGGCGCGTTGATTGGCGGTACGGCGGGGCTTTTCGGCGGGCTCGCCGGCCTGGGCATTGGTGCGGCTACGGGCGGCATCATTGGTGCGGTGCTGGATCTTTTCAACCTGGGGGTGAGCAAGGAGTTTCTCAGCTCGATCTGCAAGGAACTTGTTCCCGGTAAGACCGCGGTATTCGCCGAAGCCTCAGAGGAATGGATAACGCTCGTAGACGCGCGAGTTGAGGCGTTTGGCGGAAGTGTCATCCGCGCAGCACGAGATGACTTCGTCGAAGACGAGATCAAAAAACGCGTAGTCAGACTGAAGCGAGAAGTCGCAGCACGTCGCACCGAGTTCGCTGCCAGACGGACGGAAAAGAGACTGCAGGCGCTGCATGAAGTTGTATTAAGGTCAGAAGAGAACTTGCGAAAAGCCGCTTTGGACGCTGCCCGGCACATTGAGCAGTACCGCGAGGAATCAGATGCGAAGCTCAAGGCACTTCATGATCAGCTTCAGAGTGCGTCGCCTGCGACAAAGGCTCGCATTGAACAACGCATCATCGATCTTCAGACCGACCAAAAGCAGAGACTCGCCAAAATCCACGATGCACTTCGTCTTGCGAGGGAAGCGATGGAGGCTTGACAGCTTTCGTAAGCCTCCTATTTCTTGCTAGCCGTAAGTGAAAAATTCGTTGAATCAAGGATGGGTCGCGGTGCGGCGTTGCACTGTGATGCGTGAAAACGGCGCCCGTATGGCGCGGCGCAGAGTTCACGCCTTCGTGGCGTGCGAGCCCAGGCAGTCGATGCGGCCTGAAAAGTGATGCCAGTTAAGACGGTCGCCTATATCCATCGGGAACTTTTATGCCAAGAAAGCACAAACGCTCAATGCGCGCTCTGCATGCTGTCTAGCTCCCGCGCAAGGTCGACCAATCGCTCAGAGATATCGACGCGATATGGTTCGTTCGACGGATTGAGCGCTGCAATACGCTCTGGCACCGAGAGCAGTTCACGCCGCGCATGCTGACGCATGACATCCAGCGTCAATCGATCGCAAAGACGCTGACCGTCAATCATGACCGGCTGCAGAAGTGGGACGCCCGCATGCCGCTCGTCTTCCAGGACAAGCGCATCCCATGCGAGCTTCCCTTCGGCACCATGCGTGCGGAAAACCTGCTTGACGCCTGGCAAGGTCGCCTTGCCTTCAGAGCGCTTCCGACGCGGCCGCCCCGCATACTGGGTAAGCTTGTAGGCGCAGTCAAGGTAAGGTGCATCGGCCGATGTATTCATACGGGTGCCGATACCGAATCCGTCAATCGGCGCCTGCGCATGAACAAGCTTCTCAATGCGCCATTCGTCCAGGTTGCCACTGACGAGAATGGTCACCGCATCCAGTCCACCTTCGTCCAGGATACGTCTGACCTTTTGCGCGTGGATGCTCAGGTCGCCGCTGTCGATCCGCACACCTTTGATGGTCATCTTCTCCGCTGCAAGCCGTTTCGACAGCGCCACCACCTTTTTTGCCGCGATCTCTGTGTCGTATGTGTCAATCAGGAGATGTGCATTCTCCGGCTGTGAGCGCACGAAATGCTCGAATGCCTCGCTTTCATCTCCATGGGCCTGAACAAACGAGTGCGCCATGGTCCCGAACATCGGGATGTGAAAGTCGAGCCCCGCCTGCAGCGTGGCGGTACCGCTGAAACCCGCGAGGTAGCTCGCACGCGCCGAGAGTATGCCGGCCTCTGCGCCATGGGCCCGTCGCAGGCCAAAGTCGACAAGCTGCTTTCCCGGCGCTGCGAGGACACAACGCGCGGCCTTGCTCGCAACCAGCGTACTGTAGTGCACGAGGTTCATGACCCGGCTTTCAACCAGTTGCGCCTCGCGCAATGGAGCCGTAATCCGAAGGATAGGCTCGTCAGGAAAGAACACAGTGCCTTCCGCCATCGCGTACACCGACCCGGTAAAGCGCAGCGACCCCAGGGATCGCAGAAACGCGCCGCTAAACCGGCCTGTGCGTGCAAGCATCTCAAGCCGGACATCAGTGAAGCGGAGATCGCACAGATAATCCAGAACCAGCTCCAGCCCCGCTGCCATCAGGAAGTTCCGCTGTGCCGGGAGTTTCCTGACAAATAGCTCGAATGTCGCCGGTTCGTTCATACCGCAGTCGAAGTACGACTGCAGCATCGTCAGTTCGTACAGGTCCGTCAGCAAGGCGCAATCGGGATAGAGGTGCGTCACTTTCGTTTCCTTGTTCCTGAACGTCTTTGCGCGCGAATGCACGCGTACGACACGATCTTCCTAATCGCCTGGCCGCTTCCATCGCGCACGAAGAATGCCTCCGCCGTCGCGGTACTTGAGGGAGAGTTGTCCGTGATGAGCCAGGACGAGAGCTTCGCAGAGTCTCCGCAACATGTGGCGGCCCGTGGTTGTCACCCGTACACCCTTTGCCTGCTCTTCAATGCTCATCAGCCGCTCAAGCGCGTAACACGTTTCTTCATATGCCGCCTCACGCTGCAGAAGGGAAACTACCTCATCGCGGTGCGCGAGAAGATACCCGCCCGCCTCCAGCCACAGTTCACCGGCAGGTGCGTGTTCAAGTATCCGACGGCATGCAGGGCAAACAAGCTGACCTGTCTGCTCCGCATTCGTGGTCCATATCCAGCGCCCTTTTTCGTAGACGGCGCCGCATTCGCGGCAGGCCTTACCTCCTTGCACGCGAGTCGGGGTCCGGTAGCTGTCGTCCGTATGTGACTGGAATATCCTGTCGCGGCGCATCGGTGACACGCAGTGGTCGCGAGAATCTGTCATCTTCATTGCCCAGTTTGATGTACGAGAAAGTTGCGACGCGTCTTGCTTCAGTCGGCTACATCGCTGGAAGCGTGACGGGATACTCGAGGTGACTGTTCACCTCCTTCACCCCCGGCACGTTTTCAGCCGCCACCCGAATCGCTTTGCGCTCCTCCTCGCTCGTGACGATCCCCCAAAGATGAACAACGCCGTGTGTAACAAGGACATCTTCGCGCGACAACGACCAACGCGTGTCCTTCATTGCTTTCACGATGGCATCGCGTATTGATTCATCTTCCGGTGCGACGGAAGGTACCGCGTCGGGAACCGCACTGGCAAGCGCACGAATGAGATTCGCGCGACTCACGAGCCCCGTCACCTTGCCCTCCTTCAACACAGGAACACGTTTGATCCGGTGTCGCTCGAGCATTTCGGCGATTTGAACAACAGGCGTATCCTCCGTTACCGAAACGACGTCGGTCGTCATCAGATCGCGGACCTTATGGGAATGCTCCCTGACATATCCGTGCGCCAGTTCCCGTGTCGATGCAAGGAACTCCAGCCACCATGCACGCTTGCCGACACCCGTGCCAATCTCGGCGCGGTGGAGAAGATCGCCTTCCGTGATCATCCCAATCAGCGCGCCCTTGTCGTCGATGACGGGCATGCCGCTAATATGATTCTCGGCGAGTGTCTTTGCGGTCTCCTGCACAGAGGTATCCGGATGTGCAAACAGGACCGACGTAGTCATGACATCAATGGCACGCATTCTTTCCTCCCTCAGTCGATCAACTCGATGAGCTTCCTGTGGAATTGCCTTTCGACAGCTGGCCAGATCTCGGAGTGTGAATAGCCGAACTTGCGCACCAAAGCCGAAACCTTCAGTGCCGTCTCCATGTCGTCTGCCGTAAAGATATCCAGAAAGTCATACGGTCCCATGAGCGCGTAGCTTTGCTTCCACTCGACACCCGGACAGTTCTTCCTGATCGCTTCCAAGGTCCTCTGCTCGCACTTCTCCGTCTCTTCTGCCGACTGGATACGCTCGGGAGAAAGTCTTGTAAATAGCAGGAAGTCTGGCATGATTGTCCCCTGAGGAGCGATTGCTGCAAGCTTCATCTTCGATGATCAACGACGGCCGGAATTGACCAAGATCAAATGACGATTTGTCTCGTCAGAACTTGTCTCCGCCAGGATGGCCCCCCGCTGAAACGTCTCACTCTCTACAGCCCTGGCTCGAGTGCCCGCTCACGGGCTGCCAGAGTAGTCGCAGTGTTTTTCCGCCACGCGCTCGCGGAACGGCACTTTATCCGTGTGAGTGTGACTATGCGCAGTGCCTCTGCTCGCATTCAGATCAGTAGTTCCTGCAATAGCACCCGTTCAACACAAGCATCGCTCATGGCGCGCCAGGCACGCGTCAATGAGTCTTCAGATTGATCGCGCGCGTTGCATCCTTAACAGCCGCGACTTTGAAACCCGCAGCGCGCGCGTCGAGTGCCGAATATGCGACACAGAATTCAAACGCCACAACACCATACCCGGGTGACGCCCGCTTCATGGAGGTATCCCGCGAGACCTGTTCGGGTTAGGCGATCGGCCTCGACAAATGCCGGGTAGCTGTCGACATCTGGCCGATAACCTTTGCGAATGACTGCGCGCGCGTGCAGTACGTCGAGGTCTGCATGTCACGCGGCGTCCAGAGAATCTTGCACGCAATGCGACGGCCGGAGAACGTGCTCACCATAGGGAAACGCCACGGTTTCAAACCGGTGTCGTCCCGGATGATTGGTGACGAATGACAGATGCGATCGGGGATGTCAGTCCTGCGTCAAAACAACGTTGCTGAAGCGCTGCGCGAGGCGGTTTATCACTGGCACAATTTCGTCGGCGCGTGGGACTGCCAGGGTACCACACGACATGAAGTCATTTTGCATGTCGATCACGAGCAGAACGTCTTTGACGTCAGTCATCGCACCCAACATAGTTTGCCCATCCGCGTTGCGGAACAATGCACGCGCCACATTCAAAAAATATGTCCCTCGACGATGATTGAGATGCGCCGACGCTCAAATGCGGCTCTGATCCGCCTGGCGACATTGCTTTTGCTTGCGTTGACGATTCGCCATCGCGAGGATCACATTAAGGAGCGCCGCTCCCGGTCCCATTTACCCAATCCGGGCGGCATCGGCAATTCCGCCCCCGGGATCGAGTCAGCACGACGAGCAACCGGTACTATGCCCCGAGGGCAGGTTCCGATGATCCCGCATGACATGCGACGCTGCGCATGCAGCGCGTTGACCAGAGCGGATCGCGGTCGGGGCACATCCAGAGCGGCCGTTTGCCTTGCCATCGATCAGCACGGAATTAGCCGTATATCGCAGGAGCGGCGCTTGGTTCAAGCGTGCTCCCAGGCAAAGCGGTCCACATTGACCAAGGTCAACCGTGGGGCTGTCCACCTGGAAGTGCGCGGCTAAACGGTGATATGTGGATGCCGGAGCCAAAGCCGTGCGGAAGTGCGTACACTGGGGAGTGTCGCTACGTAGCGGCAACTTCGAGCGACAGAGTCCGGCGCCCACCACCCCAGCGAGGCTGACGATCGCAACGATCAAGTCCGCTTCAGACGAGCGGGCGCCGGTTCTTCGGGTCGAAGCAGATAGATACTGAAGCCTGGGATGACGCGTCAGTAGTCCTGCTGCATTGTTTCAGAAGGTCTGTTGAAACGTGCACTCAGGCCAGGCGAATGACGGTGTCGCGCATGGCGCCGTCCGCCCAGATATCCTTATATTTTTCGAGCAAGGCAACGTAGTCCTGATCTCCCATCAGTCTTTCGTTGACCTGCTGCATCCTGTCGAGACTGTCGGCATCAAAGTGCCAATGAACCTTGAGGCTGCCGAATTGCTCGGCACCGAAACACATATTGAGCGAATACTCGTTATTGATGTGGGCGGTAACCTCCGATGCGAAAACCAGTGCCGACGGCAGCAGCGCCGCGTTCCTGACCGTTGCAGTACGGATAAATCTGTACATGACCGCACTCCTTGCGTATACGTCCAATCGTTTCAATGTGAGGCTAGTTACGCCGCCTTGATGGGAATCTTCTTTTCGGCGTTTTGTGCTTCCTGCGTCTTGGGCAGGGTCACTGTCAGGATGCCTTTTCGAAAGCTTGCCTCGATCTTCTCGCGATCAACGCCCTCCGGCATCTGGAAGTAGCGCTCAAAGGCCCCGAAGCGGCGTTCATGCAGGTAGTAGTCTTTCTTCTTCGCTTCTTTCTCCTCGCGCTTTTCACCCTTGATGGTGAGACCGCCATTGGCGAGTTTCACCTCAATGTCCTTCTCGTCGATTCCAGGCAGTTCGGCCACGATCTCGTAAGCCTTCTCGGTCTCCGATACGTCAACGGCGGGCACCGACACCCAGGAGCGCTCACGGCGCCAGAACGGTTCGAGACCAAAAAATGAACGTCGGAACGGCAGGATTCCAGGACCACGGTCGAACTCGTCAAAGAGACGGTCAATCTCCCGGCGCAGGCTTTCAACCGGATGCCATGCCTGTGACAGGCCTGCAGGCGGGGCTGTCTCGACCTCTTTCTTCACAGGCAGTTTTGTGGCTTGTTCATTCACGACGACTCTCCTTCATGGATTGGAGAAATCATTGTCGGCACGAACCTGATCGGCCTCTTGACGTACGTCAACTATATCGCCAGGCCCGGAGTGCCAGCGCTGGCAAGGGCGTGCTTTGCGCCGCTGTATATCTCTTACGCAGATGAAACGCAGCAAGGTTGTCGGGCAGCGCTTCGGTAAGCTAAGACTCGCTGCGTCCGCACAGAGTACGCGTCGCAGAAGGTTGCTCATCATCGGCTTCGCGATTGCCGCTCGGGATGAATCAGGGCGCTTGCCCGGCGTGCCTGGCAGTTATGGTGTGTCTCTTATCCACGCGTTTCGGGAAGCTGTTCGTTTGCGCGGCCCCGCTCCCGCACTGGCGTCAAGCCTTCAATACTCTCAGCAGTCGCCTGCGCGTCGTATCCGCGTTCGATGTCCGTGACGGCGACCCTTGTGTCGCGCTCATCTGACTCCGGTTCATTAAATGCGGGCGCTGACAGCGCGATATCCGCAGCCAACGGCCAGTGCTCCTCTTGCGCGTCAAACCAATCGACCTCGCCACGTACTCGGGCAGCAAACAACTTCCATCCACGCCGGTTTCCCTTGAAGAGGTGTTCACGAACACTGGCGGCAAACGCGTTTCGATCAAGCGGATCTGTGAGGAGCCACTGAGGCCACAGGCAAAACGCGCGTAGCGAGCGGGTAATGAAGTCTTCGACCAGCATCGTGCGATCCAGGTATTCCAGCAAAGGCTCGTCTTCGAGGATCGGATTGCGCTCGATCAGATTCCCGATAGTCGGAGGAACCGGCCGCATCTCGCTAATGCGGGCGGTCAACTGCATGACGCGGCCGAGATTGTTCAGCAGCGTGCGTCGTTCGTATGCGTCGTCTTTCATGTCTTCCTCCACCTGGACACAGCGCATCCGGACAGCAAGGCCGAATCAATATGCCCTCAGGGAAACCACGAACACGGGAGCAATGTGCCTTATCGGCGAGTCGTCAAACAGGCACGCTTGCGAGCTCCCTGTCGACAAACTCCCGGGCCTGTCTCTCGCCATAGTTATGGGCACCGTTATAAGAGATAAAGTCGGTCCGCACATCAACGCTTGTCGCTGCTGTGGCAACGTCGTCAACGGGACGGACTGACCAGGAGACGTTGTAGTGCCGGCGGGGCATGCAACTCAGCGAAATCACCGGGCTGATCGATACCCGCACTTCAATCAGATAGCCGCGGTACGGCTGGCACAGGTTAGGCATCAGCCCTTCCGGCAATTTGCGGCAATGTCCCACAGATGCCTTGTTCACGGCGTTTCGCATGATGTGCTCCCGGTCGTCCCTGGCGATACCCATGCCTTGTTACACGGGCAGCCGGGTCTGTACTGAACCGCAACTCTCGCGGTTCTGCTCACAGCGGATGATGCTCGACAACAACGCCAGATCCTGACCGAGCGCCTCGATCACGTCGTCAAGCGAAAGCACACCAATGATGTCCTGCTCCGCGTTCGTGACGGGAACCCGACGAACCCCATGACACGACATGGCTTGCATCGCGTCGGCCACATCCGCGTCGGCATCGACAGTCACCACATAGGGTGTCATCACATCCGTGACCAACAGTTCTCTCGGAGAAATGGTCCGTGTCACAGCCTTCAACACGATATCCCGGTCGGTCACGATGCCCGCGATCCGGTTGGTCGATCCGCCGCCCGTCACAACCAGCGTGCCAACGTGCTGGTCGCGCATCTGCGTCGCGGCTTCCTGCAAATTGCAGGACATAGGAATATGGACCGTTCCACGACTGCAAATATCTTTGACTTTCATGATTGCCTCCTGCCAAACGATGCGCACTGATCGCATCGCCGCGCATTGATATTTCCCGCTCGACCGTTGCCTGTCAGGTTCACCCCGCGATCGCCGTCTCGGGCGTTCACCTATACCGGAGCCTTCGAAAAATGCGTTCCCGTCAGCGACAGGTCGAACATCAGGCCACTCTTCGTGTCGACGAAACCCATGATCGCGTGGCGTGCCGTATTGGTGTCAAACTTTCCGCTCTTGCCTGCCTTGAACAGAACAACAGATCCATCGACACCCACCGTCCAGCCTTTGCTTTTGCGGAATCGGTCAAGCGATTCCTGGGTGAGAAACACGAGGATCACGCTCTTTGATTCGTAGCCGAGGCGTGCGCCTACGGAAGCGGTCTTCGCGTTGTAGTATGTGTTGGGCGCCCCGGGAACACGCAGGACGCCGCGTCCGTACTCGGCGCCTAGAATCGCACCGCCGGCACGAACATCAGGAAAGACCAGTACGCCATTTGCACCCGCTAGCAGTTCCCGGGTTCCTGGTGCCTTCGCGTACAGCCGTTCCAGCGCGGCGCTCGCGTCGCTGTCCGTCTGCTGGACATAGCCTGCAGTATCTTGAGTGTTTGTGCCCTCCTGTTCCGCGAAAGCGGCGGGTATTGCAGTGACCGCTGCGGCAATCAGGAGGGCAGAAATGATCTGGTTGCTGAACACGGCAAACGCCTCATCAGGTTGATGACCTGAGTATGTGCGGCACCAGGCAGGCAGGTTTGACTCATGTCAACGGCAACGATCACGGCTCTCTATTTGCGGGTTGGTAAGCTGCGACAAGTACTATTGAGGTAGGTGCCAATTAAGACTGGCGGTACCCTCTGACGAAGAGGTCTTGCACGCCAGTAGCCCCGCCGGTAGGCTGCCATACGACACGTGCAGGAAACGCGCCACTTTGGCCAAGGCTAGATTTCGTCCTCGAAGAGTTTGTGCCGTATGGCGTAGCGGATGAGCGCGCTTTCATTCCCCGCCTGCATTTTTTCGATGATGTGCGTCTTGTGCGTGCTGACCGTCTTCACGCTGAGGCACAGTTCATGGGCAATCTCGGTGAGGCTCTGGCCTTCGACAATTCGTCTGAAGACATCAAACTCGCGCTCGGATAGCCGCTGATGGGGCATTGCCTCCGCCGGTTCATTCAGGTTCTGGGCGAACCGCTCGGCCATTGACAGGCCCACATACACCCCACCGGATGCGATTTTCGTGATCGCATTGAGCAACTCGCTGCTCGCGCTTTCCTTGGTCAGGTAACCCGATGCGCCTGCCTTGAAGGCCCGCGCAGCGTACTGGTGCTCCGCATGCATCGACAGCACGAGTATCCGCAAGGCAGGGTTCTCGTCCTTGATCTGCCTGATGAGATCGATACCGTTCTGCCCAGGCATCGACAGATCGAGCAGGAGTACATTGGCGCCGACGGAGCGCACCATCGCGATGGTCGTCGTGCTGTCCCACGCTTCACCCGCGACTTCAAACCCGCTGGCGTCGAGCAGGACATGGCGTAATCCGTCGCGTACCACCGCGTGGTCATCAGCCAGTAGAACCTTGATCACGTCCCTTCCTCCTGTCGAGGGCCGCGTCAACGATCACGCCGATGAGCGGCCACACGCGCCTGCCTGAGTGCGCTGGCAGACCGGATGCTCTGCAGCTTCAGGGGAATCTACTCATCGGGCTCACAGTTGGCGACATGCGCTGTCAACCTCGGCCATGCCGCGTTCAAGCGCGAACTGCCTTGCCTCGTCCGCGTTTCCGAAACTGCCCAGTACCGACGAGGCCCTTTCCCTGCCGTCGGGTGACTGCACGATAAACATCGCGACATATTCGCCGCTCTCGTACGCCGCCAGAGGCTGGAGACGATACCCCCTGTACTTAATCCGGGTGCTGTGCATGCATCCTCCCCAGGCGACGCGATATCGCCGACAGACGCTCGAGCAGATCCTGTTTCTTCGTGATGACCTGCGCTGAGCTGGCGACGACGCACGTGCCCAGAAGCCGTCTGTGCCAGTAGTCGGGATCGGTGATGAACCGATGTTCCGAAGCACAGCCAGCAAGGTTGAGGTTTTCCAGGCGGGTTACCACCGCCTCGATATGAAGCAGATCCTGAATTTCCAGTTCATCGGTGCTCATGGTTTAACTCCTCGGAAAGCCAAACCATTCATGTGGTATCGGTGCGTTGCGATCGTCCGTTCCCGGCGGGCGCTCTGCCGTCCTCGCTCCTTTAGCGGTCGGCGCCCCTGCTGGTGATCACATCGGTAAGTTTATCCACCGATTTAGTTTTTGGATGACACGAGGTAATAAAGTAATGATCTCCTCGATATGATCCGGAATTGAAGCATCTATTTCTGAACAATAGCTGATCACTACATAGGCAGCCTATGCGGGCTAGGTGGTGGCGAATAGACGACTGCCAGACCTTACGTCCTCTGGCACGGAAGCCTTCCCCAGTCGTGATCGGCTACGCGTCCATCCCCCTGCCGACGCGCAGGTGAAGGTCGATCAGGACCACGTCTGGTCTGAGCAAATCCATATCCTTGCTGGCCTGACTGGCCTCATCGATCGTGTCCACCACCACCTTCGCCAATCCTGTCGCGAGGATGAGCGCGATGAGTTGCCTGAGCACAGGCGCGAATTCTCGATCACATACGCCAATAGTTTTGAGAAGGCCTGACCCATGACAGCACTATGTGGGTTTGCTGCTCGCCCGCCCAGTCGACGCGCGCTTTCTTCAACTCGGGATTGTTGAGGCAGGCACGGGCGTTTTCGTACCAACTGCCACACCGATGCCCTTTGATGCATGTCAACGGCAGCGGCTGCGGGCAAGCCATCCTTTTTCTATAGCGACACGCAAGGGTTGGGGCTGCGCAGCGACGGTGGAAGGACGAAAGTGGACATCGGTATGGACATCATCTATCTCGGCTTCAGCGGATCGGACTCGCTGGAAGCGGAAGCCGCCGCACAACTCATCCGGCTCGAACGCTACGCGGCGAAAGTATTCGGTTGCAAGCTCGCGATCGGTTTGACGCGAACCGACCGTGGAGATATCCGATACGACGTCAGCCTTGATGTCTTGATGGCCGAAGACAGTGCAACGCTCATCGGGCATGGGCAGAACGAAAGTATCGAACTTGCGATCGGCAGTGCATTCGATGCTGCAGAACGTGCGCTGCAAATCGAGGTCTTCAAGGCGCGAGGACGGTTACGTTGAGTTGGCAACGCGGTTTAACTTTCCCGCCGCTACGCGTCGAGGCGCGACCACCAGCCGACCGGCTTCGCCGGAACGGGTGCCGCGCCCGGTAACGTCAAGTCCAATTCTCGCTCAATGCAAAGACCTTTACCCGCAAAGGCAGCTTCGTTCCGTCCGAAAAAACCATACGGGCGTCGCGATTTCTTCCGCATGCGGGCCATTCCCGGATTGATTTGCGTCAAGCTGGCAGGAAAGCGGGGCGCTAACCTTTTTGGAATGACCGAAAGCCGGACCGCCCGTCACTCAGGCCCACGAGCCAACCGTGGATTTTGATTCGAAACGGGCGCCGTGCAGACCGGTTGACGAGGGACCTGAACGAGCGGCGTCCCGCATTAGAGGAGAAAACGAATGTGTTCCGCCGCCCGTTCAGATCCCCATAACGTGGCGATTGGAGGTTCCACGCCGGCCAGGCTGCCGCGACTTATGCAGATTATGCAGATAGTCGCGAGCACAGGATGGGCGCACTATGTCGAGCGCTTGCAGTTCGGTCGGGACGCTGTTGGAGCGGCGAGCACCGTTTCGGGACCCAGCGACTGCGACGCCAGACGTTTTCGTGAAATGCTTACACAGCTCGGCCCGGCGTTCATCAAGTTCGGGCAACTTCTCAGCTTGCGGCGTGACCTGTTACCCGAGGCATGGATTGTCGAGTTGCAGGCGCTCCAGGACAACGTCGCTCCGTTTCCTGGGGCGCACGCCCGCTCCATCATCGAGCGCGAACTCGCAAAGCCCGTCCATGAACTGTTTTCCACATTCGACGAGAAGCCGCTTGCCGCCGCATCAATCGGGCAGGTCCACGCAGCATACCTCAATGACGGAACAAGCGTCGTGGTCAAGGTGCAGCGCCCGGGGATCGAAGCCGTCATTCGCGCGGACATCGCGATCATGCGCTTTCTGGCCCGTCGGCTCGAGCAGCTGATTTCGGAAAGCCGCCGGTTTGGGCCGATGGACCTGGTCGAGGAGTTTGCCCGAACCATCAATGACGAACTGGACTATGAGACGGAAGGACGTCATGGCGACCGCCTGCGAGAGAACTTCAAGGACGACCCTAGCGTTTTTATTCCGCGTATCCACTGGGATCTCACCAGTCGCGTTGTCTTGACCATGGAGCGAAATGCCGGTCACAAGCTAGCCGATCAGCCATTACCAGACCGCCCGGAACGGCAACGTCTTTCGGCAAAGCTCATGAAAACATTCCTGAAACAGATTTTCGAGCATGGCTTCTTTCACGGGGATCCACACCCAGGCAACGTATTTGTCCGCTCAGATGGGCGACTGTGCTTTCACGATTTTGGCATCATGGGCGAGCTATCCGGTCCCGATCAGGAAGCCCTTGCGCAACTTATTCTGGCGATCAGTTCGGCTGACGTTGCATGGATGGTAGACGCCTACTTTGCAATGGGCGTTGTCGCCGTGGAAATTGACCGGACCGCTTTCACCCACGATGTATCGGATGCCTTAAAGGCATACTATCTGGCGGCAGGGAAAGGCTATTCCTTCAGCGAGATTGCACGTCAGTTCGGGCGACTCAGCCAGCGGCACCATATCCGCCTGCCACGGCAGTTTCTGCTGGTTGCAAAGGCATTCATGCTCGTGGAGTCGCAAGCGCTCGCGGTCGATCCGGATTTTAACGCGGTGATTTGCCTGCATGACTACGCCCCCCGGCTGCTCGCCCGCAGAATGTTGCATGGCCTGCTCCCCAAGCATGAGCTCGAACGTGCTTTCCGCGTTCTCCGTGCGCTGCAACGCACCGCCGTTAGTTTTCCCGACATCCTGAACCGGACGATAGACATACTGAGCAGCGGCAAGGCCACGATTCATGTCGAACATGATCGGTTGCAAACCCTGGAAAAGCACCTTGATCGTGCCAGCAATCGGCTCAGCCTGAGCTTGATCATAGCCAGCGTGGTGATAGGGTCGTCCATCGTGACGACATTCCATAGCGGTCCCCGCTATGCAGGCATTTCGTTGCTGGGGCTGGGGGGCTTCGTCGTTGCCGCGGCAATGGGCCTTGCATGGGCCGTTGCCATTCTGCGATCCGGACGTTTCTGACCCGCAGGCGCGCGAAAAAAGTCGAGATATGCCGGGTTGTTCGGCCGACGCGGGCGCACACTGCCCCATAAGATCTCTGCCGACGTGGCGGAAGAGGACGAGCAGGCTAACCATGTCGCCTGCAGAGAGGCAACGAGTATTCTTGAACTGGAAGGGGCTGCGACCAGCACCACGCCGAGCACGACAGGCAACACACCGCTCTCGCCTGCCGACACCGTTTTCTAGCACTGTACTTCAGCTGAACGGAGCATGAATTGTCGGGAGATCGGCCGGACACGTCGACCTGATCAGGCTGCCGATACAGGCAAGCCTGAGCAGATCCTGCATATTCTTGTAAGCACCTGCCATTGCGCTAAGAGCTTAAGCGCGACGATCGAGTCCGTGTTCTGCGGCCGCAGCCACTATCGCCGTCAACGTCGACTCTTAATAAGGCTAATCGTCCGAGCAGACGCTCGATCTGCGCAGCGATAACATCGTCACATTCAGCACTAGCCAGCGCTGTTCTCAGGCGCGCTTTCCGATACGCCGGATCTTTGACGGGGCTGCGCACTGCAAAATACGCTCTGGTCTGTTCGAGCAACGAGATGGCAGCCTTGAGATGCGCAACATCGCGCTCGAGTTCCCGATACGAAGATGAGGACATGGCGGCTCCGTGTAAGCAATGGTCTCCGGCTTCATACTGCCCGGCGATTTGTGGCAGGCATTTGACACCGATCAATTTGGACGTGCAAGACGGCCAGCACAGTCAAACTGTCTTCGGCCTTTCGTGCACGCGGTTCGCACGCAGATCATTTTGTGCTGCGGGGAAAGTATGGGCGACGTGACGGGGGCACCGACGGCATCCAGCTGCAGCCTGCATGGCACTGCCAAGTTTCATAGCCATACTCGTCGTACAGCCGGAATGCAGACCACGCAACTCCATATCACGTTATCACAAGACGGAGGAAAAATGCCTTTCGTGACTAACGCAGCTCTTCCTGCGTCCGTTCGAGATCATCTTCCTGCGCATGCACAGGACATTTACCGGTCAAACGCGGTCGATCCGGTCGATCGGCTGCACTACCTTGTCGCCGCAGATGCGTTGCGCTACCTTCATGCAGGTTGCCGCGCTCTCGAACAGTCCGTGGCACTCGGCCCGGTATGTCCTGAAGCCGTCGCTCGCGTCGACTGCATACGCGTTGAAGGTCGGGCCACTGCCTGCGGTGCAGCCGGTCACGGCAAGCACGGAGGTACAGAAAACGCTTGCGAAAAAGAGGCGGTTCATCAGCTACTCCATAGACTGTATTTGGCGGACCGTGCGGGATCGCGCGATTGCGGCGATTGCGGCACCCCCTCACGACTTACCATTGCATTGCCGCGCCGACACCGGCCGTCGTGCCGCCCGGGCTCATGCCCACGCCGGCTTTCATTTTCAGGTTGTCCGTCAGGCATGCCGTACCGCCGATCGCGACTGCCTGATAACCCCGAAAACCCGCGGTACTGATACCGAGCGACAGCGTCTTGTCCTTGTCCACTTCCGGGATCATCGTCAGCGCAGTCGCTGCAGCGATGCCCGAATGCGCATTGCGCGCAGTGGAATTGATTCCGTTCTGCAGTTCACTCATCCGGGCATCAGTGTAGGCGTTTGCCTGGGAAAGCGCGGCGTTCAACGGTTCGACGTTGACCCCGTCGTTTGGCGCCGTGCCGGCTGCGACATTGATGACCTGCCGGGCCGACGCGACCGGGCCGACTGACACGACATTTGCACGGCCGCCGTCGTTACTGTCCACGCCAAGCGCCGTCGACCCGCTACGCGTCGATGTTGCCCCGGCTCCCACCGCCGTCGAACTGCTGCCCGATGTCGTTGAACGTTACCCACCGCCGAGCTGTTTTTGCCGGACGCTACGGCCCCCTGGCCGCCCGCAGACGAATTCCATCTCCCGTTGATCGTAGAGTTCGGGCCGATCGCAACGCTATCGGTCCCTCCCCCCTGGCTGTCCGGTGCCGTCGAGTTCGCATGGAAGTACTAGGTGCCCGGAGCGGTGCCGCCGCCGGTGACGGCGTCGACGAGATTCTGCACGGACGAATACGCGTTCCTCTCGCCAACACCAACGTGCGAATGTCGAATTGCTTATCTTTCTCGAGGTCTGCTGGGATTGCACTCTGTCAAGATCGAGACATCGACCTGAATTGATCGTTGAGCCTTACATAACCACCGGTTTCATTTGAACACTTGTGGATTTTCTACGAGGGATCAACGATCGACTGAGGTTTGAGATAACGAAACCTCAAGAGATGTACATCGCCATGAAGCCCCATTTCAAGTTCATTGCCATTGCTATTCTGATTGCCGTCCCCTTCGCCACTACCAGCCAACATGTCTTCGCCGCTAGCCCGAATCAAGGGATTGTCATTAACGGGAAGGTGCAGGATTATGGTCCGCTCGCCGCACTGATCGGAACATGGAAAACAGTTCGAGATAGGGGGGAGGACGTCGCGCCGGGCCAGACCGGATCCCATGTCGGCCGAGGCGGCAAGGCGGTCTCGCCGTACTACGAGATCATCACCATTACCCCCAATATTCCTGACACCAACAACAGTGTCGAGCATTTGGTCTCGGTGCTTTATCATCAGACGGTATACAGGACAACCAATCACCATCAATTTCATGATCAGATCGGCTATTTGACCTATGACAGGACGAACAACCTGATCTACGATACCTCCTGCGTTCCTCGTTCCGTTTGTTTCGTAGCGGAGGGCCGGCCTGGCAATACCATGACCTTAACAACAAAAAACCAGGGAGTTGCGCAAGCTCAGTATATGGTTCATAACGACTCCACGAAATCCGTCAAGATTTCGTTTTCCTTGTCGGGCGATACACTGAAATATAAATACGAGACGCACCTCTTCGTCTACGGCAAGCCGTTTGTCCACACCGACGAGGACACTCTCGAGAAAGTGAACAACTAAGCGCGGCTATGAATACGGCAGCCTTAGCGTGACTGGAAAAATTGGCGCCGCATATATCAGGAATCGCATCGAGGCGCATCGTATTCCTCATAAGGTCAGTGCGCTGCGCCATCGGGCATCCGCGGTAATACTGCCGGTCTCGATCCAAGGCGCCTCGAGCCCACGATCGCCCGGCTTTCGTTGCGGGTAATTAGTCGCTGCGTTAGCATGCTGTCGAATCTGCACTCCTCCCCGCTTGCCGCACAGGGGCCATTTCTCCCTTTCGCAAGCGCAAAATGCATATCAAGGCACTTCGAATGCCGTCGTCTGTGGACGACCGGTTTATCTGCGACATCGAGGGTAAATTTGTTCACGTGGTACTGCGAAGAGGAGACGGCGTTTCTTGCCTTGCAGATCTGGATGGCTTCGACTCATTCGACGAGATCCGTGTTGCGACGCTGGGCGAGGCACGCGATCCCGCGATGCAGTTATCGCATGCGCTGATGGATGCAAGCGACGGCGATGTAATCGTCCTGTATTGTCGGGTCGAATCCTTACGTTATCTGCTGCTGCAGTTTCTTGATCCGGGCAAAACCTATCACTAGTTCGTTTTCGAACCGCCAGGCACCATGCCAAACCGACGGACGTGTTTGGCAGCCAACCCGGTCTTCGTATCTGCACTTCTCTCTCGACGCACGGGTTCGGCCGACCTGCTTATGTAATTTCGCATTCCCATTTGCGACACCGGGGTCGGAGGTCGAGCAGCAAGCGAACGCGCAACGGTGCGTGGCGGACTGATTTGCATCAAACGTCCAATGCCACTGGACGGGCATCTTGATCATCCGGGAAGTTTATGCCCCCACTTCCCGGCGCGTGGTTGTTGCGGCCTGCCGATATTGCCGGCAGGCTTTTTTTACGTCGGCACGCGGTCTGCGCATTTCAGGCGGAACGGCAGGGACCTGATACCAGTGCGTCCACCGTTGCAGCCTCACAATCCATTCAGCGGGAATTCGCTTCAACGGAGCAGAGCACAAACAATCGGGCTACTTCGTTGGAATGTCCGTTCGGTTCGCGGCCATGAGCAGTCCTTCGCGCTCCATCCGCGAACGCCCGCTGACGAATGACGAACCGCCATTCGGAAAGGCGGCTCGGCTTCGTGCCACTCCGCCGACGATGATTTCCGTTCGAGCGATCCCGTCCTGCGGTTCTCGCCAGGACGCTCGACCGCCATATGCTGAAAAGCCTGCCGCCGGACCAACTCGTCGCGTCCTGAAATCCTGCGCCGCTGTTGGACAGACGCACCGTAAGCGCGGTTTCGATGGCGTCCGGGCGTGGCTACAAATTCCTTGATCCCGGCAAATTCGATGAACTGGGCAGAATCGTCGTGCAGCGGATCGATGACCACGCTCGTCCAGAACTGGCCACCGTCCCTGCGCACCCGCCAGCCTTCGTCCTCGAATTTACCTTCGTCAAGGGCAGCTCGCAGGGCAAGCGCCGGACGACCGGCAATCTGTTCACATTCCGGGCAAAAAATGGAGAAGTGCTGACCGATGATCCCGCTTGCTGCGTATCCATTGAAGTGTTGCGCCCCGGCATTCCAGGTTCCGATGAAGCCCGCTGGATCAAGCATCAGGATGGCGTAGTCCCTCACGCCCGCGACGAGGAGCTGGAGAGAGGCTCCCCGGAACGGTCTTCGGGGCGAGGTATGGAATTCGTCATGGTTTTGTAGGGTAACGTCCTCTCGGCTGTTCGTCACCGCGCTGTCAGCGACTATCGTTTGGCCCTCGTGCGAGTAGGAGCCGCGCCAGAACCCATCGGGTGATTGCCGGGGGACGATCGGCTCCGGGACGAAGCCAGTCACGAAAAGCGTTGACAGACCCAGCCGCGCACTATATTGTGGATTTCGAAATATTCAAGAAGCTCGATTGCTGATCACCATTTTCCGCCTCATCTGCGCGGTACTCGTTGTCCTCTCTTCTTCCTTGAACTTTTTGTCGCTCCGCACTGGAGCTTTTATGTCTCATTTCAGGAATTCTCATGGATACCGGTACCGTTAAATGGTTCAACGATAGCAAAGGCTTTGGCTTCATTACTCCTGATGCAGGTGGCGACGATCTTTTCGCCCACTTCTCGGAAATTCGGGGCGACGGCTTCAAGACGCTCGCAGAAAACCAGAAGGTCAGCTACGAGACCAAGCGTGGCCCGAAGGGTATGCAGGCCGCGAATATCTCGCCGCAGTAACGTATTTTAAGGGCCGGGTTAGCGGCCCTTTGCTTTGTCAGCCTGACTAGCATCCTCGCGGAGCCATGCGCTCCCGATCTGATCGCCGCGTTTCGACGTGCGCATCATTTGTCATTTCGACACGATCCGTCTCGCCTCATTTTCCTTTTATTTTGCTAGTACGGCATTGATGTCGTGCGGCCGTTTATCGCGTATGCAAAACAATAAAAATCTTCACCATTACAACGGTTACTCAGTCTCGCCGTCCGCACATCGGTTACCTGACGGCTGGTTCGCCGCCAATCTGCTGCTCACCAGAGACGCCGTGGACGTTGATTCGATTTCCTACACATTTGATGCACTCGACCATTTTGACAGCGAAATGCAGGCAGTCAGGCACGCGACATCATGGGCGCGCGAGTGGGTCGATAGTCGCGGTTAATTTGTCCCGCAACGTCGGTCCGGAGAGCCGCGAAGATGTCGGGCTCGCGCCTCTTCTCTCGGAATTGCTACACAAACAGATCGCCAGCCTGGGCTGCCTGTTCTGCGTCGCGGTATTCCCAACAATCGCATCGCAAGGAGCACAGAGATGGCGTTACTGGTCATGCAGGTCGCAGTGAGTGGGGAACTCGTGGAGGTGTTCGAGGTGTCGGTTGACGACATTGATGGACACCGGATGCTCGCCAGCGCCAATGAGGATGAGCGGGTGATTCAACGAGCCGGCCAGACTCTGGAAGATGGTGAGGTCTGGATCGATCTGATCGACCGGGATGGTGAGACCCTATTTGACCAGGTGGCCTGTTTCCACCGGGCGGATGCCGCCGACGCGCTGCAGGTTCATTTCGGCATGAACGCCGATGTCGTCAAAGACTGTCTTTCCAGGTCCAATGTTGCGTCACTGTACGCGAGGCACCGCGCCGCGGCTCAAGCCTATTTTCGCAAGATCGATCGTCTGGTCGACTGCTCCGTGGTCAGTTCCAGACAGAGCAATCGCCGACGCGTGGGCGACGCCAGCGTCATGGATCTCGTGATCGAACTTCGCAGGCGGCTGGACGGTGTGGACACCCTGCTCGCGCTGAGCGAGCTGCCGATCCACGTACAGGCCGCCGCCGGGCAACTCCGGGAGGCGGCGAAGTCCTACGCGACTGCCGTCCAGCATCTGTGAAGCGTTATACCGGTCGGTAATTGAAGTGTAAAGAACGCTGGGCCGTGCAATGAACGGCGCGCTATCGCGGTTTCGCGATTTATATTGAATCGCTGGCGAAATACCTGACAGGAACTTCTCATGGATGAACGGAAGCGGGACAGCATGATTGTTTATCTCCGCCACCGCATGGATGATTTTGGGATCGGCCCGGATGACCTCGCTTCGTTTCTGGCGACCGCGACGGAGGGGGCGGACACAGGTCGCTACCGTAGCGCGGGCGGTGACACCTGGAGTGGCGAGGGCGAGGTGCCGCAATGGCTTAAACAGGCCACCAGCGCAGGACAATCCATCGGGCACTTTGAATTTTCGGGCCGGACGCTTGCACGACCGGCAAAGCAGACCGATGCGGACCGGAAAAACGATCCCTTCGCCGGAAGCCCGCTCGCGGGATCGAGTCATCCCAAGCCGTAGGCTCCAGGATACCGAATCGCGAGAGAGCCAACTTTGGTCACCACGGATACCTCTGATCACCGTTTGCGCGCTCTCCGCTTCGGCGCCAGCGAGTCGGGGTGGCCTCTTTCGGACCGGGTAGAGACGTCGAAAGAACGTCGCCGAAGGACCGTAAGGGATCGCCTCCAGCCGAAACGTCTGCGCCGGCAGACGCTGACTCGGCATGCAAAATCGCATCAGGTACTGATCGGCCAACTTGAGCCGGTCACCGATTTATCCCAGCGGTCCGCTTGGCGAGCCGTGAGGACAGTGCTTGAAAGTATCGTGACGCCCTCGCCGCGTTCAACTCCGAGGCAGAGACAGCGACCGACTCTACGGGAAAGGCAACTTAGCCGGGCAGTTCATCATCGCTCTGAAAGACTCAAGACCCCAATAACCATACCGTTAACAAGGACAAAGGGTCTGCGGCCCCGCTTTCTGCCGCGTATCGAATCTAACATTCCGAGCGGATCTGTCCTCATGCGAAACAATCAACCCGTCACGCAACGCGAATTCGAGTTTCCCGACAACGCGACGTTAATGTCGACCACGGACACCCAGAGCAACATCACATACGCGAACGCAGCCTTCGTCGAGGTCAGTGGCTTCAGTCCTGAGGAAATCCACGGCCAGCCGCACAATCTGGTACGGCACCCTGATATGCCCAAAGAGGCCTTCGCCGACATGTGGGCCACGCTCAAAGGCGGCGAACCCTGGACCGCATTGGTGAAGAACCGCCGAAAGAACGGCGATCACTACTGGGTTCGCGCCAACGCGACACCCGTTGTCAGAAATGGTCAGCCGGTGGGCTATATGTCCGTGCGGACCAAAGCCTCACGCGAGGAAATTGCCGCCGCTGAAGCGCTCTACAAGGATTTTCGTGAAGGCAACGCTCGCCGCCGTCGCTTTCATAGGGGGTTGATCCTTCGCAGCGGTCTGATGGGCTGGACATCGGTGGTGCAGACCATGCCCGTGCGCTGGCGCATTCGTTCGGCGCTCCTGGTTCTGGCGCCGACACTTATCGTCGGTGCCTGGGCGCTGGGTCTGGCGGGCGGCGCTCTTGGCGGCTTTGCTGGGGGGGCTTCGATCTGTTTGCTACTGGCCTCATGGTGGTTGGAAGCGCAGATCTCGCGGCCGCTCGAACAGATGCGAGAACAGGCGTTGCGCGTGGCCTCGGGTGATAGCCAGAAGGTCGTGCATATGAATCGCGTCGATGAGATCGGCATGACGTTGCGCACGATCAGTCAGCTCGGTCTGATGTTTCGCTGGCTGATCGACGACGTCAGCGGTCAGGTGTTCAATGTACAAACCGCGAGCAACGAGATCGCACAGGGTAACAATGATCTCAGCGCGCGCACCGAGCAGGCCGCGACAAACGTGCAGCAAACGGCTGCATCAATGACGCAGATGACCGCCACAGTTAAAAGCAACGCAGAAACGGCGACCCAGGCCAACCAGCTCTCAGGTTCTGCAAGCGATGCAGCGGCAAGGGGAGGCCAGGCAGTGTCGGAGGTGGTGACCACGATGAACGACATCACCGACAGTTCGAAAAGGATCGCCGAGATCATCGGCGTGATCGATGGCATTGCGTTTCAGACCAACATACTGGCGCTCAATGCAGCGGTTGAGGCTGCGCGTGCCGGCGAGCAGGGGCGCGGGTTTGCCGTCGTTGCTGGTGAGGTTCGCGCGCTCGCACAGCGTAGCGCCAGTGCGGCCAAAGAGATCAAGAGTCTGATTGGCGCTAGCGTCGCGAAGGTGGAATCAGGCTCGAGGCTCGTCGATGACGCCGGCAAGACCATGGACGAGATTGTCGTTCAGGTGAAACGCGTCTCGGACCTGATTGCCGAGATCAGCTCGGCCACCATCGAGCAGAGCAGCGGCATCACGCAAGTCAGCCAGGCCGTCAGCGATCTCGACCATATCACGCAACAGAACGCCGCGCTGGTGGAGCAGAGCGCGGCGGCGTCTGAGAGCCTGAAGCAGCAGGCAGCCCGCCTGGTCGATGCGGTGAGTGTTTTCCGCTGACGGCGCTTGCCCCTCCGGTTCTCCAGGCTTGCGCATGCGCGGATATATCCTGGAAGATGTGCTTGACGTAACAAGCTAACGTGAGGAGTGCGCGTGCCACGTGCTGGACCGCCCCGTCTCAGCCATTCGATCCCCGGGAGACTGAAGGTCGCTTGACGGAACGGACGCGGCCGTCCGTCGCGTTCTCTGGCTGTGACGCGTAACATTTTTCGACGCTACCTGTCATCGCCGATTGATCTCCGCTTTTCCGCGACGGACGAATCGCTGGGCACTCAGATGGTCGGATGCAGATCGCGCACAGGGCTGACCGATTCGAGCAGCGACGCCACGTGAAGAATGGTTGACTCATCCTGCCAACTGCCGACGATCTGCACGTTAATCGGCAGGCCCTCCGTGCTCGTGCCGAATCGCATTGAGATGCCAGGCAAACCCGTGACGTTCAATGGCACAGTTGCGCCCTGAAGATAAGTCGCATCTACCAAATGACCATCGATCGCGAACGTGTCCACGCCGTGCTTGTGAGCCGGGATGGGAAGCACATGCGTGATCAACGCGTCGTATGTCCGGAAGTATTCAGCGTATCCGTCCCGAAGACGCTCGGCAGCCTGCTCGGCATCGATATAGTCCTTCATCGACGTATCGGGCAACGCCAGCATCGTTTTCGCCATCTTGTACAGTTCGTCCTGACCGCGACCTGCTGTTGCTTCGGCGAAAGCCGGCTTCATTTCCATGACGTGCAGGCGGTTGAAGACATCGAGAGCGAAGTCGCGCTCCAGCGCAGGAATGCGGACGGGCTCCACGAAAATGTCGAAGCTCTTGAGCGCCTTCGCTGCTGCCTCAACGGTGGCGGCAACTTCCGGGTCGACTGGTCCGAAGCCGGGCCCCACCATCCAGCCCACTCGCAACGGACGGTCCGCAGACTG
This sequence comes from Paraburkholderia caribensis, assembly GCF_002902945.1. Classification (NCBI taxonomy): domain Bacteria; kingdom Pseudomonadati; phylum Pseudomonadota; class Betaproteobacteria; order Burkholderiales; family Burkholderiaceae; genus Paraburkholderia; species Paraburkholderia caribensis. The sequence continues at coordinate 1,897,531 of NZ_CP026102.1, forward strand.
GCGCAGCCCGGCATCGAACGGGACGGTACTGCTGGCGAAAGCATCGTGCCCATCGGGACCTGACAGCTGCGAGAACGCGAGCGCCAGGTCGCGAATGCTGCGGGCCATCGGACCCACGTGCCAGAAGCGGCGCGGAGCGCGCGGCCAGATGCCTGTCATCGGTACGCGTCCGTGAGTTGCCTTCAGCGAGACGATGCCGGTCTGAGCAGCTGGCCCGCGCACGGAGATCGCCAGATCGGTGCCAAGTCCAAGCGGCGACATTCCTGCTGCAATGGCCGCCGATTCGCCACCGCTCGAGCCGCCCGGCGTGCGCTCCAGGTCCCACGGGTTATTCGATCGTCCACTGAGCAGGTTGTCGCTTTCGATCCAATATGAAAATTCCGGCAAGTTTGTTTTTGCGAGGAGGATGCCACCCGCTCTTTTCAACCGCGCAACGCTGGTCGCATCGGTGCCAGGGATGCGTCCTCTAAAGATCGGCGAGCCACGCTGAGTCGCCACGTCGGCCGTGTCGATCGAATCTTTGGCGGTGAAAGGCACGCCGTGCAGCGGGCCCAGAGCCTTACCCGACAACACAGCCGCTTCAGCAGCCTTGGCGGCTTCGAGCGCATCGTGAGCGACCGTAACAACGGCGTTAACTTTCGAGTCGACAGCGTCGATGCGGTCAAGGTGCGCCTGCACAACTTCCACCGGCGAGACTTCGCGCGTGCGGATGAGTTCAGCGAGACGGGTAGCGTCGAGATAGAACAGTTCCGAGGTCATGATTGTTCCGTTGCAGTTGCGGTTGATCGAATTGTGCAGCCTACCGAACATTAGTTAGGGTAAACGGGCCAGAAAAAATGCCGCTACTCCTGCGACACCAAGATATCTACCTAACGTTTGTTAGGGAGGACTTTAAGCGGTACAATGCGTCGGGTCAACCATTTTTTTACGAAGGCTGTGATGACAGATGAGGCCATCGCCCGCTCAGGGGACCGGATCCTCGCGGCTGCGACAAGAATGGCGCAGGCGCACGGGTACACCGGACTCAACATTCGAGAACTCGCGCAGGAGGTCGGCATTAAAGCGGCCAGCATCTACCATCATTTCGCGAGCAAAGCGGACCTCGCGGCGGCGGTCGCGCGACGATACTACGAAGACGCGGCCGTTGCCCTAGAAGAACTCTCAGCGTCGTCAAGCGATCCGCTCGTCAGTTTGCGTCGTTACCCGGAGACGTTTCGCCGGTCTCTAGAGTGTGACAACCGCATGTGCTTAAGCAGCTTTATGGCCGCGGAATATGACGATCTGCCTGACGCAGTCAAAAAGGAAGTGCAGACTTTTGCTGACGTCAACGTGGCCTGGCTTCGTAAGTCTTTGGAAGCGTCGGGCGTCGTCACTGCCGAGGGGAGCCAAGAGCGCGCGTGCGCTATCTACGCCGCAGTGGCCGGCGCTCAACTGATGGCGCGCGGCCGCGCAGACATCGCCTTGTTCGACACCTTGATGAGCAGTTACAGGGCGGTCGGATTGTTGCCCGGATAGGAGGTGCTCTGAACTTCGCGACGAGTGCGATCAACCTCCACACGCAACGTTCTAAGGCCGAAGCCGTCATTGATAGCCTCGACTACCGAATCATTGAGGTTGCGTGAAGTTGCCAACTGCTGCCCGACGTGATCGGCCGGCCACTTTGCCGTTTGCTTCCGCGCGGCAATGGCCGCCTCTTCAAGTGTAACCGTCGCTCAACTGTCTTCACGAGTGGCTGCCTGTATGAGCGAAGATGGCCGAACCAGGATATCCGTCGGCTGACGACAAACGGCCCGCCCCGGCTGATCGCCGAACTTCCCTAGTCGACCCTCAACTGCCATTCGAATTCCTGGCCACGCAATGACAGCCTTCGGGGCGCACCGGTCGCTCACCTCAGCAATCGGGTAGGCACGTTAATGACAGAGGAGTCAGATGCGTGATGCCGCATTCCAGCACGTCACCGGGTGCTCTCGCCCCACAGTTCTCAAAGACTTGCTTCCATCACCCGTTCTCGCAACAGCGGAACGACGAAGTCGACGAATGTGCGCAGTTTCAGCGGCAGTCGGCGTTGCCTGTCATAGACGAGATGAAGCGGGCGCGGCTCGGGCTCGAATTTCTGCAGGACGACACGTAGCCGCTGCTGCCGTACATACTCGACCACCTGATAGGACATCGCCCGAACCAGCCCGGTGCCCGACAGCCCGGCGTCGATTGCGGCATCGATGGTGTTGACGCTCAAGCGCGGCAGTATGGAAGTTTTGATCTCCTCGCCTTCAGACCAGAAGCTCCATTGCACCGACGCCGAAATACTTTCGAACGAGATCACGCTGTGAAGGGCCAGATCTTCCGGTTTGGTGGGCTCGCCCCGAGTGTCGAGATAGTCCGGACTGCCGCAGACAACGCGCCTGATCGAGCCTAATCCCACCGCTACCAGGTTGCTGTCGGGAAGGTCACCCACTCGCAGCGCCACGTCGACCTGATCGTCAAGAAAATGGGTGACCCGATCAGTCAGCACCAGGCCCACCGAGACCTCCGGATACGAAGCAAGAAAGCGCGTTACGACGGGCAGCACATGCAGCCTGCCGAACATGATCGGCGCAGTCACAACCAGGTCGCCTTTCGGCTCTGCATATTCTCCCGCAGCGATCCGCTCCGCCTCGACCACCTGCTCCAGAATGGCTTTCGCCGACACTGCGTAAGACCGTCCAGCTGGCGTCAATTCGAGCCCTTTCGTCGAGCGGACCAATAACGTTGCCCTCAGGTGCGTCTCCAGATCGGCCATCTTGCGGCTGACCGTGGCGAGCGGAACACCAAGCTTCCGGCCCGCCTTCGAAAAACTCCCCGTCTCCACTGCGGCGAGAAACACCGCCATCGCATCGAGTTGATCCATGGCCTTCCAGAAAATGAGAGGTCGCTTTCACATTTTACTGTCTATCGCCGCTTTCCGGGAATGCACAGAATGCTTTCACGACGTCGACACGGCGGTCGAATCGAAAGCGATTCATTCCACGGAGCCAATAATGAACACGCGCACATACCATCGCGCAATTGATGTGAACGGTCGAAAGGTCTTCTATCGTGAGGCGGGTGATCGGAAGTCGCCGACGATTCTCCTTTTACACGGCCTGCCGACCAGTAGCCAGATGTACCGTGGCCTCATCTCAATACTGGCAGACCGGTTTCATCTGATCGCTCCCGACTATATCGGCTTCGGTCATTCCGACGCGCCGCTGCGCACCGAGTTCAACTATACGTTCGACAATCTGGCCGAGCACGTGTCGGGATTGATCGATGCACTCGGACTCGACTCGTACATTCTCTACATGCAGGACTACGGTGGTGCCGTGGGTTTTCGTCTCTTCACGCAGCGCCCGGAGCGGGTGAAGGGCTTCATCATCCAGAATGCCAACGCATACATGGAAGGCGTGGGCGACGCACCCAAAAAGGTTCTGCTGCCGTTGTGGGAACAACGAACTGCCGAAACCGAAAAGCCGGCACGCGAGTTCGTCAGCCTCGAAGGAACCCGCTACCACTGGCTGGTCGGTGCGAAAGATCCTGAGGCCATCAATCCGGATAACTGGCTATTGGACCAGGCGCTGCTCGACCGTCCGGGCGTACAGGATTATCAGGTCGATCTTCTCGAAGACTACAAGTCGAACGTCGGGCTCTACCCGAGCTGGCAGCAGGCATTCCGCGATCACAAGCCAAAAACGTTGATCGTGTGGGGAAAGAACGACCCGTTCTTCATTCCACGCGGCGCGAGAGCATATCTCGGCGATCTGCCAGACGCGAAGCTTGTCTGGCTCGATGCAGGGCATTTCGTTCTCGACGAAAACTCAAGCCAGGTTGCTGCAGAAATCAAGTCGTTCTTTAGTGCTTAACCCAGATCTTCTGGCTCGCATTGCAGCCTCGGATGTGTTGCGAGTGGGAGACCATTTTCGCGATTTTTTCTTTATACGGAGTTTCATCATGGCAACGACCAATCAATCGACGGTCTCGGAGTTTGCAGTCGCCGAACGAGCCTCAGGGGCTTACGCATCGCAGGCCCTTCTGCGATGGTCTCTGGTAATCGTGTTCCTGTGGTTTGGCGGCATGAAGTTTACGAGCTACGAGGCGCATGGTATCGCCCCGTTCATCGCCAACAGCCCGATCATGAGCTGGCTGCACGTGGTATTCGGCATTCAGGGTGCAAGCTATGTGATCGGCACGCTCGAGCTTTCCACCGCAGTCGCACTTGCCGCCGGCGCATTCGTTCCCGTGCTCTCTGCGCTCGGCGCAGCGATGTCGGCAATGACATACCTGATCACGTTGACTTTCTTTGTCACGACGCCAGGAGTAGCCGAGGCAACGGCCGGCGGTTTCCCCGCAATTTCCGCGCTGCCAGGCCAGTTCCTGCTCAAGGACCTGGTACTTCTCGCGGCTTCCCTCAGTCTTCTGGTTACGTCCTTGCCGCGCCTGTTTGCGAAGACACGTTGACCGATCCCTGATGCCGCGCGGCTCGTTTGTCGCGCGGTGCTTGTAACGCACTTTAAGTTTTCTCAACCGAAGCAAAAGGAGTATGACCATGACGGCCATCAATGTCCCCACACGTGAAGATGTTTCACCCGCTAATCAAGTGATATTCGACAAGCTCAAGAGTAGCCTTGGCATGGTGCCGAACCTGTATGCGACGCTGGCCCATTCGGAACATGCACTCGTTAACTACCTGGCATTCCAGAACGCAAAGAGTTCGATCGTCGGCAAGGCTCGCGAAGTTGTGAACCTCGTTGTCAGTCAGGTCAATGCGTGTGAGTATTGCCTCGCGGCGCATACGGTTATCGGCAAAATGAACGGGTTGACGGATGAACAGATCCTCGAAGTCCGCGCCGGGACGGCAGGGTTCGACGCAAAGCTGGATGCTTTGGCTCGGCTGACGCGCAACATCGTCTTGAACCGCGGCCACGCCGACCCCGCTCTGGTGGACGCCTTTTTCGCAGCAGGCTGGGCAAAGGCGAACCTCGTGGATGTCGTCGTGCTCATCGGAGACAAAACCGTCACGAACTACCTGCACGGAACCACGCGGGTCCCGGTGGATTTTCCGGCTGCACCGGCGCTGCCCGTTTGATTGAGGCGCCGGTGACGGTGGGCTGCTGATGGCCCGCCCTTAACCGGTGCCAGAACCCAGGTGGCCGCTCTCCCTGACTGGTCTCCAGGACCCGGCCACGGCCCCATCCCGGGCACTAATCAAGCCCCTGCGCTTCGGCAACAGGGTCACGCCCGAAGCAATCTTGTACCGCACTCACCCGGATTACCCGCAAAACTGGAGGTTGTCATGTCTGCTACGCCCACGTATCAAACCGTCTCTGTTCCTGATAGTCGTACGGGTTCGACCATCGATGTGTTCTATCGCGATGCCGGACATAAGGACGCTCCCGTTGTCCTGCTGCTGCACGGCTTTCCGACTTCCAGCCACCAGTATCGCGGGATCATCAGCCGGCTCGCCGACAAATATCGTGTGGTGGCCCCCGACCTGCCCGGCTTTGGTTTCTCCGGTGCACCTGAAGCCAACACCTTTGCCTACACGTTCGACCATCTGGCCGAAGTGGTGGAAAGCTTCACAGATACGATTGCGCTGAATCGCTATGCGCTCTATGTCTTCGACTACGGCGCCCCTGTTGGCTTTCGACTGGCTGCGTCGCGGCCGGAGCGCGTGAGCGCGCTGATTTCACAGAACGGAAATGCATACGAGGAAGGTCTCAGTGAGGGCTGGAATCCGATTCGCGCCTACTGGGAAGCGGCAACGGACGAGAACCGCAACAATCTCCGCGCGTTCCTGAAGTCCGAGACGACGTCGTTTCAGTACATGCACGGGGAGTCGGATACCTCGCTGATCGCCCCCGAGTCGTACACGCTCGACCAGCATTTCCTGGATCGGCCGGGCAACGCCGACATTCAACTCGATCTGTTCGGCGACTACAAAACGAACGTAGCGGCGTATCCCCGCTTCCATGAATACTTCCGCACGCATCGTCCGCCGACGCTGGCTGTCTGGGGAAACAACGATCCTTTCTTTTTGCCGGCCGGCGCTGAAGCTTTCCGCCGCGATCTTCCGGAAGCCGAGATTCACTTCGTCGACGCGGGACACTTCCCGCTAGAAACGCATCTCGACGAAGTCGCGGCGATCATCCGGGCGTTTCTGGCGCGGACCGTGGATTCGGCGCAAGGCGCGGCACTGTTCGGAGACCTCGGAGAAGCATCGGCACCTGCCGAGGCGAAAGCATTGCTCGACGGCATGCGTGGCGTGTTCGGCTTCGTGCCTAACCTGGGCTACGCGATTGCCGCTGAACCGTCGGTGCTCGGAGCCTATATCGCGATGCTCCAGTCTCTTGGGGCAAGTTCGCTCGATCCGATCGCACAGCAAGTCGCAATGGTCTCCGCAAGCCGCGCAAACGCTGCGGATTACGGCATTGCCGTGCATGCTACTCTCGCGGCGAAACTGGGCGCATCGGTCGACGTCGTCCAGGCACTGAGAAACGGAAGCACAATTCCGGATTCCAGGCTGGAACCCGTGCGTCGCTTCGCTGCCGCAGTCGCAACGAACCGGACGCAGGTATCGGACAGCGACGTCAATGCCCTGAAAGCCGCGGGATTCGACCACCGCGCGATGGTGACCATCGCATTGGCTGCCGCCGCAAAGACACTCGTGAACACGGTTGCTCATCTGTCGCGACCCGAAATCGACGCCGCTTTCCGTGCCGACTAACCGGATAACAAAAAGCCCGACGGGACGGCAGCAGCAATGTCGTCTCGTGATCGCGCGTCGCGAGCGGCACAGACGGGACATTGATCAGCGTTTGCCCGATTCGACCAATGGTGATACGCGATAGGCCGAAGCCGACTGTTTCGATTTGCGGCGACAATACCACGATCAGGCACTGCTTGAGCAGTGCTTCCACTTATTCGCGCGAGCAGCAATATAAGTTGATCCTGCAAACCTGACTGGGCGTCGAACTGCGCGTTCAGCGGCAGGCGCAGTGTCCTCAACGGGGCGCCGCCGCAAATGGTATTCGGCCCCGACATGGCGGCGAACCGTTGCAACAAAGGGTGAAAGATGAAGTGCGATCGCATGGCTGAACATCTTCACTTCGTCCAAGCTGCGCTTTCTGAAAGCAGGACAACGAAATCCACACGCCGCGTTCGGAGGCGAAGTTCAAATGCACTGGCGGGTTCCCAACTCACGTTTCGCGTCGGCCCCCCCGCACTTCGGACATTCGACGGCGCTAGCCGAATGTCCCTTGATGGGCGAACCCGAAAATCCGAGGTCGCCTCGAACACCGCGATCCATGGTGGAAGCCGAACTTCCGTAGACGACCCGAAGCGGTCCCCCGAACCACTGCGGCTCTAACGGCGGCTTTCAACCGCAGAACGGTCGTCATAGAGCGCGCCGACGTTCGCAAAATCTAGCAGCCGCGATCGCGGTTCTCGATGAATTTATCAGCGAGGCTGGAGAATTCTCGCGCCGGTTTCACTGGCCGGTGCGTTGCGGTACCTTCGCCAGCAGGATATTGAGCCCCTCGGAGATCAAGGGGTGCGCAATGATCGCATCGCGCACGGCGGTATACGGCAATCCGCCGAGCATCGCCATTTGCACCGCGGTCACCACGTCGCCTGCGTTGGTGCCCAGCATCGCAAAGCCAAGGATATCGTCCGACTTCGCGTCGATGAGCATCTTCATAAAGCCTTTCGTCGCGCCGCTCGTGCGCGCCCGCGGCACTGCCGCCATCGGTAGCTTCGCAACACGCACCGCGATTCCGCGCGCTTTTGCATCGGCTTCACTGAGACCGACACGACCGAGTTCCGGCTCTATGAAAAGCGCATACGGAATGATGCGGTCGCGGGTCGTCACGTTTCCGCCAGCAAGCTGGGAGCGCAAGACGCGGTAGTCGTCAAATGATGCATGCGTGAACATCGGTGTGCCTGCCACCTCGCCGATCGCCCATGTGCGCTCGGCCGTCGTCGCGAGACGTTCGTCCGTTTTGATGAAGCCGCGCGCGTCGACTTCGACTCCCGCAGCGTCGAGACCGATGTCGGCCGTGACAGGCGTGCGACCTGCTGCGACCAGAATATGACTGCCGTTCACCGTGCTGCCGTCCTGCAGCGCAACCGTCACTGACTGTCCCGACTTGCCCGTCACGTTGACGGGTTTCGCGCTGGTTCTGATATCGATGCCCTCCTCCTTTAACGCGGCTTCGATCGCCTGAGTGACGTCCTCGTCCTCGCGCATCGCCACGCGTGGCGCATCCTGCACCAAGGTGACGTTGCTGCCCAGTCTGCGGAATGCCTGCGCCATCTCCAGCCCAATATAGCCACCGCCGAGCACGATCAGGCTCTCGGGTAGCCTCGTCAGCACCAGCGCTTCGACGTGCGTCAGCGGTCCAGCAGCGTTCAACCCCGGCACATCAGGGATCGCGGCCGTCGTGCCCGTGTTGATGAATGCATGTTCGCCTTCGATCACTCGCAGATTGCCGTCATTCGTTTTCACTTCGAGCCGGCGCGGGCCGACAAAGCGGCCCGTGCCCAACACGAATTCAAGGCCAGAGTCACGAAACGCATTGCGATTGATCTCCACCATACCGTCTACCACGGCCTTCACACGCTCGGAGACTTTCGCCATGTCGACGGCCGTACCAGCATGCCGATGCAGGAGGTGTTCAGTGCGCGCGGTCTGGATCAGCGTCTTGGTCGGAATGCACGCCACATTGATGCAAGAACCGCCGATCATGCCTCGCTCGATCACTGCAACCTTGCGGCCCGCCTGCGCGAGTTCCATCGCCAGCGTCTTTCCGCCCTTGCCACCGCCAAGAAACACATATTCGAAATGCTCGATCGTTGCCATCGCGGAGTTCCTTTTTATTCGTCGATTAAAATTGCCCGGTATGGGCAGCACCTTGAAAGTCGGCAATAGACGCCGCGTGCGTTGCACGCCAATCCATTCACGACGCTTATGCTTGAGCGACCGCTCGCTCCAGATGACGATGAATCTGCGCAACGACGGCGGCACCGTCTCCCACCGCCGCGGCAACACGTTTGGTCGAGCCGGATCGGACATCCCCCGCGCAAAACACGCCAGGCACACTTGTTTCGTGCTCTTGCAACCGTGGTCCGGCGGCTTCGCCCGTACGCACGAAGCCGTTCTGGTCGACAGCGACGCCGCAGCCGCCAAGCCAGGACGTGTTGGGCGAAGCACCCGTAAACAGGAACACGTGTTCTGCCAATACGATCGATCGTTGGGGCCCGCTTAAAAGCTCTACTTCTTCTAGCGTCCTGTCACCCCTAAGCGCGGTGATCTGTGTGCCGTATGTCACATCGACATTGTCCAGCGCGGCAATACGATCGATAAGATACTGCGACATACTCGCTTTCAGACTCCTTCCACGTATCAGCATACGAACTCGCCGCGCGCGCGACGCGAGGTACACGGCGGCCTGTCCCGCGGAGTTTCCGCCGCCGACCAACAATACGTTTTGCCCTGCGCAAAGCTTTGCCTCGACGGGTGAAGCCCAATAATATGTCCCTCGTCCCTCGAAGCGCTCTAAACCCTGAATGTCTGGCTTGCGGTACGCGGCGCCCGAGGCGATAACAATGGTTCTCGACCGGATGGACACGCCCGAGGACAAGCGCAGCGTGAACGGCATCGTGCCGCAATCAAGACTTTCCGCCTGAGCAGGAATTGCTACGTCGGCGCCAAATTTTTGTGCCTGCACGTATGCGCGCCCGGTGAGCGCATGCCCGGAAATCCCTGTTGGGAATCCAAAGAAATTTTCAATACGAGCACTGGCCCCTGCCTGTCCACCTGGTGCATTGTGATCAAGCACGATGACTCTCAATCCCTCGGACGCAGCGTAGACAGCCGTTGCCAAACCCGCCGGACCCGCTCCAACGATTGCAACGTCATAAACGTACTTCGGATCGAAATCGGGCAGCCAGCCTAATGCCCTCGCAAGCTCTGCTTCATCGGGCGCTCGCAAAATCGTCCCGTTCGGATGCAACACGAGCGGGTAGTCTGAGTCGTCGCGTACCCACTTTGCCACGTAACGCGCAGTCTCGTCGTCTTTCGACGAAGCGCCGATGACGGCATGAGGGACATTGTTACGTCGCAGGAAGCTTTGCAACGCGTGGAGGCGGGCGTTATGGGGCTGACTGACTATGACGATCCCATTGCCTCGCTCGATGAGCGCGACACGTCGGAGGATAAGCGCCCGCATGATGCGCTCACCCAGCTCCGCTTCGGCGATCAGAAGCGCACGGAGTTGCTCAGGGGGAATGTGAATTGCCGATACCTCCCCGACTGCATCGCCGTCTACGATGCATCTTCCTCCCGACAGCTGCCCAACTTCCGCAACGAAGTGCCCCGGACCATTCTCGCTAACGACGGCACGACGCCCGAGTGCGTCACGGCTAGTCACGCGGATCATCCCCTGCAACACCACGCACATCCCAAATCCTGGCGCGCCGACTTCAAAGATCCGTTCCGATGTCCAGGAGCGAACCGCGCCGTATTGACGCATTCGTGCTATTTCAGCCTCGGTCAGCCGCGGGTACTTCTGTTCATGACGGTCGGTAGCTGGCGCTAGCCATGTCGAGTGAGTCATTTGCATCCCTGCGGTTACGTAAGCGGTGGCAAAGGTTCGTGCTCTTGTAGCGAGGTTTTCTTTACATCGACACAAAGCGCTGTCGCGCCGAATGCACAGCGCAACACTCACAGCAAGGCGGTATGACGTTATGCGGCGGCTCTCTCAAACTGCGTAGAAGCGAATGTCGCAATCACAGCCGACGCGAGAATCATGCGACGGAAGTTCGCCGGGACGAGCGTCATGCTGCGTCGGGGGCGAAATACTTCATCGCCTCGCACGATGGGGCGCCCCGAGAGCACGCAAAAACCATCATCCCGTGCCAGACCCAGACGCCAGATCTGCTCTGCGTAATGTCCGGCCTGGGAATCGCTCCAGTAGATACTGAGCGTATGTGCCGACAGCATTTCTTGCACGACAATCCGGGCTGGTAGCGGGATCCACTCGGCCCGGTGACTGTTTTGCGCAGCCGGCACTCTTTCCCGGCGCATCTTCTTTTTGAACGAGGTCTCGACAGGCGGGGTCAGGAACAAAGGCCTCGGAAAAAGCAAACTTAGCAACGCCCGTTCGATAATCTCGCCGTCGTCCGACGTTGATGCCGCTTTAGACATTGGCATTCTCATAAGATAGAAATGCTGGTGGTTGATAACGTGCAAAGAGCGCGCGGCAGTCGCATCTGATCAATGTCGAACGTCCTGCAGGCGAGACTGTCCTTTGTACATGCGGGTGACCTGAGCTTTTCCGTCGCCGCACTTCTGATCGACGAACATATTCCTACAAATATTTGACGGATTATCGAAACTTTCCCGCGATTCTGATTCGAAACTGTTATCTACTGTCTAATTCCAGTCCTGGCTAATGCAATTGCGACACTCCTGTATCGAACGTGATTCATAGGTGCTTATCATCCACGTCACAAACGTTTTTTTCCAACGACATTTATACTCACCTTTTCGGACATGACGGCGGTGGAATTAATGCATCGAGTAGGCTACTTCTTGACGGATGACTTCCAGGTCATGGCCATTGGGACCCAGACCGTATTCGAAATCGCCAACATCGTCGCGCGCGAGCCTGTTTATCATGTGACGAATTACTCGCTCCAAGGCGGAGAAATTCGCTCGTCGCTCGGTGTCTCTGTCATCACAAAGCGGGCCGATTCGAACGCGACAGCCGACACATGGATGATTAGCGGCGTGGCCAATCCAACCGGCCGCACCACGACCGCTGAAGAACTCAAATTCGTCAGCGATGCGTCAGCGCGCTCGCGGCGCACGGCAGGCCTCTGTACGGGCGCATTCGTTCTGGCTGAAGCCGGGCTTCTCGACGGCAAGCGTGCGACCACACATTGGGCTTTCGCAGACGCCTTGCAAGCGCGCTGGCCACGCATTCACGTCGAAGCCGACCGCATCTTTATTGTCGATGGTTCGATATGGACGTCCGCGGGGTTGACGGCGGCGATGGATCTGGCGCTTGGCCTGGTGGAAAAGGATCTCGGCGCGGATTTCGCGGTATCGGTGGCGCGTGCGATGGTCATGCCTCATCGACGGTCAGGCGGACAGTCGCAGCACTCTGAAATGTTGGCGCTTGCACCGAAGTCGGATCGAATCCAGATGGCGCTTGAACATGCACGCCTAAATTTATCCAAGCCCCTTCGCGTCGACGATCTTGCCAAGGCGGCACATCTCAGCAGCCGACAATTTACGCGTATTTTTCTTTCCGAGACCGGGGAATCTCCCGCCAAGGCAATCGAGCGTCTTCGTCTCGAAGCGGCGAGAAACCTGATCGAACGTGGCCGTCATTCGCTTGAAACAATCGCGCGCGAAACGGGCTTTCGTGACAGGCGTCACCTCCGGGACGTTTTTACCCGGGCCTATCAAATGACTCCGCAGTCGTTGAGGCGAGAGTCTCGTAATGTGACCGATAATGAACGCCGGATCGACGATTAGTAAATTGATGGCGTATCGCCGCAGACACCGCGGCTTTCCGTGAATTCTATAATCGTTGTAACGAGATGAATTTCGTGCCGTCCTGGTCGGTTTCGGATTGAGGGCCGACCGCCTGCCTCACCCATTCCCCACTTCGCGATTCATTCTCTCTATAGCTCGCGCCACCGATGCGCGCTTCTCCCTGCTCGTTATTGCGCCGCCTGCTCCGCATTAGGAATGTCTTAAAACATGACCTTAAACGTCATTTGAGTTGCTGGCCGTCGGTACCACAATTCACTCCCACACAATCGTCTTCGACACGGAGTGACATGATGACGCATGCACATTTGGGCACCGCGCTGATTACCGGCGCATCGTCTGGCATCGGTGCGGTGTACGCCGAGCGCCTCGCGCGACGAGGCTACGAGCTCATACTCGTTGCACGCAACCGTGAGCGCCTCACCGCGCTTGCCAGCCGCATCACGACGCAAACGCAACGCAGTGTCGAAGTTCTCGCCGCAGACCTTGGTACTAAGGACGGCCTTTCGATCGTCGAAGCGAAGCTAAAACAGGACGCGACGATCACATTGCTGGTGAATAACGCAGGCGTCGGCACGCACAGGCCCCTTGCGGACAGTGACGTTGATGCGATGTCGCGCCTGATCGATCTCAACGTGACGGCCCTGATGCGCCTCACCTACGCCGCGGTACCCGAGTTTCTGTCGCGCGGCAAAGGAGCCGTCATCAATATCTCGTCGATCGTTGCAATTGCGCCGGAAGCGCTCAATGGCGTTTATGGCGGCAGCAAGGCGTTCGTGCTGGCATTCAGCCAGTCTCTGCATTACGAGCTCGCTAACAAAGGAATTCAGATCCAGGCCGTTCTGCCGGGCGCGACGGCTACCGATTTCTGGCAGACAGGCGGCCTGCCGCTCGAAAACCTGGACAAGTCGATCGTGATGTCCGCTGAAAACATGGTCGATGCCGCGCTGGTTGGGTTTGATCGGGGCGAGCTTGTGACGGTCCCTTCTCTACATGACGTTGCTAAATGGGTCGGATACGAAAGCGCGCGGCGCGCGATGTCTTCCCTGCTGTCGACCAACGTTCCAGCACCACGCTACACAGCCACGCATTGACATCCACATCAGATACATAGTCATCTCAAAGGAGATGTGAGCATGAAACTCTCTGGCAACACGATATTCATTACAGGCGGCACTTCGGGCATCGGCCGTTCGCTTGCAGAAGCTTTTCACAAGCGCGGCAACAAGGTCATCATCGCGGGGCGCCGCAAGGCCTTGCTGGACGAAGTCGCAAAAGCGAATCCGGGCATCGACACGATCGAACTCGACATCGCCGATGGCGCACAGATCCAGCAGGTCGCGCGGCAGCTGATCGCGAAGTACCCGACGCTCAACGTCGTCATCAACAACGCCGGTATCATGCCGTTCGACGATGCGGGCGGCGTCCTCGACGACGCGCAAGCCGTCCACTTGATCAACACGAACCTGCTCGGGCCTGTAAGGTTGAGCGCGGCATTCGTCGAGCATTTGAAGCAACAACCGGAATCGTACATCATCAACAACAGTTCGGTGCTCGCCTACGTGCCGCTCGCCACCACTGCGCTCTACTCGGCGACGAAGGCCGCGCTGCATTCGTATTCGATGTCGCAGCGTTTCATGCTGCGCGACACCAGCGTTCGCGTGCTCGAAATCACGCCGCCTTGGGTCGATACCGATCTCGTCCACAAGAGCGGCGACCCGCGCGCGATGCCGCTCGACGCGTTCATCGCAGAGACAATGGACAAGCTCGCCACGGCTACGACCGAAGTGGTCGTCAGCGTCGCGCAGCCGCTGCGCGACAACGCGGGCCCCAACGAGCACGCGTTTGTCGACCAGTTCAACCTCTCACTGCGCGACAACCCAATCCCCGTCGCCTGAGGCTCGGGCCGCCCTTCCAGTCCAGTTCGCCTAGAAACGGTGCGATTTCAAAACGTTCGGTTTAGCGGGGATAATCGTCGGCGTGATGGAGAACGCCATTTCGGACCCGCGGACCGACGTCACGAAAACGGCCAGCTACACGCTGCTCGCGAACGGCTGATTGCCCATGTCACGCACACTGCGTCAAACGCTCGGCTTGCTGATCTTCGTCGTGGGCGCGCTTCGCCTCGCGGCGGATATCGTCCGGTACGCGCCTGGTGTCGGATCGCTGCGCACCCGAACTCTGAAACCACTCGAATGAACACGCCATTTTCCGCGCCAACCCGACGCGCGCTTCGCACTCTCAGCCTCGCGTACTTCGTTCAGGCGACGGGCGCGCTGTCCGTCGTAGGCAGTCTCGATGCGATTTCGCGTCAATGGGGGCTCGCCGACTCACAAAGTGCCTACCTGATTTCCGTATTCGGCGTGACGTTCGCTTTTGCTGCGCCATTGCTGCAAGTCGGCTTCGGACACTTACGGCGCCGCCGCCAGGTATTGCTTGGATTGGGGCTCTTCAGCGCGGCGGCGCTCCTGTTTGCCGCGGCGCCGAACTATCCTGTGCTGCTGGTTTCACGCGTGCTGATGGGGCTTGGCGCGGGTTTCATCGGCCCCGTACTCGGCGCACTCGGATCGAGCCTCGCCGATCGTGAGCATCAGGGCAGCGCAATCGCCGTCGTGCTGCTCGGACTGAGCATCGCGGGCCTTGTCGGCATGCCGCTTTCGGCGTGGATAGCGCATGCGTGTGGGGCGCGAGTTCTGTTTCTGGCCGTGGCAGTGACAGGCGCCGCGACGGCGGCGCTCATCGCATGGGCGGTGCCCGACTCCAGCGAAGGCGAACATGTCAAGCTCTCGACGGTCACCGCGCTTTTGACGCGCACCGACACGCTCAGCGCGTTCCTCGTCGTGTTCTTTATTGCGGCGGGCGTTTACTCGACCTATTCGTTCATCGCGCCCATTATCCGCGACGTCTTTCATGCGGGGCCTGGAACGGTGTCGACATCGCTTGTCGTGCTGGGCGTTGCGGGCGTCGCGGGTAATCTGTTCGTAACGCGCGCGGCACGACGCTATAGTGCGGAAACCATGTTGCTCGCCGGCCTCGCGCTGCTTTCGGCGGACCTCGTCTTTCTATGGCTCGCATCGCCGAGCGTGGGGTGGCTGTTTGTCGCGCTGACCGCGTGGGCGTTCGCGACCGACCTGCTGTGGCCTTCGCAGCAACGACGCATCGTCGAACTCGTGCCGCAATTGCGCGGCGTAGCGCTGGCGCTGACCGCGTCGTTTGTGTTCTGTGGGATTGGTCTTGGTTCAGCCGTCGCGGGCTGGATCTATCCGGCACTCGGATTTGCCGGTGTGATTGGCAGTTCGCTGCTCTTTCTCGCGCTGGCAACTGCCAGCCTCAAAATCTCACGAGCGTCGGGCGCACAGGAGCGCCCGTTCGACAATATCGTCGTCGATCGACGTCGTGCCCGGCATGGTAGAAAAGGGGCACGACTCTGATTTCGCGACGTCGGTGCCGCGCGCTGGTCATGCATCACAGGCGATCCGGTGGACAGTCGCAGCATGGAGATGCTGGCACTCGCTCCAAAGTCGAACAGAATTCAAACGGCGCCGGAATACCTCCGTGTAAATCTGTCTAAGCCACTGCACGTAGACGATCTGGCAAAGGCTGTGCACCTAAGTATCCGACAATTCGGACGCATTTTTCTTTCCGAGACGGGCGAATTTCCGGCCAAAGCACTCGAGCGACTCCGTCTCGAAGCGGCCGAGGTTGTGTCGAAACGACTTTTTTCGCGTTAAGGCGAGTTTGCCTGCCGTGCTGGAGCGCGTTTTGTAGACCCGGCGATCTTCTCGAAATCGCCGGTCGCAAGAAGGCCCTCAAGCCTCAGCTTCCAGCCATCCTCATCGCCTTCATCGTCCTCGCAACCCCAAGTATATTCATGACTCGCTTAAGGTTGTAGGCCAGTACCTGGAGACTCATTTCCGTACTCACTCGCCCGAGCGTCCGCGTCAGGAAGTGTGTGGAACCCATCCAGTGCTTGAGCGTGCCGAAGACATGCTCGACAGTACTTCTGCGGATGGTCATTGCCTCAGGGTTCCGGTCCAACCGACGCTGCATAGCTTCCAGTACATGTTCGTGCTCCCATCGTCGGATGCGGCGATAGTCGCTGGGCGAACAGCGTGCCTTGAGAGGGCAGCGCGGGCATGCGCTGGGCCAGTACACCCGCAGATTCATTTCATTTTCGACAGTGTTAAATCGATGAATGGCGCGTTCGCCGGCTGGGCATCGATACACGTCGTCTTTTGCAACGTAGACGAAGTCGCGCTTTGTAAAGAGGCCCTTCTTCCTCGACGCCGAGGTCAGTGGTTTGGGGACATACGCTGTGATGCCGGCCAGATCGCACGAGCGGATCTCAGGACCGCTGTAGTAGCCCCGATCAGCCAGCACCTTCAGTCCCGGTTTGCCCATCGCCTCCTTCGCTGACGAGGCCATCTTGCTGAGTTGAGCACGATCGTTTCCGACGTTGGTCACCTCATGCTCGACAATCAGATGATGCTTCGTGTCCACGACAGTCTGAACGTTGTAGCCGACCGTTCCGGTTCTCCTGCCATCACTGGTCATGGAACGGGAATCGGGATCCGTGAGTGACACCTGCTTGTCGGGCTGGTTCTTCAACTGCGCTCTGATCTGCTCGAGTTCACGCATCTGCTGGCGCAAACGGGCGATCTTCTCGTAAAGCCGCACAGTCTTCACATCGAAACCAATTGGACTGGTTCGGTCTGCGGTTTCAATCGCGTCGAGGTATCGCTGAACGCTTTCCTCAATCTGCTGCTGACGCTTGTCGATCTTGCCCGCCGTGTAATTCCTGTCCCGGCTGTTCACAGCCTTGAACTTGCTGCCGTCGATGGCCACTGTATCGGCAGATAGCAGTTTCAGACCGCGGCATAGTTCGACGAAACGCCGGCATACGTTCCGTATCGCCGCGCCGTTGTCGCGGCGAAAGTCTGCGATCGTCTTGAAGTCTGGTGTCAGACGTCCTGTCAGCCACATCATTTCGATATTGCGCTGGCATTCGCGCTCAAGACGCCGGCTGGAAGGTACACGGTTCAGGTAGCCATAAATGTAGACCTTGAGCATCACGCCCGGGTGGTAGGACGGACGCCCTGTGACTGCCGGCGTAGCGCCGTTGAAGCCAAGTTCCGCAAGGTCCAGTTCGTCGACGAAGACATCTATGATTCTGACCGGATTGTCCTGTCCTACGTAGTCGTCGACGCATTCGGGAAGTAGTGCGACCTGTTTGCGGTCATCGCCTTCAACGAATCGCTTCATGAGTCACCCGGTCTCAATGAGTTGATTCAGTTTAGGCGATGAGTGCGTTTTCACACAGGCTCGGCCAGAGACATGATCGAACGTCGCCGTTATTCGCTTGAAACTATCGCGAGCGAAGTCGGAATTCGTGACGGACGCGATATCCGGGAAGTTTTTGTTCGGGCGTTTGGAACGGCCCCGCAATCGTTGAGAAGGGAGGCGCGCAGTCTTCCGGCTGATGAGAATCTGGTCAACGGTTAGCAGGCGCGGCTCTCCGTTGCTGATCGACTCGGACCTTTTCACCCCAATTCACAATGACTGCTCCCGTGCGTCAAGCGGACACAGGAGTGGCACATTGCTTTGCTGCCCCAATGACCGGAAGTGGCCGCATACGGTCCGACGGTGAGCCGACCACAGATGCTGCCGTCGCCCCGACTACATCAGACAGAAGTCGACCCGCAGCGGTCCTCAAACACCTCTTGGAGACAACGTCTGGTCCCGAAGCAATTCGGTCATTGGCCTGCGCAGCCTTTACTGCGGCAAGGCAGGCGGTAGATACAATTTGTCGCTATGGAGCATTCGCGATAAGGTTTGTCTCGGACAGTATGTTATTCGTGTCGAATGTCAGGTCCAGCTCATAGTGTTTCCCAATTTCGACGGCACCAGCGCCATTTGGTGCCGGAACCGGGGCCGCATAGAGTAGTAGCGCCTTAACCTTGTCCCACTTATAGACCAGTACATTCAGCTTCGGAAATGACTGCTCCGGTTCTCCGAGGACCAACAAAACGTCTTCCATGGTTGTAACCCCAACAACAAGCTTTGCTTGGGTTTGCTCCGAAATATTTTTACGCGAACCGACGTAATAGTAGTCCACAGGAAAAATGATACAGCCCGCGCACAGCGGAACAGTTATCAGGGAAATCAATATGAGACGACCGGCAAACGAGGACATATCTTGACCAAAGTTATCACTTTCACAATTACCTAACGCGTACAAGAGAGTGTTTCACCAAGATATCCTTCTCGTCGAATACAAGAACCAGGCTGTATAGCGTGACACCTGGTTCGGCGCTCCAGTTGTATTCGGTGCCTGCTGCATGCGGATGCAATAAAAGATAGCCGCCATCTTTCGGGCTTCCGATCCGATAGGTCAGGATTCTGTCACGATCAAACGTGCCTGATGGTTCACCAAGCTTGAACAGAGCGGTCTCCCGCGTCGTCGCGCCGTCTCCCAGGAAGTCAAGCAGGGTCTTGTCGCCCGGCACTGTAGTACACGCCAATATCGCAAATGAGAGCGCGGCTACGAGACTTGATATGAGATGGCGCATTCTTCCTCCCGTAAGCATGTGCAATAGCCAGCAATAGCCAACGGTACCAACAGGCGCAAATCAATCGCTCGGCTTCACCGTTTGGGGACGCACAGCCTATCCGATGCATCAGTGACTCAGATGAAGACTATGAGTGGCCGCTTCGGGTACGTCTGACATTGATCAAGTTATCTTCTGTTTCCTAAGCCAGTCGAGATCACAGATTCCGAAACCGAATGGAATGCGTACTGCATTGCAGATGGAACGGTGCAGGCCTTATTGCATGACCTCGACCAACGCGCGCCTGACCAATCGTCCCGTCGAACTCGCTGGGGGAAATATTCAATCGACACCGATCGGACTGCTTTGCAAGCGTCCTGTTACATCTTGATAGGGATCAAGAGCGGAGGCTCGATCCCATCTAGACTGAAGATACTTGTTGCAGACCGGGGAATGCGGCAAGGAAGTGAAAAACAACCTGGAGAGCAACATGAAGGCAAAGAGCACCATCGTATACGCAGTAGCTGCTGTATTCCTGAGCGCATGTGGGGGCGGCGGCGGCTCATCACCAACTGTCGTGAACGCTGATCCGCAAGGCTTTTGGCAAGGTAATTCGAGCGACGGTCACGCCGTCGCGACATTGGTGTTAGAGACGGGACAATATTTCGCCGTGTACTCGGCGAATAACGTAGTGGATGGCATGATCGAAGGAACGCTCACGGTCACCGGAAACAGCATCTCGGACAAGTCGGCCGTCGATTTTGTAGTTGGGACCGGGGTTTTCCCCGGATCACTCACAGGGACCGTGGCGACGAAGCAATCCCTGTCTGCCACCGTAAGTGAATCAGGTAGGTCCATCAACTTCAGCGGGACTTACAACGCAACCTACGACGCGACGCCCACAATTTCAGAGGCAGTAGGCACCTGGACTGGAACTGCCGCTGGTAACCCCGAGACGACAACCCTCACCATTGCTGCCGACGGCACTTTCAATGGTGCTACGGGGACGTGTGCCTTTAGTGGGTCCGCGAAACCGCGAGCAAGCGGAAAGAATGTGTTCGACGCCAACGTGACCTTCAACTCCGCGTCTTGCCCGGAGGGGGCGGGTACATCAATTGGATTTGAAGTCGTCATTTCAGGAACGCAGATGATCGCTGCGGGGGTCAATTCGGCGAGGAATGAGGGATTCATATTCCTCGGAACCAGGAGCTAACACAGCGGTTTCCCAACTAGGTCGCCGCAGGAAATCAACTGGCAGTTGTTGTTGCTATCAGAGCCACCCAGTGTAGATATGGCTCCTGGGACACCCCCCGGCGACTCCCGTCACGACGCCAGCATCGAAGGCGAGAATGGCGATAAGCGTCGGTTTGGACAACAAACTGCCTCTGCGCCTCCGCAACCGGCGATGATCATATTCTGAGGACAAAGTTGAATTCAAAGATTCTGCGGGCGTCGGGTATCACCGCCGTCGCCCTCCTTGTTGGGTGTGCTGCAACAACACAACCCACTATCGAGGCAGCACACGCCGGCGGTGAGAACTTGAGGACGCGCTTGAACGATGGGGTGGCTGAACCCACGGTGGACTCAAACGGACATCAAGTGCCCGCATCTGTGCGCGCTGGTGTGATCGATGCTTTTGAGCGTCAGGCGGACAAGGATGGATTGAAGATCGTCTCGACCGGCGTTCAGGTCAGGATTACGATTGAGGAATACAGCGCTCGATCCAGTGCCGCGAGGTTCTGGTTTGGGGCGCTGGCTGGCAGTGACCATATCAAAGCGATGGTCGATGTTGGCGACGCTAGCTTCGGGGTGGAAGACACGGCTCGTACGACGATCAACGGAATCGATGTTGTTGCCGAGGACGTCGGAATAGAAGCCGCGAATGGTGTAGCAATGCTTGCTGGGTTGTCGATCGCACATTGAGGGTGTCGAAGGGAACACAAGCGAAAGTGGCCGATGGCCCGACGATAGGGATGGCGAGTGGACGTCCGCTGCCTGCTCAGGATCGGCCATTTGAGCGTCTGCAGGCGCGCGCTAGCGAGTGGCAGGAGTTGGCCGCGTTGAGGCAGTGCCGCCAGCAATTCGCTCGCCGGAAACCGGCCATTGAGCGAGGGTAAACGAGACCTTGGCTGATCAAAACTGGAGTCGACCTCGACCGGCGGCTCTTGGCCGCGAATACTCATCCGACTGCAGCGAAAGCTGACTCATAGGTCGTCCCGACCTGCCGATGATGAATACGTCTACATCCGAAATCATATGAGGTGATGCGTCATCCTCGCCCGACAAATGGCATTTTCGTTGCCATCACGGTGTGAAAAAGCACATTCGCGTCGAGCGGCAAGTTCGCCATATACGCCACCGAACGACCCACTATTTCCGCGTCGATCAGCGGTTCCGCTGACAGTTCCCCATTGGCTTGCGGAACCCCGTGCGCCATAGGCCCTGCAAGGTCGCTGTGCGCGTTGCCCACGTCGATCTGGCCCACGGCGATGTCGTACGCACGGCCATCGAGCGCGGCGCAGCGCGTCAGGCCCGTCACGGCGTGCTTCGTGGCCGTGTAGGCGATCGAATTCGGTCGCGGCACCCAGGCTGACAGTGACCCGTTATTAATGACTCGGCCGCCACGCGGGGTTTGCGTCGACATGATCCTGAACGCCCTCTGCAAGCAGAAAAACATGCCGTTGAGGTTGACGTCGACGGTGCCGCGCCATTGTTCGGGCGTCCACGTTTCAAACGAACCGGGCGGATTGCCAATGCCCGCATTGTTGAACAGCAGATCGATCCGCCCGAAATGCGCAACGACGGCGTCAAACGATGAGGTAACGGCAAGCGGATCGGATACATCGCAAGACACCGCGAATGCGCGCTCTTCGAACGCGGCGTCATTGGCGATCTCCCGCAACGGCTCGATACGTCTGCCGAGCAGCGCAACCGCCCATCCGTTCCTCAGCAGTTCGAGCGCCGCCGCCTTGCCGATGCCCGACCCCGCGCCTGTCACGATAGCCACGCGCGGCAACTGAATCCCGTTTGCCTGAGTCATGGTCGCCCCGTCAGTGGTTGTCGCGCGATTCGCCGCGCAACTCGATGATGTTGAGATACATGGTCGCCGGTTCGAGACACGCGCCGTTGCCCTGCTGACCTACCATGCTTCGATACATGTCCTCCCAGGGGGTCTGATTGTGCAGCAACGGCGCAGACCACGCGGCCCGGCGCGCAGCAAGCTCGTCATCGGAGACCAGCAGGTCGACGCGTCGCCTCTTCAGATCGATGCGCAGCCGGTCGCCCGTTTTCAGCAGCGCCAGCCCGCCGCCTAACACCGCTTCCGGCGATACGTTCAGAATGGACGGACTGCCCGAAGTGCCGCTCTGGCGCCCATCGCCCATCGTCGGCAACGTGTCGATGCCGCGACGGATCAATGCTGCCGGCGGCTGCATGTTGACCACTTCGGCACCGCCCGGATAACCGACGGGTCCGCAGTTCCGCATGACGAGCATCGAGTTTTCGTCGATTGCAAGTGCGGGATCGTCGATCCGTGCGTGATAGTCCTCCGGGCCTTCGAAGACCACAGCCGTGACTTCGAATGCATCCGGATCGTCGGGATTCGACAGGAAGCGCCCTCTAAACCGTGCGTCGATGACGCTGACTTTCATCACAGCGTTGTCGAACAGGTTCCCGCCGAGCACGATATGGCCGCCTGCGGGCTTCAGCGGCGCATCGAATGCCCGGATCACTTCGCGGTCCGGCGCAGCGACCTGCGCCAGATTTTCCGCCAGCACACGCCCGGTGACGGTCATCTCGCCGCCGTGCAACCGGCCCGCAGCAAGCAATTCCCTCATCACGCCCGGCACACCACCGGCACGATGAAAGGCTTCGCCGAGGAAACGCCCCGCCGGCTGGCAATCGACAAGCAAAGGAATGTCGGCACCGACGCGCTGCCAGTCATCGAGCGAATGCGCCACGCCAATGTGTCGAGCGATCGCGATCATGTGGATTGGGCAATTCGACGAAGCGCCGATCGCGGCTGCGACGGCCACTGCGTTTTCGAAGGCCTTGCACGTCATGATGTCCGACGGCCTGAGGTTTTCGCCGATCATCTGCACGATCCGCTTGCCCGTCTCGTACGCAAACCAGCCGCGCTCGCGATACGGCGCAGGCACCGATGCGCAACCGGGCAACGACATGCCGAGTGCTTCGGCGAGCGAATTCATCGAAAGCGCCGTGCCCATCGAATTGCAGTGTCCCGCGGACGGTGCCGACGCCGCGACCTTTTCCATGAACGCCGCGTAATCGAGTTCGTCTCTCGCGAGTTCCTTGCGCGCCTCCCACACAACGGTGCCGGAGCCCGCCAGTTTCCCCTGATACCAGCCGTCGAGCATCGGACCACCCGACAGCACGATCGCCGGAATGTTGACGGTCGCAGCGGCCATCAGGCAAGCGGGCGTGGTCTTGTCGCAACCTGTCGTGAGCACAACGCCGTCTAGCGGATAGCCGTGCAGTACTTCGACCAGCCCGAGATAGGCCAGATTGCGATCGAGTGCCGCTGTCGGCCGCTTGCCCGTTTCCTGGATCGGATGAACAGGAAACTCGAGCGGAATACCGCCCGCGTCGCGGATGCCGTCGCGCACGCGTTTTGCAAGCTCGATATGGTGTCGATTGCACGGCGCGAGATCAGAGCCTGTCTGCGCGATTCCGACGATCGGCTTACCCGACTGCAACTCTTCGCGCGTAATGCCGAAGTTCATGTAGCGCTCGAGATACAGCGCAGTCATGCCGGGATTCGATGGGTTGTCGAACCAACGGCGGCTGCGCAGCGGCCTCGGCGCGCGAGCTGACTGATCAGATGTCAACGCTCTCTCCTCAGGCTGCCTATCAGGCGCGAAGCAGCGCTTCATATCGGTCGATGAACGACGTCACCGCTTCTTCGAGACGTTGCAGATCGGCTTCGTCGTGTGCCAGTGTCAGCACGATGAAGCCGCGGCGCGCGACGTAACATCCATGTTCAGTCATGTGAAAGAAGAACAGGTCTTTGAGCGGCGTTTCGGCCTCGCTGAGATCGTCGACGGAATGGATCGGCTGAGTGCCCGCATGCAGATTCATCAGCGATCCGATGCCTGTGAACTGCATCGCGACATGGCGTTCGCGGCACAGCCCGTTGATTCGCGCCCGCAGCCGCTCGCCTTTTTCGTTGAGCGCAGCGGCAGCGCCTGGCGTATAGAGGCGAGAAAGGCCCGCGTATCCGGCTGCCATCGACAACACGTTGTTGTTGAACGTACCCGCGTGCGGCGTGGCGCCGGGCAAGCGCGGATCGAACTGCGCCATCACATCCTTGCGGCCGCCAAATGCGCCAAACGACATGCCGCCGCCAATGTACTTACCGAACGTCGTGAGGTCGGGACGGATGCCGAGCAACGCCTGCCGTCCACCACCCGACAGGCGCGATGTCACGACTTCGTCGAAAATCAGCAACGCATCGTGTCGTTGCGTCAGCGCTCGCAATCCCTTCAGGAATTCAGGTTCGCCGACGATGCATCCACCTGCAACCTGCATCGGCTCCACGATAACGGCGGCGATCTCGTCCCCGTGCGTAGCGAAGACGGCTTCGACGGCGCTCAGATCGTTGTACGGCACGACGACGAAATCGTGCGGCACGTTCACCGCGCTATTGCCGCTACCGAAAGTCAGAACACCGCCGTGATAGCCGCCCTTAAGGGCAATGACTTTCTTGCGCCCCGTGAAGATGAGCGACGCCGCAATGGCCATCAGGTTCGACTCCGTACCTGAGTTTGTAAATCGCAGTGATTCGACGGAATCGAAACGCTCTTGCAACAGACGCGCAAGCGGCACTTCCAGCGTATTGTGGCCCGTCAGATTGAGACCGTTATCGAGTGCCTCGACAACGGCTGCGCGAATCACGGGGTGACTATGGCCATACATCGCCGTCGTGTACTCGGCGAGGAAGTCAGTATAGGCGTGACCGTCTACGTCCCACAAGCGCTTGCCCTCGCCGCGCGCGATCGTCAATGGGAACGGCGAATAAAACAGCACGGAACGGGTATTGCCGCCCGGCATGACGGATAAGGCTTCAAGATGCGCCGCTTCACTTTTGGGGTTCGACTTTGCGAACGCGCCCGAGGCGAGTGAAGCCGCGCGCCTGAGTTCCGCCATATCCGGCTGCGATGGCAATACGTTGGTTATCGACATATGCACTCCTGATTCATTCGGGATCTGTTGCTGAATATGGGTTCTGCGAGATCGGTCATTCGACGGGCACGATCGATCCGCCCGCGGACCGATATACCGTCATCGGTGCCTTGATCCATTCGCCGCGCTGATCGAAGCGTACTTGCCCGAACAGGGTGTTAAAGGTCGTCTGATGAAGCGTCTTGTCGAGTGCTTCTGGCGATAGCGATTGCGCCTTCGCAATTGCCTCGCCCATCATCAAGGTGGCGGCGTAGAAAGACGGTGCCTTCTGATCGGGATCGACACCATATGCTGCCTTGAAGCGGGCCTCGAAGCGTTTGCCATCGGGTAACGCTGCAAGCGGCACACCGCCTTGTGGACAGTACATTTTCTTGTCGAGCGCACCGTCGGCAAGCTTCGGAAATTCGCCGACGCACAGTCCATCGCCACCCATCAATACCGCGTTGATTCCAAGGTCGCGCATCTGTCTGGCCAGATAGGCGGCCTGCCCGTAATAACCGCCGTAGAAAATGGCTTGCGGTTTCTCCAGTTTCACCTTCGACAGCACCGCCTTGAAATCAACGGTGTGATCTGTAGCGTACTCGCGCGCAATAATTTCGATTCCCTGCTTCTTCGCCGTATTGGAAAACACATCCGCTACACCCGCGCCATATGCCGTGCGATCGTCTATCACCGCGACGCGCTTCAGATGCAGCGTATTCGCGGCAAAGTCAGCCATTTTTCCGCCAAGTACATTGTCGTCAGTGGTCAGACGGAATACGTACGGGTAGCCGGGAACCGTCAATGCGGGGTTCGATGCCGCGGGCGTGATCATGATCACCTTCGCATCGTTGTAGATCTTCGACGCGGGTATCGTCACGCCAGAATTCCAGTGCCCGATTACTGCGAGCACACCGTTGTCTACGAGTTTCTGCGCAACAGTCACTCCGGCCTTCGGATCGGATTGATCGTCCACTGAAATCAATTCAAACTTGAGCGGCTGGCCATTCAGCGTCATATGCTTTGCATTGAGATCATCGACAGCGAGTCTCGCGCCGCGCTCGTTGTCTTTGCCGCTCGCCGCCTGCGAACCCGTCAGTGGACCTGCGACACCAATCTTCACTACCGTGTCGGCATGAACCGCCGCGGATGCCAACGCAACGCTCAGGCCTGCCACAAGCATCTTCATTGCAGGAATACGCATGATCATGCTCCCGTCATTCGTTGATGAGATGTTCCAGCACGCTGCGCACAGGTTCGAGCGTCGCGAACTCATAATCCGGGCGCGCCTGGAAATCACCCAGTTTCTCGGCACCACGATTGATCCACGCCACCTTGATACCGAGCGGCTTGGCACCGTCGATATCGGCCCACGTGCCGATCGAACAATGGAAGATTTCGTCGGCTCGCATGTCGAGCGTGGCAAGCCCAGTTTTGAAGATCGTCTCCGATGGTTTGTACGCGCGGGCCATCTCCGCCGTCGTCACTTTCGGAAAGTACTCAACCAGACGACTTCGACGCCACAGGTC
Organism: Paraburkholderia caribensis; assembly: GCF_002902945.1. Lineage (NCBI taxonomy): Bacteria > Pseudomonadati > Pseudomonadota > Betaproteobacteria > Burkholderiales > Burkholderiaceae > Paraburkholderia > Paraburkholderia caribensis. The sequence goes on from NZ_CP026102.1 coordinate 1,924,362, forward strand.
AGTGTCCATGTTGGTAATCGGCATGAGCACGAATCTGTCGCGTGCCCAGTCGAGGAACGCAACGGCGTCGTCAAAAGGCGGAGATGATTCAACCAGATGTGTCAGCAGCAACTCAGTCAACGCCGCCATTTCCTGCCCCCTAGTGCAGCCTTCATGTAGCGCCTCCAGACAATCCTTGAGCGCCTGTTGCGCGACATCGCGATAGCGCCGGTACGCGTTGCTTCTGTATCCCTGCACCGTGCGCCTGTCCCAGTCCGCATAGACATTGGCCGCTGTTTGCGTCGTGAGCGCAAGATGCTGCAATACGCCTTCAATACCGCGAATACCGCCCGTCGTCACATCGACGAGCGTGCCAAAGTAGTCGAACGTTAGTGCTTTGGGTTTCATAGCTCTCTTCCATCGTATAGTAGTGCTAACTTAACAAATATTGACCGGCTTCGAGACTGCCCTTCGACTTCGGCAGCCATGTCGACACGAGCGATGCAGAATCCCTTCTCTTCACGCGCGAGCCATGTCAAAACCATCGCAGATCATCAGCAACGCTCTCGAAGTGAATTTAATGTACGCCGTACAATTAAAATGTGCAAGCGAGCAAATTTGCGGGTTTTCCCCGACGTCTCGCGCGATCGCACCGTTTGCAGTAGAGTGACGCTCGTTCGAATTCAATGGCGAGAACTCACGTTGAGCAGAAAGGAAGAGTCAGCGGCGGCGGCTACCGCGCCCGAGAAGAAGCGACGTGGCCGGGCCCCGAAGGATCAGGGGCTATCGAGAGAACGTATCGTGGACGCTGCCCTCGCATTGATCGATGCCAAAGGCTACGCATCGTTCAGCCTGCGCGACGTTGCGAGAGAGCTGGGTGTCTATCCGACGGCTATCTACTGGCACGTGCCAAGCCGCGACGAGTTACTCGTCGAAGTGATCGCGGCGGCATTGGGCGACCTTGTTCCTCCAACACTGCCGGCCGCGCGCTGGCGCGACTGGTTGAAGGAACTGTTCAATCGTTATCGCGACGCCGTTGCGCGGCATCCAAACATCGCACCGTTACTGGGTTCGCAGATCATTTCGAATGCCAGTATGAATCCCGTGATGGTCGAAGCGGTTCTTCAGACCTTGCTTTCCGCGGGCTTCAGACCCGAAGATCTGATTCACGTGTACAACACGGTGATTACCGCGATGGTCGGCTTCGTGACGCTGGAATTCGCGGGCCACGGTGCCGACGAACGTGACGCATGGGAAGGCAGATTGCGCACGCGATTCGAAGAACTCGACCCCTCTGCCTTTCCCGTTCTGACGTCGAATGTCAAACGACTTTCGAATCAGGCATTCATCGTACGCTGGAAGGGCGGTACCAATTCGTCGCTGAAACAGAGCCACGAGCGGTACATCGATGTCGTACTGGATGGACTCCAGCGGCAACTGCCAGGTCCCGGAGGTTCATGAATAGCACACATGGATTGTTCGGCTGCGCGACATGGCACGAAATGGCTCAAAGAGGACTTCACACGTGCAACAGGGAAGTTTAAGGGCACGAAGTTCGGGTGCGTGACGGGATTCTTTGTCCTGGGGCGCATCGCGGCCGGCTAGCGGCTTATCGAATGCAGGGGCGAGCTGGCCAGCTGGCGGCGGGCGGCCGCGCGGCGGCGTGCCAATGTCGCACACACCTTCGTCGTCGGGCTCTCGGACGCACGGGTAATTGATGGCAGTCGCGATGGTAACAGTGCCCGCTTCCCGAATCACACGTGCTCACCGAACTGCGAAGCCATCGAACCGGGTGATCGTGTCTTCATCCATGCCTCACCGACATGGCGGCCGGCTGCGAGCTGTTCATCGACTATGCGCTGGAAATTGAGAGCGAACCCACCGATGAGATCAGGCAACTGTACGCACGCCGCTGGAACTCACCCGGGCGCCGGCGATCCATGCTCGGCGCCTCAGATGGTTGACGTCGATCAACCGAATGACTGTTGCCGGGGGCGCCGGACGCCCCTTCGCGACCCAACTCGGCCGTTCGAGTCAGCACGCTCCAAACGGCCGCTCCCGAGAAAGAACAGCCGTCCACGAATCGACTCGCAGCAACGCAAAAGCATCGAGAAGTCCAGCCAGGTTCGGGCGACGCGATTCCTCAGCGCTTGATCAGCATCGAAAGCACTGCGCTTGCTGCGCAAAGCCCTGCGACAATCGGAAAGATGATCGACGTATGGCCGGTGGCATCGATAATGTGGCCGATAACCGGTTCGCCGATGCCAGCGAACATGTACGACATGGTGTTTAGCACACCTGTTACTGTCCCCGCAGCGCGGCGCCCGAAAATATCAGGACACAAGGCCCAGAAAGACGACGCCGGCCCGAAGACAAAAAAGCCGCACAAAAACAGAAGCACGATCGCAAACATACTACCGTGCGGCACGAACATCATGAAGATTGCCGTCGCGCAGGCCAGCACCATGTACCAGACGATCGCCATATAGCTGCGCCCTTGAAACAATACGTCGGATATCCAGCTATTCGACAGCGAGCCGAGCGCCATGCCCACCGGTAACGCGACCGTGATCCATTTCGGGTCGATCAGCGCCGATGAAGTCTTCCAGTCCATGCCGAGAAAATGGACCGGCACCCAGACCACCAACGCGTACCGTGCGGCGTTCTGGAAACCGATTGC